>NZ_CAMYWM010000075.1 GCF_947302755.1 uncultured Anaerovibrio sp.
TCTGGGTGAGGCGGCCCAGGAGGAGGCCTTTAAGCTGGTTATGGAGCTTCGGGATGCAGGCTTCAGTGCCGCCGTTGATTACGCCGGACGCAGTATGAAGGCCCAGATGAAGCAGGCCAACAAGCTGGGGGCAAAATTCGCCGCCATTATGGGGGAGGATGAGCTGGCCCAGGGCGTGGTAATGCTTCGGGATATGGCTGGCAGCGAGCAGGAACAGGTTCCTGTAAATGAGCTTATCAGTAGGTTAAAATAAATAGTACCCAAAAAAATTATATGAGGTGAAAGATTAAATGGATTCTTTAGAAGGCTTGAAGCGTTCTCATCATTGTGGTGAGCTGCGCAAGGACAATGTAGGCAGCGAGGTAGTACTCTGTGGTTGGGCGTCCCGTCGCCGTGACCACGGTGGTTTGATTTTTATTGATTTCCGTGACCGTTCCGGCCTGGTTCAGATTGTATTTGATGAGGCGGCTATTGGTGAGGAGGCCTTCCACAAGGCTGAGACCATCCGCAGCGAGTTCGTTCTGGCTGTACGGGGCGATGTGCGGGCCCGCAGTGAGGATACCATTAATCCTAATATGGCCACCGGCGAAATCGAGGTTGTGGTTAAGGAGCTGCGTATTCTGAACAAGGCCAAGACCCCACCATTCTACATTCAGGATGGTATTGAGGTAGATGAAATGCTTCGCCTGAAGTATCGTTATCTGGACCTGCGCCGTCCGGAGATGCAGAAGTGCCTGATGCTCCGTCATCGGGTAACCAAGATTATGCGTGATTATTTCGATAGAAATGGCTTTTTGGAGATTGAGACCCCAATGCTGTGCAAGTCCACTCCAGAGGGTGCCCGTGACTTCCTGGTACCAAGCCGTTTGAATCCAGGTGAGTTCTACGCTTTGCCCCAGTCGCCGCAGATTTACAAGCAGATTCTCATGCTGTCCGGCTTTGAGAAGTATTTCCAGATTGTTCGCTGCTTCCGTGATGAGGACCTGCGGGCTGACCGTCAGCCAGAGTTCACTCAGCTGGATATTGAGATGTCCTTCATCGACCAGGAGACCATCCTCACTATGATGGAAGGTATGATGGGTGAGATCTTCGAGAAGGCCCTTGATACAAAAATTCCTACGCCGTTCCTGCGCATGACATGGGATGAGGCAATGGAGCGTTACGGCTCTGATAAGCCAGATCTTCGTTTTGGCATGGAGCTCATGGATATTTCCGAGTACGTTAAGGGCTCTGACTTCAAGGTATTTGCTTCTGTTCTGGAGAACGGTGGCCAGGTTAAGGTTATTAATGTAGAGGATTATGCCAACATTCCTCGTCGTGAGCTGGATGGTCTTGTTCAGTATGTACAGGGCTATGGGGCCAAGGGCTTGGCCTGGATTCAGTACACCGAAGAGGGGGTTAAGTCTCCATTTAAGAAATTCTATTCCGATGAAACCTTTGAGGAAATCAAGAAGGCTACCGGGGCCAAGACCGGCGATTTGCTGCTGGTTATTGCTGACAAGCCATTGGTAGTGGCTCAGGCTCTTGGTGAGCTGCGTCTTGAAATGGCCCGTCGCCGTGGCCTTATTGACCCGGACAAGCTGAGCTTCCTGTGGGTGGTTGACTTCCCTATGTTTGAATACAGTGAAGAGGATAAGCGGTGGAAGGCTATGCATCATCCATTCACTGCACCACGTGATGAGGATGTTCAGTATCTTACCACTGACCCTGGCAGGGTTAAGGCCATTGCTTATGATATGGTGCTGAACGGCGTGGAAATCGGTGGCGGTTCTCTCCGTATTTATCAGGGTGACCTGCAGGAGAAGGTATTTGAGGCCATCGGTCTTACTCCGGAGGCTGCCCATGAGAAGTTTGGCTTTATGCTGGATGCCTTCAAGTACGGTGCACCACCTCATGGCGGATTGGCCTTTGGTCTTGACCGTCTGGTTATGCTTATGGCCAAGAGAAAGTCCATCCGGGATGTTATTGCCTTCCCTAAGACCCAGAGTGCGTCTGACGTAATGAGCCAGGCACCTTCCGAGGTAGATGAGAAGCAGCTTAAGGAGCTGTCCATCCGTACCCACGTTAAGAAAAAGGTCAAGGAAGACTGATTATTTTAGTTGAATAAATATGTAAAAGGGACTGGTTGAATCGGTCCCTTTTATTGTTTGGTATAGCCTTCTGTATATTTTTGTGTTACAATGAAGTTTGTATTTTTGAATTTAGGAGGCAAGTAATGTCTTTTGATAAGGTTGAAATCCTTGGGGTAAAGGTGGATTCCCCTACTATGGCCCAGGCGGTAGAGCGGGTGGAGTCCTTTGTGGAGCAGGGGAAAAGTACCCTTATTGCCACTGCCAACGCGGAAATGATTATGCGGGCTACCTATGATGAGGAATTAAGAATGATCCTTAATGCCGCTGATTTGGTGGTACCGGATGGTGCCGGTACGGTGTGGGCGGCCGGCTATTTGGGTCATCCCATGCCGGAACGGGTGGCGGGCTATGATTTGGCCCAGGAGCTGATGAAGCTGGCCCCGGCCAAGGGACAGCGGATATATTTCTTCGGCTCGGCCCCGGGAGTGGCAGATATGGCCAAGGCCAAGGCTGAGGAATGGTATCCGGGTATAAATATAGTAGGAACCCGCAATGGCTTTTTCACAGCTGATGACGAGCCCCAGATTATTACCAACATAAAGGCGGCCAGGCCGGATATTTTATTTGTGGCCCTGGGCGTGCCCAAGCAGGAAAAATGGCTTTACAAACATCTGCAGGAGCTGCAGGTTCCGGTTTCCATCGGTGTAGGCGGTTCCTTTGACGTAATGGCCGGGGTGATGCAGCGGGCTCCCCTGTGGATGCAGCGGGCCAAGCTGGAGTGGCTGTTCCGCGGTTTGAAGCAGCCAAGCCGTATCGGGCGCCTTATGGCATTGCCAAAATTTGTCCTGAAGGTTATGGGAAGTAAAAAATAGATTTTTCAATAAGGCTGTTAATAATATTTTGCGGTGGCAAAATATTATCAATAGCTGTATAATATTTCCAGTTTAAAGCGATTTTTCTCATAGAATATGTTTCAGGAGGTGCAGCTTTTGGGGAAGTTCCATATAGTAAGAGAAGGATACGTATTCATTTTCGGCGCATTGGCTGTTGCTGCTGTATTAGGGCTGCTGCTTGGCCCTGTAGGGGCGGTTGTACCCCTTGTTCTGGCAGCATACTTTACATATTTTTTCCGCAACCCGGACCGGGTAATTCCCATGGATGAAGACCTGATTGTTTCCCCTGCCGACGGTACTGTACAGGACGTTGTGGAGGTGGAATACGATGATTTCCTTAAGGGGCCCGGAACCAAGGTTGTTATCTTTCTGTCCATTTTTAGCGTTCACGTTAACCGCAGTCCTATTGCCGGGGAAATAAAGACCCAGAAATACGTGTGTGGGCGGTTTAAGCCGGCCTATAAGGATGAGGTAGGGTTTGAAAATGAGCGTCACATGATCGGTATTGAAAACGATCGGCTGAAGGTTACTGTAACCCAGATAGCCGGCATTTTGGCCCGTCGCATTGTATCCTGGGTTACCCTGGACGACAAAATGGATAAGGGCGATGTGTATGGCCTTATAAAATTTGCTTCATGTACTGAGATAGTTGTACCTAAGAATGTTGAGGTTCTTATGAAGAAGGGTGACAAGGTTCATGGAGGAGAGTCAATAGTGGGGAGGATTAAGGACTAATGAGCAAAGCTGTAATTCCTAATGCGTTTACTTCCAGTAATCTTGTTTTTGGCATGATTTCTATTTTGTGCACATTTAACGGTAATTTGACGGCTGGTGCCGTATGTATTTTGTTGGCCTTGGTAGCGGATGGCTTGGATGGACGTACGGCCCGGGCCCTGGGGGTAAGCAGTGAATTGGGCAAGGAGATGGACTCCCTGTGCGATTTGGTATCCTTCGGTGCGGCTCCGGCCATGCTGGCCTACAAGCTTCAGCTGGCCGAATTTGGTCTGCTGGGCTGGGTGGCAGCCATTTTCTTTGCCCTGTGCGGCATGTGGCGCCTGGCCAGGTTCAATGTGAATACCACAGTGGTTCACGGCTATTTTATGGGACTGGCTATTCCAGCCGGTGGTTGTCTTATTGCCACCTCCACCTTGCTTATTAATGCTATTGGTTACAATCTGGATGAAATATCTTACGCATATCCTGTCATTGTTATGGTGGTGGCCTACCTGATGGTCAGCACCGTCCATTATCCTGATTTCAAGGGAGATGGGGAAAAGATGAATTTGGTGGCCAAGCTTATTGCAGCGGCTGTGTTTGTGGCCATTCTTTGGCTGGGCATTGACGGGATTGGTTATGCTGTTCTCTTTGGTATTTTTGCAGCATATGCGATTTTTGGTATTGTAAATCACAGTATTAATCTGCTTTCCGGCAATCATTGAGCCGGTTAATATATGCTGTCTAAAGGAGAAGAAATTTAATGTTTTTTCCGCTTGATATAATAATGATTCCACTCCAGATTTTCCTGTTCTGTTTCACTATTTATTTCTTTATTATTGGATTTTTTGGGTTGGTGGTATTTAGAGAAAAAAAGGTCACAACACCAGAAAAAAAGTTTGCCTGCCTGATTGCGGCCCATAATGAACAGGCCGTAGTGGCTCATCTTGTCAAAAATCTTCAGGAGCTGGATTATCCGAAGGAATTATATGATATTTACGTTATTGCCGATAATTGTACCGACGATACGGCCAAGGTTTCCCGGGAGGCCGGGGCCATTGTCTGTGAGCGGTTTGACCCGGAGCGTAAAACCAAGGGCTATGCCCTGGACTGGATGTTTGCCAAGCTCTTTGATATGGAGAAGGATATGGAGAAGCCATATGATGCGGTATGTATTTTCGATGCCGATAATTTGGTTCATCCCCGTTTCCTCATTGAAATGAATCATCATCTGGTAAAGGGGGCCAAGATTGTTCAGGGCTTTTTGGATGCCAAGAACCCGTATGATTCCTGGGTTTCTGCCACCTTTGCCCTGTCCTTCTGGGTTATTGACTACCTTATTCATCAGGCCAAGACCAATTTGGGTCTGTCGGCAGTGCTGGGCGGTACCGGTATGTGTATTACCACTGAGGTGCTGAAGCGTCACGGCTGGCGGGCCAACTGCCTGGTTGAGGATATGGAATTTACCATGAAGTCCCTGGTGGAGGGGATTAAGACCACCTGGGCAGTGGATGCCATTATCTACGATGAAAAGCCACTGACCTTCATGCAATCCTGGTATCAGAGAAAGCGTTGGGCCCAGGGCCAGTTTGATGTGGCCCACCGGTTTATTCCTAAATTGCTGAAGGAAGGCATCAAGCAGCGTAGCATTCCTATTCTGGATGGCTGTCTGTACCTTATTCAGCCCTATTTTCTGATGTTCACCGCCTTCTTTATATTGATGGGCTATATTCAGCAGCTTTACGGTCAGCAGATTTATACCAGTATTTATGCCTTTATGCCAAATCATCTTATGACGGCCATAACCATTATCCAGTATTTGCTGCCAATGATTATTCTCATAAAGATGAAGGCCAAGTGGAAGGCCTGGCTGTATATACCCCTATATCAGGTGTTTATTTATTCCTGGCTGCCCATTGTATTCCTTGGGTTCATTCATCGCAACGAGCATGAATGGGCGCATACCAAGCATACTCAGGCAGTAAGCTACGACCAGTTTATCAGCGGTCGAAAATGATGCGATTTACCCCTTCAGCTGCATTGGCAATGAAGGGGTTCCCTTTTATGTTGGAGGATGGAGCTTTATGTTTGAAATACATGTAAGTGCCGAATTTGAAGCGGCCCATCGGGTGGCCGGCTATAATGGAAAATGCGATCGCCTGCACGGTCACAGCTGGACGGTGGAAGCAGCTGTGGTGGGTGAGAGACTGGATAAATTAGGTATGCTGGTGGATTTTAAGGTGGTAAAGGGCCGGCTCCGGGAGCTGCTGGAAGCCCTTGACCATCAATATCTTAATGAATTGCCGGCATTTGCTGATGGGCATAACCCTACGGCGGAGCATTTGGCCCAATACATTTATGAGGAAATGGCCAGGGCAGAATTCTTTAACAATAATGTTCGTCTGAAGCATATTCAGGTCTGGGAGTCCCCTAAATCTTCCGTAATATATTCTTTAGATTAAGGTATTGGGATATGAACGCAAATCTTATTGAAATTTTTTCCTCGGTACAGGGAGAGGGCCGCTATGTAGGCTGCCGCCAGCTTTTTGTGCGGTTTGAGGGCTGTAATTTAAATTGTAAATATTGCGATACAGAAAATCAGGCAGGCACCCATCCTCTGTGCAGGGTGGAAACCTTTCCCGGCTCGCGAAAATTTTCTGATGTTATCAATCCATTGGAGCCAACTGAGGTGGCGGCGTATATCAACCGTTTCCTCATGGAGCTGCCCCATCAGGCCATTAGCCTCACCGGCGGGGAGCCATTGCTGCATTCCCCTTTTTTGCAGGAGCTGCTGCCCATGGTTAATGCCAGGGTGATGCTGGAGACCAATGGAACATTGCCTGACCGATTGGCCAGGATTATTGATATGGTGGATATTATCAGCATGGATATAAAGCTGCCCCAGGCCACCGGTGAGGAACACTGGGAGGAGCATAGACGTTTTTTGGAAATTGCCAGGAAAAAGGATGCTTACGTAAAGCTGGTGGTGTCCGGCGATATCCATATGGGGGATTTTCAGCGGGCTCTGGAGCTGGTGGCAGAGGCTGACCCGGGGATATTGCTTATTTTACAGCCGGTTACACCCCTTAATGGGGTGAAGGGAGCCTTGCCGGAGCAAATGCTGGAGCTGCAGCAGCAGGCTTTGGAGGTTCTTGGGGATGTACGAATTATTCCCCAGACTCATCGCATGATGGATCAATTGTGATTGGAGGAGCAACAGGTGGAAAATCACTGCTTTTCAGATAGGATAGCCACATTTTTGCAGGGTGTGGCCGATTTGGTGCGCCAGGATTTTGGCTGCTTTATGATTTTTTGGTTGTTAAGCTGTTCGACCCAGGTGATCAAGTGGGGCATGATGGGGAAAACGGATTTGGTCATGTCCATGGCCTTCACGGGCTTGCTGGCAGCTCTCTTTGTGACCTTTATTACCCGTTGGCTGTTTGTGCCAAGGGCCAGTAAAATAATCCGGTGTATTTTGGGCGGTATGCTCTTTGCCGCCTTCGTCATTGAAGCCTTTGTCTTATATCAATATGGGGCCCTGACCGGAGTGGGTACCATAAATTCCCTGTTTGAAACCAATCCCAAGGAGTCCGCGGAATTTTTAAACACCTTCGTGGGGCTGAATGGGGGGCTGTTGGCCCTTGTCATTATTTGCGTATTGTATTATCTGGTGAAATACAGACCCTGGCACAAGCTGGAAGCCGATGACATATCCAAGAGGGTTATTGCCGGAATTGTTATGACCCTTTCCATGGCCTATTCCATTTATATGTGCTGTGCCTATCCGGGTATTATGTTTGGGGGGGATAATCTTACCCCCCTGACCCGGCTTATGGGGGCCACCAGCACCGCCTGGAGAAATCATGTGGCCTATCATGAGCTGCAGGCCAAGCTGGATGTGGATATTCATCTTACCCGGAATGATGGGCATATCACCAATATTGTATTTATTCTGGGGGAATCCACCAACCGCAATCACATGCACCTTTACGGTTATCCAATGGAAAACACCCCCAATCTGGATGAGCTGTTTAAAAAGGGGGAAATCGTTTTCTTTAAGGATGTGGTCAGTGCCCATTCTACCACTGTAGCCTCCCTGAGCAAGATTTTTACCTTCTGTGACCACGAGTCGGATAAGCCGTGGTATGAATACAATAATTTGATTGATATTATGAATGCGGCAGGGTACAAGACCCACTGGCTGTCCAACCAGGAAAGCTCCGGTATTTGGGGCAACGTGGCCCAGATTTATGCGGCCCACAGTAGCGTAAGTCACTATACTCAGATACGGGATTCCAAGGAGGACGAGGGCCGGGTGGATGGCGAGCTGTTCCCATTGGTGGACAATGCCATTGCCGGTATCGGGGACAGCACCAGGAATTTTTTTGTGATACATCTTATGGGGGCTCATTTGGCCTATTACAATCGGTATCCCTTTGAATTTGCCAAATTCAACGAGACCAATATCAGGCTGCCAGGCTTCAATGATGAGCAAAAGCAGGTTATTGCCCAATATGACAACGCCCTGTTCTATAATGACTATATCGTCAGCGGTATCATCGATAAATTCCGGGAGACAAATTCTGATACCATCGTCATATATCTGCCTGACCATGGTGAGGCGGTATATGATGAAGGGGGAGTCAACGGCCATATCGAGGAAAATCCAAGCCGCCATATGATAGAGGTTCCCCTTATTATGTGGGCCTCTGAGAAATTTAAACAAAATCATCCGGAAAAGTGGTCCATGATTCAGGAGGCTATACAAAATCCATACATGACCGATGATATGATTCATACCGTATTGGATATTGCGGATATTTATACTGCGGATTTTGACCCCGCCAAAAGTATTATTAATCCTGATTTTAATCAGCTGCGTCCAAGAATTTTTGATGACAGGGATTACGACCGGGTAATTCGTGGCATGCATCAATAATGGGGCATGCATCAATAATAGGAAAGCCTGTCAGGAGGGAGCGAGAAGCTCTCTCCTGATTTAGCTTGAACCCTACGCTAACAGGGGCCAAGTCTCCCCCTCTTAGGTGGGGGAAAGCACCCGACAGCATCGGATAAATCTCCCGCTGAATAAGTCTTATTTTAATATTATTTTTGGCAGGGAATTATTAAGATAGGATTAAAAGATTAAACTTCAGTTAGAAATGTCCTCTATGTCTAAACATATTCCCCGAATTAGGGTAAAATATAATACAACAGGTGGATGAAGTAATATGAGGATCTGTTCAGGTGAAAATTTTAGCTCTGTCTGAATTAAGTCAGATTTTGTCCCTCAACAGCAGATAAGCTACCCCGCAGCCCGGAGTCAATAATTTAGTCATAGGAGGTGCAGTATGGATAAGCTGGAGCATAAACGGAAGCAAGAACTGGACACTGTGACTGAAATGATTGGCATTTATTGCCGTGATATCCATAAAACCGATGGGATTAAGCTATGTCCCTCCTGTCAGGAGCTCCTGGATTATGTGGAAAAGCGGCTGGCTGCCTGCCCCCGGATGGAAGACAAAAGCTTTTGCAGTGCCTGCAAAACCCATTGCTATGCTCCCCATCGCCGGGAGATTATACAGAAGATAATGAGGTACAGCGGGCCCAAGATGATTTTCCGTTCACCTCTGCTGGTCATTAAGCATAAAATTATCCAGTGGCTGACTGCACGGGAAAAAATACTGTAGAATGTATTTACAAAGAACTATTGTTGTGGTAAAATGAATTTAAATATTGATGCTATTTACTAGAGAGTGGGTGCAAACCCGCTCTTTTGTCTTATGTTTAAGATTAATATTTAAGCAAAGGGGGCAGGTGTATGAGTAAACTTATAGAAGACACTGTGGAACAAATTGTTGAAGGTCTTCTTGAGGGTACCGGACTTGAATTGGTTGGTGTGGAATACGTCCGGGAAAAGGATTGGTACCTTAGAGTGTTTATTGATAAAGAGGGTGGCATTGAGCTTGATGATTGCCAGGAGCTAAGCGGCCGCCTGGGTGACATTCTGGATGAGCGGGATGTTATAAAGGGGGCTTATATACTGGAGGTGTCCTCTCCAGGCCTTGACCGGGAATTGAAGAAGGATAAGGACTTCAAGCGGGAGCAGGGCAAGAAGGTGGATGTTACCCTGTATGCCGCACAGAACGGCAATAAGGTGTTGGTTGGTGTGTTGAAGGGCTATGATGGCCATAATGTGACCATTGACGAGCAGGTAATTCCAATGGAAAATGTTGCTCAGGTTCGTTTGCACATAGATTTTTAGGAGGTTTTTTAGTGGCTACCAAATTAAAGAAAAGTAAGTCTGAAGCAGTGGCTGATACAGGCTTTATGGAAGCAATTCAGGTATTGGGGAAGGAAAAGGGGATTGCTCCGGAAATTTTGTTCGATGCAATTGATAAGGCGTTGGCCTCTGCCTATAAGAAAAATTACAACAATGAGGCCAACTGCCGTGTAAGTCTGGATCGTCAGACTGGCGAATATCATGTATACGCCATCAAGGAAGTTGTGGAGGAGGTAGAAAATCCTGTTACCCAGATTTCCCTTGGCATGGCTCAGCAGAAATCAGCTGATTATGCAGTAGGCGATACCCTGGAGGAGGAGGTTACTCCGGCCAATTTTGGCCGCATTGCTGCCCAGAACGCAAAGCAGGTAGTTGTACAGGCTATTCGCGAGGCTGAGAGAGGAATTATTTTCAGCGAATACGTAAATCGCGCCAATGATATTATTACCGGCGTGGTACAGCGGGTAGAGAACAGGAACGTTTATATTGACCTTGGCAAAACCGAGGCCATCCTGGGAGCCACTGAGCAGATTCCCCATGAGACGTACACGCCAAATGACCGTATCAAGGCCCTGATTATCGAGGTAAAGAATACCAACAAGGGTCCGCAGGTTTTGGTGTCCCGTACTCATCCAGGCCTGCTGAAGCGCCTCTTTGAGCTGGAGGTACCTGAAATTCAAAGCGGTGATGTGGAGATTAAGTCCGTGGCCCGTGAGCCGGGGATGCGCTCCAAGATTGCCGTATATGCGGCTGATGCCAATATTGATGCTGTAGGCTCCTGTGTGGGACCGCGGGGTAACAGGGTTCAGGCTATCGTTGATGAGCTCCGGAATGAAAAGATTGATATTGTTAAGTGGAGCGATGATCCGGTACAGCTGATTGCCAATGCCCTTAGTCCGGCCAAGGTAGTCTCCGTAGCCATTAATGAGGAGGAGAAAATCTCCCGGGTAATAGTTCCTGATTATCAGCTGTCCCTGGCTATTGGCAAGGAGGGGCAGAACGCCCGTCTGGCCGCCAAGCTTACCGGCTGGAAAATTGATATTAAGAGTGAGTCCCAGGCTGAGGAATTTGGCTTTGAGGATGAGGAAAATACAGAGAAAATTGACTTGGATGTTTTCGCCGACGAAGAGTTTGCTTCTGAGGAAGAATAAGAAAAGCTGGGGTGACAGATATGGCAACAGTAAAAAAAATTCCTACCAGACTTTGCATAGGCTGTCAGGAGCAGCATCCCAAGAAGGAGCTGGTGCGTATTGTGCGCAGCCCGGAGGGGGAGTTTTCTATAGACCTCACAGGCAAGAAGGCCGGTCGGGGGGCTTATATATGCAATAACAGGGCATGCTTCCAAAAGGCCCTGAAGGAACACCGTTTCGACCGTTCCTTTAAATGTACGGTGGATAAAGCCATTTTTGACGAGCTGAGTGAGCAGCTTTTTAAATAAATTATGAACGAAACAAAAATATTGAATCTGCTGAGTATGGCCCAGCGGGCCAATAAGGTGGTGTCCGGCGATTTCGCTGTAACCAAGGCACTACAAGGACGGAAGGCCTTGCTGATGATTGTGGCTCAGGATGCCGCAGAGGAAACCAAAAAAAATTATCAGCACATGGCAGAGAATGCAGGAATTAACGTATATTATCTATTTGACAGAGAAGAACTAGGTCACTGCATAGGAAAGGATTTTCGGGCAGTGGCTGCCATACTGGATAAGGGCTTTGCAGATGCTTTATCCAAACTCTTTGAAGACAGATAGTCATTCGGGGGTGGATTAATGAGAATACACGAATTTGCAAAAGAAATTAACACAGACAATAAACAGATTATTGAGATATTAGAGCGGAACAATATTACCGGCAAAAAACACTCAAGCTCCATAAGTGACAGTGAAAAGAAGCTGGTACTGGACTCATTGAAGGGAACCTCGGCACCGAAGCAGGGTGACAAGGCCAAAAAGGAGGACCGGCCTCCAAAGGCTGAGCCCGCATCCAAGGCCGTCAAGCATACTGAACAGCCAAAGCAAGCCGCCAAGCAGCCGGAAAAGTCCCATGAGCCACATGAGAGCAAGGAACATCGTGACAGGGCTGGGGAGAAGCATACAGATAAGAAGCCGGAACAGCGGAAAAATCACGAGTCCAGGCATAACGAGCAGTCAGCCAGAAAAAACAGCGGCTTCAGTACTCCACGCCAGGTGAACAACAATGGCAGTCACAACAATCGCAATTTCGATCGTAACCGCAATAATGGGGAACGGAAGAATAACGGCGGTCAGGGCAACAGCTCTGAACGCAATCGCAATGGCGGTTTTGATAACCGTCCTCAGCAGGGCAAGAAGGCTGGTGGACACATGGGCAATCAGGCAGCAGTAATGAACGAGGGCGGTCGCAGTGACCGTAATAAAAACGAAAGAAATAATCGTATGGAGCGTAATGACCGTATGGAGCATAATGATCATATCCGCAATGGTAAGGATCGCAACAAGAACAACAACAAGAATAATAACTTTAAGAACAGCGGCTTTGGCAACAACAACCGCAACGGCAAGAATTTCCGGGGAAACAAG
>NZ_CAMYWM010000076.1 GCF_947302755.1 uncultured Anaerovibrio sp.
GAGAATATATTATGTATATGAACCACAGTTTTATTGAAAACTGTGAATAGTAACTAATGTAAATACTTGGATACTTTTCGATTGTTGAAAGGGCAGTCTTTTTATGTTATGATAATGCAGTTAGGGTGTATATTAATATCCGTTCAATATTAAAGAAAGCGAGGCGATTATTTGCCAGCTATAACCTACGAATTGATAAAGCAGGATCCTACCACAGGGGCTAGGGCGGGGATTATCCATACGCCCCATGGCAGCTTTCCCACACCTATATTTATGCCGGTGGGAACACAGGCGTCGGTAAAGGGAGTATCTCCTGAGGAGCTGCATGATATGGGGGCAGGGATTATTCTCAGCAATACCTATCATCTCTTTTTGCGTCCCGGCTCCGACCTGGTCCGGGAGGCTGGAGGACTTCATAAATTCATGAATTGGGATGGGGCTATTCTGACGGATAGTGGTGGATTTCAGGTATTCAGCCTTGGTGATTTGCGCAAAATCACTGAGGAGGGGGTTACCTTCCGCTCCCACATTGACGGCTCCAAGAAGTTCCTGTCACCGGAGGTGTCCATGAAGGTCCAGATGGATTTGGGCTCTGATATAGTTATGGCCTTTGATGAGTGTATACCTTATCCGGCTGATTACGAATATGCCAAGACCTCTACAGCCAGAACAACCCGTTGGGCCCAGCGCTGCAAGGAGGTTATGACCAGTCCCCATCAGGGCTTGTTCGGTATTGTCCAGGGAGGAATGTATAAAGACCTGCGTACCCGCAGCGTAAATGAGCTGGTGGAGATGGATTTCCCTGGGTACGCGGTAGGCGGTCTCAGCGTTGGGGAGCCAAAGGAGCTTATGTATGAAATGCTTGACCACACGGTGGGACAGTTGCCCAAGGATAAGCCGAGATACCTCATGGGAGTCGGCACTCCAGATTGCCTGGTGGAGGGGGTTATGCATGGTATTGATATGTTTGACTGTGTATTCCCTACCCGGGTGGCCAGAAATGGTACAGCCATGACCCGCACCGGCCGGCTGGTTATGAAAAATGCGGAGTTTACCAGTGATTTCCGTCCTTTGGAGGAGGATTGCGACTGCTATGCCTGCCGTAATTTCAGCCGGGCCTATATTCGCCATTTGGTTCGGGCCAATGAGATATTTGGCCTGCGGCTTCTTTCCCTGCACAATCTCCGTTTCCTGCAGCGGTTTATGCATGAAATGCGTCAGTCGATTATTGAGGAACGCTTTGGCGAATTCCGCCGTAATTTCCTCGATTCATACAATTACTCTGCCAAGCAGGCAGATTAAGGAGGGATTATTATGGGGGAAGAGTTATTTGGCCTTGGTAATGCGGCACCGATAATTCTGATGGTTATTCTCTTTTACGTGCTGCTGTACCGTCCACAAAAGAAGCAGCAGGAACGCCAGCAGGAAATGGTATCAAAGCTTAGGCGCGGTACCAAGGTGGTAACCCGCGGCGGTATCTTCGGCAAGGTGGACCTGGTAAAGGACAATACCGTTATGCTGGAGGTAGCTGATGGGGTGGTTATCGAGGTAGCCAAGCCAATGATAGCTACGGCCTTTATGACTGAGGAGGAGCTTAAGGGGCAAAATACTGTTGAGCCGGACTCAGCCAGTGAAGGAAAGGATAAGGAATGATGGCCGAAGACCTTAACCTTGTAAAAAAGGAGCTTAGGCGGATGGCCCTGAAAAAGCGACGGGCCATGAGTCATGAGGCTCGGAATGCAGAAAGTCACTGTATATCTGACAGGCTTTGCGAGCTTGATTTATACAAGCATGCCTCCTGCATTTTTTGTTATGTATCTGTAGAAGATGAGGTCCATACCTTGGAGCTTATGAACCGGATACTGTCAGATGGAAAACGGCTTTGTATACCTTATATTACAGAGCCTGATTCACGGATTATGACAGCAGCCCTGGTAAATAATTTGGATGACCTGGTACCGGGCTTTTGGGATATACCTACTGTAAGGCAAGATAAGTATCATGAGGTAAAGCCTGATGATATTGATTTGGTTATAGTTCCCGGGGCGGCCTTTGATAAACAGGGTCATCGTATAGGCATGGGCGGAGGATATTATGATGTATTTTTGCCAAAGATACGCAATGGAGCTTTGGTGGCCGTGGCCTACAGCTGTCAGCTAATGGACAATATAGAGGTCATGGATCATGATATTTCTGTGGATTATCTTCTTACATATAATGGAATCATAAAATGTTCCAAATAATATAGTCGAAAGAAGGATGGAAGTAGTTGAGACAGGATAGTTTATTAAAGCTTCTGGCTGCTGTTGTCATCACTGTTGGCGTGTTCTTTGCCTTCGTTTCACCATTGGCACAGTCCATTAGACAGGGCCTTGACCTGCAGGGTGGTACCCATGTGGTATTGGAAGCTGAGGACACTCCGGAAGCACCGGTAAATGGCGATGCCATGGATCGTGTAGTGCGAATCATGGAGAAGCGTGTAAATGAATTGGGCTTGGCTGAGCCAATAGTACAGCGTCAGGGTGAACGCCGTATTATCATTGAGCTGCCAGGCATCAAGGATCCGGATAAGGCAATTCAGGTTATCGGTAAGACCGCTATGCTGGAATTTAAGAATGACAAGGGTGAAACCGTTCTTACCGGTACTGATTTAAAGGATGCCCGTGAGCAGACGGACCAGCAGGGCCAAAATCTGGTCGAGCTGGAATTCAGCCCGGAGGGCGGCGACAAGTTTGCTGATTTGACCACCAAAAATGTGGGGCGTAATATTGCTATCTTATTGGATGGCGAGGTTCTCACCAATCCCCGGGTAAATGAGCCTATTATGGGAGGCAAGGCGGTTATTACCGGTAACAAGACCCTGGAGGAGGCCCACAATTTGGCTATTCTCCTTAGAAGTGGTTCCCTGCCGGTTAAGGTTAATATCATTGAGACCCGTACCGTAGGTCCTTCCCTTGGCCAGGATTCCAAGGATAAATCCGTTTATGCCTTTGCTATCGGTCTTGGTGCCGTAGTGCTGTTTATGATTTTGTTCTATCGCCTGCCAGGCTTTATTGCTGATATTGCCCTGATGGCCTATGTAATTTTGCTGCTGTTCAGCCTGAAGATGCTGGATGCAACTCTGACTCTGCCAGGTGTGGCTGGTATTATTCTGTCCATTGGTATGGCGGTGGATGCCAACGTGCTGATATTTGAGCATTTCAAGGAGGAATACCGCACCGGCAAGACCATGCGTCTGGCTATGGATGCCGGCTTCGAGCGGGCCTTCACCACAATTTTTGACTCCAACATTACCACTATTATTGCCTCTGCAGTGTTGTTCTGCTTTGGTACAGGCAGTATCAAGGGCTTTGCCATTACCCTGGGCTTGGGTGTTGTATTGTCCATGTTTACCGCTATTACCCTTACCCAGTTTATGTGTAAAAATCTGATTGCTGCCCAATTATTTAAAAACCCGGCCATATATGGCTACGGCATCAGCAATGTGGGGAAGGAGAAGGAGGAGGTGACCAAGCTTGGCTAAGAAGTATGTTGAACAGCAGGTCAAAATTCCTTTTGATATAATGCGCCGTTCCAAGATTTGGTTCGCCATTTCCCTGCTGATTATTATTCCTGGTATTTTCAGTATGTTTACCAACGGATTTAATTTTGGTATCGATTTTACCGGTGGTACAATTATTGATATGCGATTTGAAAAGGAGGTCACCCTTCCGGAAATTCGTAACACATTGAAAAAATACAATCTGGACAATGCCACTATTCAGTTGTCCGGTGATGCCACCAATGTGGAGTCCTCCAAGGACGTGATGATTCGTACCATTGATCTGGAGGAAAATGACCGTAAGGCAGTTATGGCCAGCCTGCGGGAGGATGTGGGCAGCTATACCGTGCTTCGTGAGGAAAAGGTTGGTGCTACCATTGGTGGGGAGCTCATAATGGACGCTCTCATGGCCACCCTGATTTCCTGGGTACTGATTATTTTTTATGTATCCTACCGGTTTGAGTGGCGCTTCGGCGTATCGGCGGTATTGGCTCTGGTTCATGATATTCTGGTGGTATTGAGTATTTTCTCCTTTACCCAGAAGCAGGTGGACAGCTCCTTTGTGGCTGCCGTACTGACCATTGTAGGTTATTCCATCAATGATACCATCGTAATATTTGACCGTATCAGAGAGAATTTGAAGCTTCATTTCCGCCGGGGCGGAGATTTGTATGAGCTGGCCAATCGCAGTATTTACCAGACCTTGACCCGTTCCCTCTACACGGTGTTTACATGCTTGTTTACCACCTTTGCCCTGTATTGGTTCGGTGGAGATACCACCAAGGATTTCGCCTTTGCCCTGCTGTGCGGCTTCTTCAGCGGCTGTTATTCCTCAATCTTTATTGCCAGCCCATTGTGGGTAACTATGCGTAACATTGCGGAAAACAAAAAGGCCGGTCATAATAACAAGCCGGCAGCCAACGAAATCTGATATTTATTATTTGAATATGCCCGGAAAATATTCCCGTTGATTGGTCACTGACTGATTGGCGGGAATTTTTGTGTGCCCCCGGCATTGGCCCCCTTTAATGGGGAAAGACCCTGGCCAGCCCCAATAGCGGGAATATTTTTTTATTAATACCGATTGACAACAAAAACGCATAAATGCTATAATATCTAACCGTGGGAGATAGAGGGCAAAGGATGTATAAACCTTTACTTCCCAGTTTTAATCTGGTGACATCTCTGTTTTTAAAGCTCGTTATAAATATGCGGAAATAGCTCAGTTGGTAGAGCATCACCTTGCCAAGGTGGGGGTCGCGAGTTCGAGTCTCGTTTTCCGCTCCATTTTTTTATTTTGGTGACATCGCCAAGTGGTAAGGCCAAGGTCTGCAAAACCTTTATTCCCCAGTTCGAATCTGGGTGTCACCTCCAAGGAATATTAAAAACCCTCGCAGGATTGAACCTCCTGCGAGGGCTTTTTGGTGTTTTCCTGTTTGCCACAGCTTTTTTGCTTATTTGATGCTGTTCAGCTTGCTGGCAATTTCCTCGGCGGAGGCGTCGGTGTTCAGGGAGGTGATTATACCCTGATTGCCAATGTAAACGGTACCGTCGTATGCAATGGCCTCACTGCTGTTGTTGTTGTGGAAGGCCCGGGCCAGATTGCCGGCCACATAGAAGGAACGAACCTTTTCGGACATTTCATCAGTGGCTGCCGGGGTAATGAATTCCTTGTCATTGACATATACGGTGCTGCCCTTGATATCTACTTTATTTCCACTGTACTCCTTAATTTTTTTGATGTAATTATTAAGGCGCTCCTCATGGGACGGATGGTCAGACATGGAGAAAATATCACCGGTCATTTTTTCACTGCCGGATTTGTCGATTACCCGTTGCCATACAGCAGGGCAGGCCCCCAGGTTATAGTTGGAATCAGCCAAATACTGGAAGGCAATATTATCTGCTTCCCATTCCATTGGCTTGGTGATATGCACATTTTCCGTGTAGTTCACAACCAAATTGGTGATAGCCACCCCAACACCGTTGGTATTGGAGGCTATGGCAGTGGCAATAAGGGTTACAGGTACGGATTTTTTGAAGCCCTTTACCACATGGTCCTTCATGCCATGGCTCATTTCATGGCCCAGTACAACAGCCACCTCATCATCAGTACGCAATAAATCGAAGATACCTGCATTTACAGTCATTACATGACCCAGGGAGCAGGCAGCGTTGAAGTCGTTGCTGGGGTTTATGAAATAAAGAAATGGCTTTTCATTGACGGAAGGATCACTGACGGCAACGGCATTGGACAGGTTGGACATGATACTGTCAAGCCGCTGGTTAAGAACCGGATCCTCATTTACCCCCTGCTTTTCCCTCATCTGGGCATACAGCTGTTGTCTGCCTTCCTCGGTGTTGTTGATTTTATCTATCTGCTTGTTGTACTCGGACATTTGGTAGCCGGCAATTCCCACATTAATTGCCGCATTCAGCCAATTGGCATCAGCCTGGGATGGTGATGCTGCAAATACCGGCATGGCGACCAGCATGGTAGTGGCAATGATTTTGGCAAGCTTCCTTTTAAATTTAAACATTACAATCGCCCCTTATAGTTCAAATTATTTACCTGATTAATTATATCATAATGTTCATTAAAATATCTTTAGAGTAACAAAAAAATGAAATTTGAAGTATTCTAATCTTTTGTTTATGGTAAAATTACGAGAGTTGGGGTATAATATTTCAGTGAATTTTTAAATTGAGGTGTAAAGTAATAATGCCAGATATCGACATGACAAGAATTACCGATAATTTGATGAGCGTATATAACTACGCATTTATAGATGCTATGCCGTATGGGTTTTATAAGCCTAACGACGCGATGTATGTAGGGGTTCGCCTGGTGGATAAGATGTATCATTGCCCAAGGTGCAGGGGGGAGTTTACCGTCAAGTACCGCAATGACAATGATGGTATTACATATTTTTCCAAGAGCAGGATTGCGGCCCAGAAACAGGTTTATGAGGAATTGGGCCTGGATTTTCCGGCAAATTGGGAGCTGATGGAGCAGCCCTTTACATATCATATAGTAGGTATTTGCAGTGAATGCGCCAAGGAGGATATTGTGAATTCCCAGGAGGCGGGACAGCGTATTTACAATTTGTGCCATGAGCTTCATATGCAGGATGAGCTGATGGCAGCCAAGGCCAAAAAGTATATGAAGGATAGTCTTCAGAGGTGGCTGGATGGTATTACGGAGTCCAGCTATTTGCTGCAGTTTGATCTTTCCACCAGAGAAAGCCTTCGGGATCTGATTTGTGCAGTAATTTTGCAGGATACCAAGGCAGTTGAGGAGGCTCTCCAGGAATATCGGGATAAAACCCAGCCCCTTATATATGAAGCCAAGAAGCTTCTGGAAAAGCAGACTCCGGCCTGGAAGGCAAATGTGGCTCATTCCTGCAGCCTGCCGGATTCCATGTCTGACGATGAATATCACGAATACACCGTGGCTTTCCCTGACGAGGCTTCCCAGGGACAGGATTTCTACATGGAAAAATCCATTGAAAGGGAACGGGTTTCCATGTTTCTTACCCAGCATCGTCTTACCAGCCTTGAAGAGGTGCTGATGGATGCCGGCTTCCACGAGGAATGGATTGATATGGTGGTGGACAAGGGAACTTCTTTGACTAAGTAAGGTGATATATTTTATGAAGGGTATGAAGCTCAGGGCAGGAATATTGATATTTCTGGTGTTGATGATGATTTCAGCCGTGACCTTTGGGGCTGAGGCTGAGGATTTTTCCTTCAAGGGACTTCGCCTGGGGGACAGTGTGGAGACCATGGTAAAAAAGCTGGGAGAACCGGATTTTGATACGGATATGTACCTTCGGGGTGTTCACGTTATCCGATATACGTATTCGGCGGATCAGAGGATATATGTTGATGCTGCTGATAAAAGGGTGGTAGAGATGTTTTGCAGGAGCCACCAATACGTAGGTCCCCATGGGGTAACCTATGGTGCCAGCCGGGCTGGCCTTGTCAGAGCCTTTGGCCAGGCGGAGCATAAGCACCTGAATGGCAATATTTATTATGTTTATTATAATCCGGAGGTTGCCAGGGAAAAGCTGCTCATTGAAATGGAGCCGGAGCAGCGGTATCTTTTAAGCTGGACCTATACCAATCTTGATTTGGAGGATCCGGGTATTGTGATAACTGGTGCAGAAGAAGAGGAAAAGCCAGTTAAAAAATTTAATTATGGCGGTTTACCGGTTGATTAGCTGGTCAATTTAGGTGATGAACGTGTTTTTTAGGAAAAAAGTTAACCTGACAGTATTGGCAGCGGTCTTACTGCTGTCCATGTCGGTGATTTCGGTTGTGGCCTCCATGGCTGTGGCCAAAACGGTGGTGCATGGCGATTTTGCCAGGGCCATATATGGCCGGGATAAGGATACACCGGAGCAGCGGGTAAAGGTGCCTGCCCCCAAGGTAACAGCCGATGCTGTGGTGGTGATGGATAACAAGACCGGCAAAATTTTATATGAGAAAAACGGTGATAAAAGTGAGCATCCGGCCAGCCTGACCAAGATAATGACGGCTATTCTGGTGCTGGAGGATGACCGGGATGACCGGATTATTACAGTAAGTCCCTGGGCAGGACAAAAGCCCTATTCCTATTGCTATACGGGCCAGAGCATGCGCCAGCTTGATATGCTGACCCAGATGATAATGATTTCTGATAATGTGGCGGCCTCTGCCCTGGCGGAGGCGGTAGGCAATGGCAGTGCCTGGCAGTTTTGGCAGAAGATGAATGCCAAGGCCAAGGAGATAGGGGCGAATAAGACCCACTTTGAAAATGCCAACGGCCTTACTTCCAAATTGCACTATTCCACGGCCAAGGATTTGGCCCTGATTTCCCATTATGCCATGGAAAATCCCAAGTTTAGAAAATTAGTGGCAATTCCCGAAAAAAGGCTGTACAGTGTATCCCCTGTGGGAGAAAGCCTGCTTTGCGAAAGCACCAATGACCTTCTGACCAGTTATCCGGGCTGTATTGGTGGCAAGACCGGCTATACCGATGCTGCAGGAGGGTGCCTGATGGCAGTGGCCCAGCGGGGGAATGAGGAGGTTCTGGTTATTATCCTTCATTCGGAGGATACGGACACCAGATTTGACGAAGGTGCCAGACTGCTAGACTATGGCTTTAATATATTATCAAAGCAGCCGTAAATCCAAGGAGGTATTTATGAAGAAAATTTTAGTTCTGGCTATGCTGCTGCTGCTCGTTATGAGTGCCGGCTGTATGGCTTCAGACAAATCAAAAGGAGAGAATGGAAAAATGGCAAATCGTATTGCGGTATTTGATACCAACAAGGGAACCTTTGAGATTGAACTGTTCGAGGATAAGGCTCCCAATACCACCGGCAACTTTATTAAATTATGTGAAGAGGGCTTCTATAATGGGGTCATTTTCCATCGTGTTATTGACGGCTTCATGATTCAGGGGGGGGACCCGACGGGTACTGGTATGGGCGGCCCAGGCTACACCATTAAGGATGAGTTCCACAAGGATCTCCGCCATGACAGTGAGGGTATTCTGTCCATGGCCAATGCCGGCCCTAATACCGGCGGCTCCCAGTTCTTTATTACCCTGGCAGCCACTCCTTGGCTGGATGGTCATCATGCCGTTTTTGGCAAGGTGGTAAAGGGCATGGAGGTAGTTCGGGAAATTGGCCACGTGCAGACCGGCGTCCAGGATCGCCCGGTTCATGAGGTGGTTATTAACACCATTAAAATCAAGGCTGCCGAATAATTATTTGGATGTGCAGGTAAGTTAAATGAGAGCATTTACTTACATATTGGAGTGTGCTGATGGCACCCTGTATACAGGCTATACAACAGATATAGGGAAGCGTCTCGCCACCCATAACAGCGGCAAGGCCAGCAAGTATACCAGATGCCGCCTTCCCGTAAGGCTGGTTTACCTTGAGGAATGCAAGGACAAGGAAACAGCCATGAGCCGTGAATGGCACATAAAGCAATTGAGCCGTGTTGCAAAACTAAGGCTTATTGAAGAAAATAAGGTAAAATAAAAATAGACTGCGATAAAGTTGTGTAATTTTATCGCAGTCTATTTATTTAAATATATCCTATTCAATCATTGTCATAATCTGCTTTCCTATTAATACGGCGGTGACGATGATGAAAAGGGGGCGGATGTAGCTGACGCCTTTAGTGATGGCTACCTTGGAGCCGGCGATGGCTCCGAGTATCATGAATACCCCCATGGGAATGGCATAGGTGAAGTCCACACTGCCAAAGCATGAAAACAGAACTGCTGCGGCTATATTGCTGGCAAAGTTCATGGCCTTGGCGTTGCCGGTGGCAAAAATAAAATCAAAGCCAAGCATGATAAAACCAAATAAGATAAATGAACCGGTACCAGGGCCGAAAAAGCCATCATAAAAGCCTAACGCAAAGGCCATGATAAGGCACAAAAGCATTTTCTTGCCGGTTATGGTCTGCGGTCTGGACTCCTTGCCCCAATCCTTTTTGAAAAGGGTATAAAGAAAAACCAAAACCAGCATAATAATTATGAGAGGACGCAGGAATTCCGATGACATGTGTTGAACTAATAATACACCGGCAAATGAGCCGATAAGAGAAAGGGGGCACAGTCTTTTCATAAGGGCTATATCCATTTTTCCCGCCCGAATAAAGGTGAGAAAGCTGAAAACCGAGCCCATGGAAGCGGCTACCTTGTTGGTACCCAGTACTGTAACCGGCGGCAGTCCGGTCCACATAAGGGCGGGGATAGTAATGAGCCCGCCTCCGCCAACGGCTGCATCAATAAATGCTCCTATAAAACCAAATAAGGCGAGAAAGCCCATTATTTCCAAATCCATAGACATAACTCCTTTCCTGACGAAGCTATTATACAATAGAAGCTAAAAAAATGCTATTCAATGGGACTTATTCAGTAGGAGATTTATACGCCCACTGAATGTAGTTGAATTAATCCAGAGCTTTGCGGACGTATCCAAGAGGCAAAGCCTATTGGTTAATACGTCCCATGGGAAAGTGTCCTGCAAAGCAAGACCATGGTCTTAGCTGAGCAGCTGACACTGACCGCTATGGGGGCTTTTTCCCACCCAAGAGGAGGGAGACTTAGTGCCCGTTCGCGTGGGGTTCGATGTATATAAAAGTATAGAACAAATAAATGTTATTTATATATCCATATATAAAAAGCATAATATTGTTGAAATAGATAATAATTTTATGCTATACTACAAATAGGTTAATAAAATCTAAGAAGGAGGGGTATTCAAAATGAACTTATCGGTAAAAATCTTTATTTCACTGGTTCTTTCCGTAATTGTCGGTTTGATGGCCGGTGAAGCAGGTCTGCCATTTATTAAATGGTGGATTGCACCAATCGGTACCATGTTTATCAATCTGATTAAGATGATGATTGTGCCGGTTGTATTCTTCTCTCTGGTAGTAGGTATTACCAGCCTGGGTGATACCAAAAAGCTGGGCCGTATTGGTTTGAAGACAGTGGCTATTTATCTCTTTACCACCGCTATAGCCATTTCCATCGGTTTTGCCATTGCTGGGCTAATTGGTCCTGGTGTAGGGGCTGATTTTGTTGCCGGCACTCAGCCAAAGGTTAAGGAAGCTCCTTATATCATGCAGGTTCTCCTGGATATGATTCCGGCCAATCCGATTGATTCCATGGCTAAAGCAGCTATTCTGCCTACCATCGTTTTTGCATTGTTTATCGGTGTGGGTATCGTTAAAGTTGGTGGTGAGAGGGCGGAGCTTCTCATTAAGTTCTTCGATGCTGGTGCTGAGGTTTGCTACAAGGTTATCGCCATCGTAATGGACCTGGCTCCTATCGGTGTGTTCTGCTTACTGCTTCCTGTCGTTTCCGCCAACGGACCAAAGGTATTGTTGCCGCTGCTGACAGTTATTGCCTGTGTTGCCATCGGTTGTGCTATTCATGCTGTGGGTGTATATTCCACAATGGCAAGGGTATTTGGCAACCACAGCCCTATTGATTTCTTCAAGGGTATGTCTGAGCAGATGATGATTGCCTTTACCACTTGTTCTTCAGCTGCTGCACTGCCGGTAAACATGAAGAACTGTCAGGAGAAGCTGGGAGTAAAGCGGGAGATTGCTTCCTTCGTTCTTCCTCTGGGTGCTACCCTGAACATGGATGGTACTGCACTTTACATGGGTGTTTGTACCCTGTTCGTCGCCAACGTATACGGCGTTCCACTTGGCTTTGAGCAGATGATGATGGTTGTATTGACCGGAACCTTGGCATCCATTGGTACTGCCGGTGTTCCAGGTGCCGGCCTTATCATGCTGGCCATGGTTCTCCAATCCGTTGGTCTGCCTCTTGAGGGCCTTGCTTTGGTAGCAGGCATTGACCGTGTGCTGGATATGTTCCGTACCTGCGTTAACATCACCGGTGATGGTGCTGTTGCAGTTGTGGTTAATTCCAGTGAAGAAGATAAGTAGTATCACAGTTTAATTTAAAGCCCTCTGCCTCGGCAGGGGGCTGATTTTTTTAGATAAATGAATACCTCAATTTTCAAAAATAGCTGTATAATATATATTGACGGTTATCAGGTAATGTGTTAGTATAATTAACATGTTAATACTTTAATGAAATAAAGCATGAAAATATTATAGGCATGTGGAGGAACGCTTATGACTTCAAATAATATGGAATATCTGACAATAGCCCTGCCCAAGGGAAAGCTTTTTGGCTTGTCTGCTGACCTTTTGGCCAAGATAGGCTATACTGCCGAAGATTTAAGTGAAAAATCCCGCAAGCTGAT
>NZ_CAMYWM010000077.1 GCF_947302755.1 uncultured Anaerovibrio sp.
ACTGAAGGTGGTTTCGTTCATAATGGTGCCGTCAAGGCATGTGGTTTACTATGAAATCTTAGCGAAGCAAATCCAAAGGATGCAGATGAGCTGTAGATTTCGTTGTAAGGGCCTGGTGCAAAATATCATTTCGCACGGAGTTTACTACAAACACTTAGTGAGCACAAGCCTACGGTGCAGTGGAAGCTCAGTGTTCGTGTAAAGGCCTGGTGCAAAATATCATTTCGCACGGAGTTTACCAACATTGGGCAATAAATATACTGTGTATACATAATATAACTATTGCGTTATAAATATGGAAAGTGGTATACTTAGCATGCATAGAATTTTAATGAGGTGATTTCACATGAAAATTGGTATTTATGGTTATGGCAATCTGGGCCGTGGTATTGAGTGTGCCGTAAAAAACAGCGGAGATATGGAGCTGGTTGCGGTATTTACCCGTCGCGATCCCTCCACTGTTAAAATTCAGACCCCAGGCGTCACTGTGGCATCCGCCAAGGATGTGGACCAATTTGCCGATAAAATCGATGTAATGATTATTTGCGGGGGCAGTGCCACCGATCTGCCGGAAATGACCCCGGCCCTGGCAAAGCATTTTAACGTTATTGACAGCTTTGATACCCATGCCCGCATTCCTGAGCATTTTGCCAATGTAGATGCCGCAGCCAAGGCCAACGGCCACATTGCCCTTATTTCTGCCGGCTGGGATCCGGGTATGTTCTCCCTGAACCGGCTGTATGCCAACGCTATTTTGCCCAATGGTAACGACTACACCTTCTGGGGCAAGGGCGTCAGCCAGGGACATTCCGATGCTATCCGCCGGGTAAAGGGCGTGAAGAACGGCAAGCAGTATACCATTCCCGTTGAAAGTGCCCTGGCTTCGGTACGCGCCGGTGAAAACCCTGACCTTACCACCCGGCAGAAGCACACCCGGGAGTGCTTCGTGGTAGCTGAGGAGGGTGCAGATAAGGCAGCCATTGAAAAGGAAATCAAGGAAATGCCCAATTACTTCTCCGACTATGATACCACTGTACATTTCATTTCCGAGGAAGAGCTGCAGAAAAATCACAGCGGTATTCCCCACGGCGGCTTTGTATTCCGCACCGGTACCACCGGCTGGAACAACGAGCATAAGCACGTCATCGAATACAGCCTGAAGCTGGACTCCAATCCTGAATTCACTGCCTCAGTAATCGTGGCCTATGCCCGGGCCATCAACCGCCTCCATCAGGAGGGTGCCAAAGGCTGCAAAACCGTGTTCGATATTGCCCCTGCCTACCTGAGCCCCCTCTCCGGCGAGGAACTGAGAGCCCACATGCTTTAATTTGCTGACTGCCTCCTATTTGTAATCGGGAGGCCGTTTCCTATCTAAATAATAGGTGGAATAATGCCGCCCATTTTAATGAAAATATTAAATGCCAATTTATCTTGTAGGCAAATTGGTTTTCAACAAAAAGGCCGAACCTTTATCCCTATGGATATGGGTTCGGCTTTTTAAATTCCGCATGTAAAAAGGACTGGCAACTTACCATCATGAAACGGCATTGGTTTTCCAGTCCTTAATCTGACTTTATGTCCTAATTATTTCATTGCAATTCTAGAACTTCCACAGTAAGCTCAGATTAGCTCCGATACCCTGAGTTTTACCCACGCTACCAGTTATGCCAATACCACATTCAAACTTGTCGTTTGGCTCATTCTTTATACCCAGCTCCAAATAGCCGGTACTTCCCTTCATGCTTGGGGATGGAGTGCTGGCACCGTCAATGGTACAGGTGTTGTCCGCACTGAACTCGTACTGCCATGCAATACCAGTGTACAAAGTAGTCTCTTTGCTTACCTTGTAATTGTATCTGGTACCCAGCTTGATACGGTTAGAATTTGTAGCACCAAAATGCATAGCGTATTCCCGACCATTGGCGTGCATAGTAGTATCATAGCCAAAGGTATGGGTCAAGAAATACTTACCATAGAAATCAAGACTGGACTGCTCATCCAGCTGGACAATCTTGCCAAGGCCGGCATGTAAGCCAAAATACTTGGTGGAGGAATCATACTTGCCACCAGTCCTGCTGTCGGCCTCATAATCGGAAAACAGCTTACCAAACCGCAAACTGCCCTCATAGTACAAGCCATCATTGTTGGTTTGCTTAGCCATCAGGCCCAAGCCATAGTAATGGGTACTACCGGAAGCATGGTAGCCACTATCCAAATAGGAGTCATAGTTAGCCCGGCCATATTCGAATACCGGACCAAGAAGCAGCTTACCACTGTCATTCTTAACTTCCTTGGCAAAGCCTACACTGATGCCCCAACCCTTGGTATCCACGTGAGAACCAGAATTTAATCGCTGGGAAGAGCCACCAGTAGTGGCAAATGGAGCCATTCCACTGTCAGCAGCCCCTTGAGCACTTACAGCATCAGCTGCACACCCCATGGCCTGATCAGCAATCGTATCGGCACCGGAATTAACCAAGTTTACAGCTGCTGCGGCAGTCTCTGGCATTGACTTGGATTTCTCAGTCACATTGCCACCCCGAATGAAATCACTGTCATTAGGGGAATTGGTAATAGTGGCTATCAAAGCCGTGCTATCGCTGTTAAGTCCAATTTTACTATCAAATTCTACATAATCCGACTCGGCCACTTTACCGGTGGTGGCGGAAAAATTCTCTATGCCCTTTTCATTGGCAATAAGATTGACCACATCATCCGTTTTCAGCTTAGTATTACCCTTATCAACGCCCACCTTTACTTCCTTAACACTGGCTAAATCCGTTGCATCAACGCCGTCAATAATGGTCAGTAATGTACTGCCATTTTCCGCATCGGCTGGCACGTAAAAGTTCATAAAGCTGAAATTATTGACGGCCCTGGCAGTACTGTTCATACCATAGACATTTAATAAGTTGCCGGTAGTAACATCCGCCGTTTCGCTGCCAGAATAACCACCTATTAAAGAAATAACATGACTGCTATGAATATTTACGGTATTATCGATGGCATTACCATTAAAGGAATAACCTCCCTGAACCTCATTTAGTATCGTACTACCATTTATAATGCTAACCACATTTCCTGAAGCTGTACCATTAGATGAAGAACCACCTCTGATAAAGCTGTCTAAGGTACTATTATCTACGATTACGCTATTATTAGTGGCAGTTTCTGCTTCTCCGCCATATAATCTATCGCTAATATTATATTCAGTGGCTGTTGTTGTTTTACTGTTAATAATTTTTACAGTATTGCCGATGGCCCTCTTTTCACCTATGCCACCATATACAGGAACAGCGAGCTCACTATCCTTAATTGTTACAATATTATCACTGGCATCAGCATCATAGCTTCTGCCACCGTCTATATGAGGAGAAGCCCCATTGTAAAATGTACATCCAGAAATATTTACTGTATTTCCACTGGCATTTCCTTTTTTAAATGAATACCCACCGTATACCTCAGAGCTTGTTACATTGCTATTTGTGATATTAACGATGTTATTTAAAGCATCACCTTCATAAGTGTAACCGCCATATATCTGTGAGCTTACCTGACTATCGCTAATTTCTACAACATTATTGGACGCCTGACCAGCTCCAGTTGTACCGCCGTCGACTCCACCACGAATCGTACTATCAACAATATTGACAACATTATCTGTAACATCGCCACCAGTTAAGCGTCCATTGCTACCATCCTTCAGTATTTCCTGGTACCAAGACTGTCCACCAGTAATTGAACCAACTGTACTTTTATTAACGGTTACAGTATTTCCGGTGGCATTGCCAACCTTACTATTAATGACATCATCATATTCAGCAGTATTGGCTCTTATTCCTGAATAACCACCTACAACTTCAGATACATCACTACTAGTAACATTTACAACATTCTTTGAAGTATTCCCATAAGAATATCCGCCATATGTTGTTAGTGGAACACTACTACCATTTTCAATATTTACAGTGTTCTCTACCGCCTCTTTGGTAGTCTTCGCTCCAGCCAATTCACCAGCGATATATGCATTATTCACCACTATGGTAGCCTTGTTCAAGGTAACAGTATTTCCTTGAGCCATATTTCCCATACCGCCAAATAAATTCTGAGTTGTCAACTTGGAATTCTTTACAGTTAAAGAGTTATCATCTACCGTCGAGGCACTGGCTCCATATACATTACCAACCAACGTGGTGGAATCTATTATGGTTACAGCATTATTATTTGCCACGTCCTCACCACTGCGGCTCTTCACCAATCCGCCATAAACAGATTTACCCAATGTACTTTTGGTGATATTTACCACGTTATTGGACACACTGGCCTTGCTGTTGCCGCCGGAAATACCGCCATATACCTCGGCAGCAAAATAATTACTGTCCTTTATATTTACCGTATTGCCATTGGCATCACCGCCGGCGGTACGACCAGTTACGCCATTACCATCCACCTCATAATACCAGGAGGCTCCGCCCTTAACATCTTCACTGACGATGCCCTTGGTAATGTTTACAGTATTATTATTGGCCGTGCCAAGAATTTTTGATTTTATATACTTATCAAAATTATCTGAAGCGATTTCCTTTCCGGAATAGCCACCGGTTACGGTCTGTACGTCACTATTGGAAACATTGATGATATTTTTGGTGCTGTTCCCGCTGGTGGAACCACCGCCAAAGGCATACGCAAACACAATGCTGTTTTCAATACTTACGTTATTCTCTGTGGCATTTCTATCGGAATATTCCGCCCATGCACCAGCCACCTCCACTGGCGGACCAGCCTCAATGTTTCCTACATTGCTACTGGTAATAGTTACCTTGTTACCGGAAACATTGGCCCCACGCCCACCAAACACCTTGGAACTGGATAGTTTCGAATCCGTTATGGTTATGGAGTTATTGGTGACGGAATTTGTATTATCTTTGTTGGCCACACCACCCATTATATCGTGACCAATCTCACTGTCTTTTTCAATAGTTACGGCATTATCCGATACCGCGCCCCGGTTGGACCAGCCCCCCAAAATGGTGCTTCTGTGAAATAACACACCATCATCGCTGTCATTCACTTCCAATGTGGATTTGCTGATTTTCACTGAGTTCCCAATCGCATTGGAGTCTGCCATGCCGCCGCCAACCACAAAACTTGAGAATTTGGAATTCTCCATTACTATGGAATTTCCCTCTGCGGTATTGTCCGCACTGTATTCCTTTACAAATCCAGCATGCAGATCGGCACTTCCCCGGCTGTTTTTAACCGTAATGGTATTGCCGCTGACCTTTCCCTTATCACAGATATAGCCACCGTAAATCCCTTTTTCACCGGTATTCTTCAGTTCGCTACCAATAACGTTGACCTGATTATCCGCCGCATTTCCATGAAAAGAATATCCAGCATAGACATCGTTCTTGGTCTTACTATCCGAGATATTTACCGTGTTTTTGTTAGCATCTCCCGCTTTAGAGCCAGCACCGTAAACTTCACCGTTCATAACGCTGTCATTTTTAATATTAACAACATTATCAGCGGCAATTCCAGTGTCCAGCAACTCAGCATAAACAACCTCCTCTACGGTCTCATTATCAATAGTAACCGTATTGGCTGCACTACACGTATCGAAATTGCCCAAAGTAAGTACACCAATGGACAACATACTCAATACGACTGCAGTTTTTAACTTCCTTGTTGTCATTACAAGTTTTACCTCCCCCAAATTATGTCTTCACTCATCCCGTAATTAAGACTTTTTTACTAGTTTATTGTAAATCAAACAAAAAGAGGTGTCAATTAGTTTATATTATTCACATTTATACAATAATTATGACGTATACTTTCCATTGGTATATATGAAAGTTGCCAGCAAATTAGCACATACATACATTATTTTTTATATCTTAGCCCCCTCTCCGGCGAGGAACTGAGAGCCCACATGCTTTAAATTTTTTAACCAAACAATCCTTGGGAGCTGTGAAACATCACAGCTCCTTTTTTATATACTTTAAAATTTATTATGTATACATTTAAAATAATGCCAACATGTGATAGTATTCTATATAGATAAATATTTCGTTCATATGACTGCATTGTGTGAAAGGAGTGGTTTTATGGATATAGTATTACTTTCCCGTTGGCAATTTGCCATCACTACTATCTATCATTTCCTGTTTGTTCCCGTGACCCTGGGACTCACCTTGTTCCTGGCCCTGCTGGAAACCTGCTATGTTACCACCAGGCGGGCCCATTGGAAGGAGCCCTGCAAAAAGCTGATAAAGTTCTTCGGGGCTATCTTTCTGGTAAATTTTGCCATGGGGGTAGTAACCGGTATCGTGCAGGAATTCCACTTCGGTATGAACTGGTCCGAATATTCCCGCTTTATGGGGGATATCTTCGGGGCACCTCTGGCCCTGGAGGCCCTTACGGCCTTCTTCCTGGAATCCACCTTCATAGGCATTTGGGTATTTGGCTGGGACAAGCTGCCGGAGAAGCTCCACTGTGCCTGTATCTGGCTGGTGGCCATTGGCAGCAACCTGTCGGCCTTCTGGATATTGGTGGCCAATTCCTTTATGCAGCATCCGGTGGGCTACGCCATCGAGAACGGTCGGGCTGTAATGACCGATTTTGCGGCCCTGGTTACCAATCCATATGTAATGGGGGAAATGAGCCACACCCTATTTTCCGGTATTGCTACCGCAGGCTTTGTTCTGCTGATTATCTGCAGCTGGAAATACGCTACTGATGACGCCTCCCGGAAGGTATTTCTCCAAGGGCTGAAGGCCACCTCCATTTATCTGATAGTGGGTATAATGGGGGCCATGGGCACAGGCCACATGCACACCCAATATTTGGCCCAGGCCCAGCCAATGAAGCTGTCCAGCATGGAGGCCCTGTGGGAAACTGAGGATCCGGCTCCCTTTGCCGTGGTGGCGGACATAAATCAGGAAAAGCGGCAAAATGACAGTGAAATAACTATTCCGGCAATGTTTTCCTTTATGCTATACAACAAGCCGGAGGGAGCGGTCCAGGGTATAAATCAATTGCAGGCCGCTGCCGAGCAGCAATACGGTGCCGGCAACTACATTCCCGATGTAATGGGACTCTTCTGGTGCTTCCGCCTGATGATCGCCTGCGGCAGTGCCATCGCCGGTCTGGCCTTTCTGATTGGTGGGCTGGCATGGGTAAAGCAGGATTGGCTATTCAAATTCAGATATTTCCTGGCCCTTACCCCCCTTCTGCTGCCTCTGCCATTTTTGGCCAACTCAGCAGGCTGGTTTATCGCCGAGGCCGGACGCCAGCCGTGGATTGTTGTCGGCCTGCAGAAAACTGCCGATGCCGTATCGCCAAATCTGACCACTGGCGAGGTATTCATCACCATGACCGGCTTTACCCTTGTATACCTTATTTTGGCTATAATCGCGTTCTACGTTATTTGCCGTATTATCAGCCAAACCACCATTGAAACCGTCAATAATGAAGGGAGGGCTTTATGATGGATTATAACGTACTGTGGTTTATCCTCATTGGGGTACTCTTTACGGGCTTCTTCTTTCTGGAGGGCTTTGACTACGGCGTGGGTATGCTCATGCCCTTCCTGACCAAGCAGGAGGCGGAACGCAGCCAAATCCTGGCCACCATTGCCCCGGTATGGGATGGAAATGAGGTCTGGATGATTACGGCCGGCGGTGCCATGTTCGCGGCCTTCCCTCACGTATACGCCACCATGTTCAGCAGCTTCTACATGGCCCTCTTTTTAATGCTGATTGCCCTTATTCTGCGGGGAGCGGCCTTTGAGCTGCGCCACTGCCATGAGTCGCTGGTCTGGCAGCAGGGCTGGGACAAGGCCATATGCTTTGGTTCAGCTGTGCCGGCCTTCCTGTGGGGTGTAGCCATGACCGACCTGCTGGTGGGCCTCCCTATTGGGCAAAACATGGTTTATCAGGGTACATTCTTTGACCTGCTGAGCCCCTATTCCATTCTTGGCGGCCTCATGACCCTGTGTCTCTTTGCCTTCCATGGAGCAAATTTTTTGGCCCTGAAGCTGGACAATGAACCCCTTTGTGCCACTGTCCGGCGCACGGGCCTGCGTGCCTGCCTTGGTGCCTTTATTCTGGCGGTAATCCTCATAATCGCGCCAATCACCAAGGGCCTGCTGTCATTCCACTCCCTGGAAATCGTGTTGTTCGTTCTGGCGGCGGTCCTTTTATTGGCCAGTGCCCTGGACCTGCTGCACCACCGTGAGAAGCGGGCCTTTGTCGCCACCGGCGGAAGCATCATTCTGCTGACGGCCGGCTTCTTCCTGACCATGTTCCCTCGGCTTATGGTGTCCAGCCTAAATCCGGACTGGAGCCTGACCATTACCAATGCCGCCTCCTCTGAATACACCCTGTCCATAATGACCGTGGCCGCCCTGTGTCTCGTCCTGGTAGTACTGATTTACCAGGGCTGGACCTATTGGACCTTTAGACATCGCATTACAATTGATACACATCATGAATATTAAAGCCTTTCCTGTCCCGAAGCAGGCACTTATAGCCCCGTGCCTGCTTCAGCTGTTAATTTCATTCTGTATTCTGGGTACAGCCTGGCAGCTGAGCCAGGTGGTTTGTGATGTGTTCATTAATCAGGATTATCATCATACAGCAGTCTCCCTGGGACTGCTGTTATTTTTCTTGCTGGTAAAGGCCCTGCTCACCTTTTTCCTGAACAAGGCACTCCATAACAGCTCCCGGCAGCTTCAAATAACCCTTCGTCAACGCCTGCATCAGGGGGCAGGTCACCAGTCTATCCCCGGTCATCGCCTGCAAATTCTTGCCCTGGACAGCGTCGGGACCATGGACAAGCTATTCACCCTTATTGCGCCGCCCCTTCTGTCCATCAGCCTGTCATTGCCAATAATTCTCATGACCGTACTATATCTCGACCCCTGGTCAGCTCTTATAATGATGGTCACCCTGCCCATCGCCCCCCTCCTCCTATGGCTTATCGGTCAAATGACCAGGCGTGCCACATTGGAGCAGTGGAAGCAGCTGGAGGAGCTGACCTTTGCCTTTAAGGATACCCTGGCAGGTATGGTCAGTCTGAAAATATTCCGGCAGGAAAACCAGCAAAAGTCCCATTTAGCAGCCCTAGGCCACCTGTTTTCCCGGGCCTCCCTTAAGGTATTGCGCCTGGCCTTTATCTCCAGCTTTGCCCTGGAGCTTATTACGACCCTGACCATTGCTATTCTGGCCGTTGCTATCGGCTTTAGACTGCTATATGGCGAAATGGACTTTCAGAGGGCCTTCTGCCTGTTACTCCTGCTGCCGGAATTTTATCAGCCCCTGCGGCAGAGCGGCATGGTGTTTCACGGGATTATTGATGTACGGACTGCCTGGGCCCAGCTCCAGCAGGTAGTGGACCAGCATGGGCAAGCCGGAACAGAGCAGCATGATACCCTGCGCCTGCCGCCCAAAATCCTCCTCAGCAATATTTCCTTTACCTATCCCGGTGCCCCACTGCCCACCTTGGACAAGCTGTCCCTGGCGTTTCCGGCCGGCAGCATCACCTGCCTGTACGGCACCAGCGGTATGGGCAAATCCACCCTGCTGAAGCTTGTGGCCGGCTTGCTCACCCCACAGACGGGCCATATCTTCCTGGAGGATAAGGACCTGGGCAAAATTGTCCCGGACAGCAGGCACAAGCTTATTACTTATATTCCTCAATCCCCCCATGTATTTCAAGGGTCACTGGCAGATAATATCTGTCTATTTGCCACAACTGCGTATACAGAGGAAATGCGTCGTAAAATAACCCATATTATTAACGCCGTGGGGCTTCATTTATCGTCCAATACCCCGTTGGGAGCCGGTGGACAGGGGCTTTCCCACGGAGAGCGGCAACGCCTGGGCCTGGCCCGGGCCCTTTACCAAAACCGCCCGGTGGTCCTGTTGGACGAGCCCACTGCCGGTCTGGAGGCCGAGGAGGAGCAGGAGCTGTTACAGCTGCTCAGCCGGTTTGCCAAGGGGAAAACCATTATCGTAATTTCCCATCACCAGACCCTTCGGCAATGGGCCGATACAGCTATCGAGGTGCACCATGAATAATCTTGCTGTAATACACAAACTCATCTGCATGGCCGGCATGGCCAATATACTGGTCATGATAACCATTGGGTTCCTGGCGGGGCTTACGGGCATCGGTCTTATGGGGGCTGCCGCCTGGATTATCAGCTATGCCGCCCTACAACCGCCCCTGTATGCCCTGACCATCGGTATAACCTGTGTGCGGTTCTTTGGCCTGAGCCGGGCGGCGGCCCGCTATCTTATGCGTCTTTTCTCCCACAAAATTGCCTTTAAAGCCTATGAACAGCTGCAATTGCGGATTTATGATACCGTATGCCAAAAATTGCCCTTATCCACCGGTATTACCCGCCAAAGCCTTTATCTCCAGCAGCTCAGTCAGGATGCCGTGACCCTGCGGGATATGTATATACGCTGTCTGCTGCCCGTGGCCGACACGGCTCTTCTGACTCTGTGCCTGACCCTGTGCCTCCAATCGGTTTCCCCCATGGCCGCCTGTCTGCTGTGGTTTCTCTTTGGTATACATCTGCTTATCCCAGCCCTTATGACCAGGGACGCCAATGAATTCGCCGCTGAAGCCGATTACCGGGACAAATTGCTGGACCTTGCCCAGGGCCATGAAGAGCTGGCCGCCTCCGGCTCAGTGCAGAATTTTCTGACCAGCCTTGACCAGGCAGCAGCCGCCTACGGCAGTTCATATCGCCGCCTGCAGCTGCGCCAGGACCAAATCGATGCGCTTCTGGCCCTGGTTCGCCACCTTGCCTTCATCCTGTATATTGGTCTGCTGATCAACGCCGTAGAGCTGCACCTGATAGTCCCCCGCTGGTTAGCCGTGTGGTGCCTGGTGGCCCTGGGCCTGTTCAGCGAATTCAGGGAGCTGGCCCAGGCCGCTGCTCTCCTACCTAAAGGCCGGGAAGCCGCCCAGCGCGTATTTATTGCCGAAGCTGCTGCTCCCCAGGAGGAACCACCGATGCCATATATGGCCAAGTCGGAAGAGCAGTCTACGGTGCAGACCTTGCTGCAGGGCGAAGCAATAACCTTTACCTATAACGAAAGTGGGCCAATATCAGAGACTTCTGCCCCACCGTTAGTCTCTACCCACTTGCCTAGTATGCCGGTATTTACCCCTCTTTCCTTTTCCCTACCATCCCGGGGGATGCTGGCCATTCGGGGCGACAGCGGCAGCGGAAAAACCACCCTGGCCCAGCTTTTACTGAAATTCTGGCCCGTAACCACCGGTAAATTGCAGCTTATGGGGGTCGACTACCCCCAATGGCCTGCCGCTGAGCTGCGTAAATATTTTTCGGCCGCTCTGCAGCCCTGTCATATCTTTGCGGAATCCATCAAAGACAATTTTACCCGTCTTCACCCCCATATTACTGAGGAAAAAATCTGGTCCGCATTGGAAATTGCCCAACTGGCCGATACAGTTCGCCGTTTTCCCCGGCAGCTGGAGGAACCATTGGGGGAAAATGGCCAACGCCTGTCCGGCGGACAACGAAATCGCTTGCTGACCGCTTTGGCCGTGGCCAGTGACGCACCGTGTCTGATTTTGGACGAGCCCACCGATGGACTGGACAAACAAACTGCGGCCATGCTGCTGGACAGCCTCATAAGCCACACAAGCCAAGCCCATAAGGCCCTGCTGATTATTACCCATGATGAAGAGGTCGCCAGCCGGCTGCCACAGGCAATCTGCCTGACCCCACCACCTGTTCCCTAAAATCAGGACCACCCGTCAAACGGGTGGTTTGCTCTAGGGCTATAAGCCCTTGTT
>NZ_CAMYWM010000078.1 GCF_947302755.1 uncultured Anaerovibrio sp.
AAAGGGCTATGCCCGAAACTGAAAAACCACCCGCTAGGCGGGTGGCTGTTTATTTTGATATTGGAATTTGGTTTTATTTGACAACCTTATACCCCGATGGTATAATAACTCACGGTTATTACGCAGTACACAAGTTAATATATTGAATCAGGTGTCGCAAGACTTAATAGGGAATCCGGTACAAGCCGGAGCGGTCCCGCCACTGTTACAGAGAGTGATGCTGTAAGGATAGGCAGTCAGCTTTATCCAGTCACTGAAGAAGGACAAGCTTCTTTGGGAAGGCACAGCATTCATGATGACCTGGAGCCAGAAGAACTGCCTGGTTAGCATTCACCATTTTTACCTGCGAGCGACAGGGAGGTTGAATTAATCGGCGTTTTTCTTGTGTCGTTATGCCGATTGGTTTTTTGTGCCCCTCTGCCCATGCAGATGGGCTTTTTTTATGTTTAAAATTTAGGAGATGATTAAATTTGAAGAAAATTTTGGGACGACTTATGCAGATGCTGGGCACCCTGATAGGGGTCAGCTTTCTGACCTTTTGTCTGACCTGGCTGGCTCCCGGAGACCCGGTTTCCATGCTGCTGGAGACGGCCGATACGGTGGTATCAGCCGAGCTGGTGGAACAGACCCGCCACGATTTGGGCCTGGATCAGCCATTTTTGGTACAGTATGCCAATTGGGCCGGTGGGGTGCTCCATGGCGATATGGGTATGTCCTATTCTGCCAAGAAGCCGGTGACTGATAAGCTGCTGGAGGGGTTTGCCGGTACGCTGTTATTGGCCATAGTAACCATTATCTTCGTTCTTTTAATATCCCTGCCCCTGGGTATATGGTCGGCGGTGAAGCGCAACAAGCTGCCGGATTATATAGTGCGGGGCATCTCATTTATAGGGGTTTCCATGCCCAGCTTTTGGATTGGGCTGCTCTTGCTGTATTTTTTTGGCCTGAAGCTGCGGCTGTTTCCCATTGCCCAGTCTGAGGTTACGGCTGCGGGCATCGTCCTGCCGGCCCTGACCTTGGCCATTTATATGTCCTCCAAGTACATGCGGCAGGTGCGCACCGTAATATTGGAGGAGCTTAACCACGATTATGTGGTGGGGGCCCGGGCCCGGGGGCTGTCAGAAACCACCATATTATGGAAGCATGTGCTGCCTAACGCCATTTTGCCCCTTATTACCCTGCTGGGTATGTCCATCGGCTGGCTGTTGGGCGGTGTGGCAGTAATTGAGATGGTATTCTCCTGGCCAGGCATTGGCAATATGGCTGTACGGGCCATCTCCATGCGTGATTATCCCCTTATAGAGGGCTTTGTTCTTTGGATTGCCATTGTTTATATGGTAATCAATTTGTTGGTAGATATGTCATATTCATGGCTTGACCCCCGGTTGAAAAAGGAGGCACGATAATGGCTGTAGTTAAATCCTTTGCCCATGCCTCAAAGGCAGATGCTGTGCATGTTGGAATTGATATAGATGTTGACAGCAGCCTGTGGGCAAGAATGAAGGCCAATAGGCAGTTTTCTGTTTATTCCGCATTAGTAATCCTCATTATATTGGTGGCTATTTTTGCTCCCTGGCTGGCTCCCCAGGATCCATTGGTGGGGGATATGAAGCTGGCCTTGCAGACTCCTTCTGCCGAGCACCTGTTGGGCACTGACAAGATGGGCCGTGATACCCTGTCCCGGATTATTTGCGGCACCCAAACCTCCTTGTTTATGACAATATGCCTGGTGGTAATGGTGGCCCTGGTGGGAACCCTGGTGGGAACCCTGGCCGGTTATTTTGGCGGCAAGGTGGAAATGGTGCTCATGCGGTTTACTGATATGATGCTGTCCTTTCCGGGTATCGTGTTGGCCATTGCCATTGCCGGTATAATGGGGGGAAGTGTTATAAATACCATTCTGGCCCTGTGTGTAGTAAGCTGGGCCAAATATGCCCGTCTGGTACGCAGTCTGGTACTGAAAATCCGCAATCAGGATTTTATTACTGCTGCTCAGCTGTGTGGCACCAGCACCAAGATGATAATCTGGCAGCATATTTTGCCCAATACCCTGCCTATGGTGGTTATTACTGCCGCCATGGATATCGGTACCATGATGATGGAGATAGCCGGCCTGTCCTTCCTGGGCTTTGGCGCCCAGCCACCTACGCCTGAGTGGGGCCTGATGCTCAATGAGGGACGCCAGTATATCCAGACGGCCCCCTGGCTCATGGTTTATCCGGGCATGGCAATATTCATTGTGGTAGCCGTCTTTAACCTTTGGGGAGATAGTCTGCGGGATATTTTGGATCCACGTCAGACTTAATAAATATTATCTTATAACGCCATTGTTCAAATTTTTCTTCTTTAGAAGAAAAATCTTCCAATTAGCGTTTCAACGAGGTGGGAGATATGCTCACCACCTGTTGAAGTTTGTTTTCACCCCCACCTAAAGAGGAGGGGGAAATCTTCACCTCGTTATATGAATACAGAAAGGATGAAAAAAATGAATTTTTTCAGAACCAAGAAAATCTGGAAGGCCATCAGTGTGGGCTTGTGTACTGCTATGGCTGCAGTGGTAATCGCCGGCTGTGGCGGCTCCGCCGGCAGTGATGCTGTAAATAAGGGCGTATTGAAGGTTGGTGTTACCAATTTTGCCGATACCCTGGAGCCAACAGAGAACTTCTTTGGTTGGGTAGTTATGCGTTATGGCTTGGGAGAGTGCCTGGCCAAGTTCGATGAAAAAATGAATGTTCAGCCGTGGCTGGCCGAGGAATGGAAGGTTAGTGATGACAAGCTGACCTGGACCTTTAAAATTCGGGATGGTGTCAAGTTCTCCAATGGGGATCCCCTGACTGCCGAAGCCGTTAAGGCATCTATTGAGCGGGCCTTTGCCAAGAACAGCCGGGCCGCCACCTTCTTTAAGTACAATTCCATTAAGGCTGAGGGCCAGAATCTTATTATAACCACTGATAAACCAACCCCGAACATGGCCGGCTTCCTGGCTGATCCATTGTTCATAATCGTTGATACCAAGGCCGAGGGCAGCCGCGATTTCTCCAAGGAGGGTCCAATCTGCACCGGTCCGTATATGGTGGAATCCTTTGTCAAGGAAAAGTCCGTTATGAAGAAGAACCCTAATTATTGGGGTGGGGAGGTTCCATTTGAAACCGTAGAAATTCCATCCATTGATGATCCTAATACCCGGGCCATGGCTCTTCAGTCCGGTGATGTGGATATGGCCGTAAATATCGCCGCCGGTGATATGGATTCCTTCCGTGGCAACAGCAGCTTTACCGTTGATGAGATTTCCTCTCTGCGTACTGTGCTGGCCCGTCTGAACCAGAAGGGCATTCTGAAGGATCCTAAGGTACGTGCGGCCCTGATTTGCGGCTGTGACCGTGAAACCTATAACAAGGTATTGTTAAAGGGCACCTTTATCCCTGGCAAGGCTCCAGTACCGCCATCCATGGATTATGGCTTTGACCAGCTGAAGGATCCTAATGCATACAACCCGGAGCGGGCTGCCAAGCTGCTGAAGGAAGCTGGCTGGACTGATACCAATGGTGATGGTATTCTGGATAAGGATGGACAGCCATTGAAGCTGGACTTTGTGGTGTATAACAGCCGCGCCGAGCTGCCGCTTTATGCCGAGGCGGTTCAGGCCGATTTGAAGAAGCTGGGCTTTGATATTAACATCAAGAGCGTAGATTATAACCTGGTGGACCAGATGGGTATCAAGGGTGAGTATGACCTGCTGATTTCCAATATTACTACGGCCAACACCGGCGACCCTGAGATTTATCTCTCCTGGTACTGGAAGTCCAACCTGAATGGTGAAAATCCGCAGAATGGCTCTGGCTACAGCAATCCGGCCCTGGATGCCAAGTTCAACGCATTGGCTGTAGAATTTGACAAGCAGAAGCGTCGTCAGCTCATTATCGATATTCAGCAGATGATTATGGATGATGGTGCTGCCCTGTTCCTGGGCTATCCTCAGACCAACATTATCTTTAATAATGCGTTGGCTGGCGTAAAGATGTATCCTTCCGACTACTATTGGGTTACCAGCCTGATTAAGCCGGCGGCCAAGTAAGGAGCAATCCATGTTATTAGAAATAAAGGACCTGGACATCACCTATGGTGAAGAGGCCCCTACAGTAGAGAAGGTACAGCTTTCGCTAAATGAAGGGGAGATTTTGACTATCGTGGGTGAATCCGGCAGTGGTAAAACCACGGTTATCCGCGCTGTCCTGGGCCTGTTGTCCGGGGACGGTCATGTAAGCAATGGTTCAATTATGTTTAAGGGGAAGGACCTTAATGGTCTTTCCCATGCTCAATGGCGGGAGCTGCGGGGCAAGGATATATCCATGATTTTTCAGGATTCAGGCAATATGCTGAACCCGGTTCAGACCATTGGTCATCAGTTTATAGAATACATTCAGCTGCATAGCCATATGAGTGCTGACGAGGCGGAGGCCAAGGCAGTGGAGATGCTCACTCGCATGCATCTGCCCAATCCTGAAAATATACTTTCCTCCTATGCCTTTGAACTGTCCGGCGGTATGCGCCAGCGGGTGGGTATTGCCATGGCTATTACCTTTCATCCCCAGCTTCTGCTGGCGGATGAGCCTACCTCGGCCCTGGATGTAACTACCCAGGCCCAGATTGTAAAGGAGCTTATGCAGGTGGTTCGCGAAGCAGGTACGGCCATGATTATGGTGACCCATAATCTGGGGGTGGCCTCCTATATGTCGGACAAGCTGATGGTTATGGCCGGCGGCCGGGTGCTGGAATACGGCAAGGCCCAGGATATATTGACTAATCCGCAGTCCAATTACACAAAGGAATTGTTGGCTGCAGTACCGGAGATTGGAGGCAAGCGTTATGTCTGAAGTAAATACTGCTGATGAATGCCTTATGAGCATTGAGCATATTACCAAGGAATTTACCTTGTCCGATGGCAATGTGTTACGGGCCTGCAATGATATCTCCATAGAAATTCCCCGGGGAAAAACCACAGCCATTGTTGGTGAATCCGGTTGCGGCAAATCCACTCTGGTGAAGACCATTATGGGAATTCATGAGCCAACCTCCGGCCGGGTAATGTTTCACGGCCAGGATATTACCAAGCTGAGTGACAAGGAAAAACGTCAGAATTATCGCCATATCCAAATGGTATTTCAGGATCCGGCCACGGCCTTTAATCCAAAAATGAAGGTGAAGGATATTATCTGCGAGCCCCTGAGGAGCTTTGGCATTATCTCCAAAGGGGAAGTGGAGCAACGGGCCAAAGAGCTTCTCCGGCAGGTTGATTTGCCCCAGGACTTTGCCAACCGGTATCCCCACAGCATGAGTGGCGGACAGCGTCAGCGGGTGGGTATTGCCCGGGCCCTGGCCCTTGAACCGGAGGTGATTGTCTGCGATGAGGCCACCAGTGCCCTGGATGTCTCTGTGCAGGACAGTATCATTAAGCTGCTGGTCAAATTACAGCAGGAAAAGGGTATAACCTATATTTTCATCTGCCATGACCTGGCCCTGGTCAGCCTGTTCAGCCATAAGGTTGTGGTGATGCAGAAGGGACGGGTAATGGAGCAGCTGCCGGGAGATAAGCTGGCGGACTCCAAGCATCCTTATACCAAGGAATTGCTGGGGGCTGTCTTTACCGTTCATTGAATATGACTAATAAATCTTATTAGAGAGTTTTTTATGCTTAATAAGTTTAAATTGTCACCGACTGATCGCCAATATCTGACTCTGTCCCTGCCGGCCGCATTGGAAGGGGTGTGCATGATACTCCTGAGCAATGTGGATCTGATTATGGTGGGAATGCTGGGGGCCTCCGCCATTGCGGCGGTAAGCATTTTTACCCAGCCCCGGATGATGCTGCTGACGGTGGCCCGTTCCCTGGCCTCGGTGGTTACTTTGATGACTGCCGAGCATTATGGGGCGGGCCGTAAGCAGCAGGCGGCCACAATCCTCAGGCAATCCCTGGTGCTGGGGGCAGCGGTAATGCTGGTGCTCCATCTGGCCTTTTTTGCCTATTTACCGGAGCTGTTGCTGTGGATGGGGGCGGAGACCGGGTATCTCCGGCTGGCCCTGGATTATGGCTGGATTGCTTTGGCGGCGGTGTACATGACCTCCCTTACGGCAATTCTTCAGGCCCTTCAGCTGGGCTTTGGTGAAACGGCGGTGGTGCTTCGGACCAATATTCAGGGCAATGTCCTGAATGTAATCGTCAATGCTCTATTGATTTTTGGCTTGGGGCCATTTCCGGAGCTGGGAGTCCGGGGGGCGGCTATCGGCACTCTGGTGGGTACCATCTATACCTTTGGCCATGCCCTGTGGCAATTGTGGCAGCGGGGGATTATGGACAAGACCGGCTTTTGGCCTGATAGGGCCTATTTCCGGGAATTTTTGCCCCTGTTTGGCAGTGTATTTTCCGAGCAGGGCTTTGAGCGTATCGGTATGGTAATCTACACCCGTATGGTGGCTGAGCTGGGTATGCTGCCCTATGCAATTCACGCTATCTGTATGAATTTCTGCGATTTTTATTATTGCTTTGCCGGTGGCTTGGGGAAGGGCAGTACGGTTATGGCCTGCCATGCCAAGGGAGCCAAGGATATGGCGGCCTGGAAGGAAACCCTGAGGGTCAGCGTCAAATGGAGTGCCATGTTTTCCCTGGTGTCCTTTGTACTGACGGCCCTTTTCCGGGAGGAAATTTTTGGCCTCTATGCCTCCGACGCAAGCTTGCTTCCCCTTGGGGGGCTGATTATGCTCATTGTGGCCCTGGTCAGCTTTCCCGAGGCCCAGCAGATGGTGTGTGCCGGAATTTTGCGGGGAAGCGGCAGATCAGCCCAGGTGGCCATTTATTCCTTCCTCAGTATTACGGTGCTTCGGCCCTTAATTACCGCCTTTTTCCTCTATTATCTGGATATGGGGCTGGTAGGGGCGTGGATTGCCCTGGCCCTGGACCAAAGCCTGCGGGCCGCCTGTGCCAGTCTGCTTCTATGGCGATTGGTGAAAACTGAACAATGGGCACCGGAACAGGTTTAGAAGGTGTATAATTGGACTGCGGCGGCAGTCCAATTTTTTTTGACAAAGATTATCATTGATGTATAATATATTGAAGGTTGTTTTTGCAGTGCTGCGGAAGCTGCCTTTAGTTTTATAAATAATAATGGAGGTTTTGGTATGACAAAAATTAACATATTTTCCGGTTTCTTAGGGGCTGGTAAAACCACCTTGATTCAGAAGCTTATAAATGATGGCTTCAATGACAAAATATGTCTCATAGAAAATGAGTTTGGCGAGATTGCCATCGATGGGGGCTTTATGAAGGAAGCCGGGGTGCAGGTGAAGGAGATAAATTCCGGCTGTATCTGCTGCTCCCTGGTAGGGGATTTTGAGGAATCCCTAAAGCAGGTTATGGAGACCTACAATCCTGACCGGATTATTATTGAGCCCTCCGGTGTAGGCAAGCTGTCCGACGTAAAGGTGGCCGTTTCCAAGGTGTGCAATGATGAGGTGGTTATTGATGGCAGCATTGCGGTGGTTCATGCCAAGAAATGCAAAATGTATGCCCGGAATTACGGTGAATTTTTCATTGATCAGATTGCCCATGCCGACTGCATCGTGCTGAGCCGCAGTCAGGATGTAAATGAGAAGAAGCTGCAGGAGACCATTAATATCATTCGTGAGCATAATCCAAAGGCACCGATTGTTACTACTCCTTGGGACCATATTTCCGGTGAACAGATTTTGGATGCCCTCCATCACAGTGAGCTTCTAAAGGTGGAGGAGGTGGCTCAGGAGCACCATCATGACCATCATCATGACCATGAACATCACGACCATGATCACGACCATGATCACGAGCATCATCATGACCATGACCATCATGACCACGATCACGAGCATCATCATGACCATGACCATCATGACCACGATCACGAGCATCATCACGACCATGGTGAGGAGTGCAGCGACCCTGATTGCCATTGCCATGATCATCATCATGACCATGACCATCATCATCACCATCATCATGCCGATGATGTATTCGGCAGCTGGGGCCAGGAAACCACCAGGAGATATACTGCCCAGGAGCTGAAGGATATTTTGGCCGAGCTGGTGAACGCCGATGAATACGGGGTTATTCTCCGGGCCAAGGGCATTGTGATGTCCGCCAAGGACGGCGAATGGCTCCATTTCAACTACGTGCCGGGGGAGAGCAGTGTAGTAACCGGTGCTGCCGATTATACCGGCCGGTTCTGCGTTATCGGCAGCAAGCTGCAGGAGCATAGCCTGAAGGAGCTTTTCCTGGGTGAATAAGTCATTGGATAATCGGGAGACAGTTAAATGAGTACAGAAAAACCAAATGTTCCTGTGTATTACTTTATGGGTCTGCTGGAAAGCGGTAAAACCAGTGTAATCAAGGATTTTTTACAGAATAACCAATTTGCCAAGGCTGAGTGCAACCTCATTATTTTAGGTGAGGAGGGTGAAGAAGAAATAGACGAGGAGCTGTTGGAGGAAAGCCATTCCAGGATTATTGTGGTGGAGGATATGGAGGAGCTGTCCACTGAGTTTTATCAGGAGCTTCAGAAAAAATATCATCCCTCCAGTGTGCTGATTGAAGCCAATGGCATGTGGAGTGCCGGTGATTATATGAATATTCCCCTGCCGGATGAATGGTTCGATTTCCAGAACATTGGCATGGTCAATGCGGAAACCTTCGAGGTTTATCAGAAGAATATGAAGGACCGGTTCGTGGACCTGTTCCGCTATTGTGAGCTGATTATTTTTAACCGCTGTGATCATGATACCCGCCAGCAGGATATTCGCCGCAATGTTCGGGTGGTGAACCGCCGGGCCCAGGTTATTTTTGAATCCGACCTGGAGGATTTTGTGGAGGAGGAGCCGGAGCTGCCCTTTTCCATCGATAAGGATGAAATCGAGCTGGAGCTGGATGATTACGGTGCCTGGTTTGTGGATATGCAGGACCACCCTGACCACTATGACAAGAAGCGTATCATATTTGATGGCTACCTCTGCTCGGCCCAAAAGGACGGGGTTATTCACTATGGGGTTGGTCGGGTTGGCATGGCCTGCTGTGCCGAGGATATGATGTTTTTGGGGATTTCCGGCACCGGGGCACCCTTTAAGCAGCTTAACCATGAAAAAAATGAGCGTAAATGGGGAAAGGTAACTGGCGTCATCCACGTTAAATACGACAAGAACGGGGAAGTGGACAACCTGAAAATGAAGGTTGAGGCCTTTACCGAGGAAAAGAAGCCGGAGGATACCATCGTCTACTTTAATTGATAATAGAGGATTTATATTATGAAGCCGGATATTTTGGAAAAAATACAGCAGGAAACGGCGGATTGGGCCTATGTTGACGAGCTGCCGGCGGAGCTGTATGGTCTCACCCTTAGCAAGCTTTATCAGGAGGCAGGGGATACCTTTGAATTATTTTCCTATGTAAATGAGGAAAAGCATTTGGGGCTGGTGGCCTATTATCATCAGGAAACCAAGGAATACAAGCTGAAAATCCGCCGGGGCCTTACGGAATTTTGTCTCATGCAGTTTATCACTGCTTCCTTTGGGGAATATGAGCAGCACCTGAGAAAATATTTGGATGGGGCGGTTCACGATTTGGTCATATATAATCCAAATGCCATCAGCTATGTTACCAGGGAGCTGAACATAACTGAATGGGATTACAGGGATATTCTGCCGGAGGAGCTGGAGGGCTTTGAACTGTATATAAGGCCTGCCCAAATGGTAAGGGTGCTCAATGGCTCCTATATAGTATTTGATTATTCCGATTTTTCCATTGAGAGCAATTTTATAATTTATTACAATGAGTTTCGCAATGAATTTTTTGGTGAGGCCCGGATAAGAAATATTCCGGAAATGAATTACACCTTTGACTCAAAAAGCCTGGTGGAGCTGGAGGACAAGCTGAGGGCCCACATGGCCCACCGCTTGAGGGAAATCCGCCGCCGGGCGGCCCAATGAGCCTTTGATAAGAATACAATGAAGGAGCCTTCGGAGATGTACTCTTCTCTGAGGGTTCTTTTTTGTATTCATTTTATTGAATTAAAAGCAGGATAATTATAATAATATGTCGAAAGAATATACTGATAAGTGTAAGTTTTTGCTTTTCCATGTATGGGGTGAACCGTAATGCTTCGATTATTTGCTAAACAACAGACTAAAGCCGTGGCCACTATTCTGAGCATCCTTTTTGTGTTTTTTCTTGTTATGCCCTTGGCCATTTCTTCAGCTGAGGACGCCCATAATGGTAAAGATATTCCCACGAAGGTGGTCAGGATGGGCTGGTATGATAGTGCCGGCTTTCAGGATATGGATTCCGATGGGGTGAGAAGCGGCTATTGCTACGATTACCTCCTTAGGGTGGCTAATTATACCAATTGGGAGTACGAATTCGTCCATGGCCAGTGGTCAGAGCTGATTGATATGCTAAAAAGCGGCGAAATTGACATGATGGCCGGTATATCAGTCAGTGACGAACGAAAACAGTATATGCTGTTTCCGGACTATATCATGGGGATGGACAATTATTGGCTTTATCAGAATGAAAACAATAAGGTCATGAATTCCCTTGATTTTTCCACCATGAAGGACAAGAAAATCGGTGGCATCAGAGATAATCGCATGACCTATTTTTTGGAGCAATGGTCGAAGAAAAACGGTGTTGATATAGACATCGTATATTATGATGGCTTTGAGGCCCGGGATAATGATTTTAAAGCGGGAAGGATTGACGGAATTGTTGCAACTGACAATAATATCAGGGTGGATTCCGGCTATGCACCGGTTATAAAGGTGGGGCAGGAGCCATTTTATCTGGCAGTTACCAATACAAAGCCGGAGCTTTTGTATGAGCTTAATTACGCCCTGGCGGACATTGAACGGGCAGATCCATTCTTCATACAAAAATTACAATACACCAGCTATGGTGCCAGCCTGATAAATAGCACCTTGTCCGATGATGAGGAAAGATGGCTTAACAATCACAAGGTATGGCGGGTAGGGTATTTCAAGGACTATATGCCATTCTGTGCCCAGGACAGGGAAGGTAATCCAAAGGGAATCATTGTAGATGTTATTCGGATGATTTTAAACAATCTTCATATAGGTGACCGGGTTTCTGTTGAATACGTGGCCTATGACAGCATTGAAGCTTTACTGAATGGCTTTGAAAACAATGAGATCGATATGTCCTTTCCTTCCTTTGGGTCAGTGAAATACAGTGAGGATAAGACCTTCAGCTATACCTCGGAAATTATCAGCGTTCCAATGTATGTGGCCTACAAGGGAGAATATTCCGATAAAACCTTTACCACCATCGGTCTGTATTACAATCCAATAAAAAAGATTATGAAGCCGTATAAGGACAGTGAGATAAAGCGTTATCCAAGTGTGGAAAAATCCCTGGATGCTATTCTCAGTGGCGATGCCACATGTACCATAATGTCCTCCTATCATTTAAAGGAACGGCTGAATGATCCCAAATATCACAGCATAAAGACCATGCCCCTGGGTTCCAGTCTGTCATATTGCATATGTGTGCCGAGAAATCAATCAGAGCATTTTTCCATTCTGAACAAGGGTATAGCCCTCATGGATAAATCGGTGGTATCAGACTATATGTTTAAGTATATCCAATCAGATACCAAGTATACGATGGAGGATTTTATCCGGGACAACAGCGTTATGGTGATAGCGGTGGGCAGTGTGATTTTTGTCTTTGTACTGGCAACACTATATTCCT
>NZ_CAMYWM010000079.1 GCF_947302755.1 uncultured Anaerovibrio sp.
TATTAGGGCTGGTTAGGGACTTTCACCCATTAGAGTGCGCCCATGCTGGGCGCACAACAGAATTGCTATAGATTCGTCACGGGAATCTATAGCAATTTTTGTTATCCTATTCGATTTTTATTTTTCCGTTAAGAGCCTCACGCTTTACGGCTATCCTCTGTTTTTTTTATCATCTATCATGTATGAGCTTCGTTGTTGCCATTATTATTAGGCTGTTGCAGCTGTCTCCGGGAGTAATCTTCTATGACCAGATTGATCAGCTGGTCTCTTGGTGAGTCAGATGGCTCCTTCACGTCTTTACCCTGTAATGCTTCATCAAAATTTCCAGCCAAGTGACGGCCCTGGCTATAGGCTTTAAATACTATGCTATTTCCCTGTATTTGGATCATATTCGCCCTTGCATTAGAACAATTATTCTGTTATTATTATAGCAAACATATATTCTAAAAATAATATCAGAAAGGAGCGTTTCAAAATGATTTTGTTCCGGCCACGGGCTGTTGATTTTCAGGCTGCCATGCGACAGATACAGCTTTTCGATGACTATGCAGAAATGGACAATTATCTTATTGACTACCACAACCTCCACAACATCATCACCAAGCCCGAACAAGTATATACCAGCCTCTCCAGCAGTGACGAGCTCCGGGACACCAAAAGCGGATGGCTTCATTCCCGCTATATCTGTTTTGGGAATATTCCCCTGGGGATTTATGACAGCCAAACCCTGGACTTCATAAAAAAGCCCCGCCTGGAAATCGAAACAGATCCCCAGGGCGGGCTTAAATGTCAATTTGAGCTGATGAACGAGGGCTTTATATTTTTCCTTGGAAATGACCCCTGGTATGGTCAAAGCAAAATGGTGGGCTTCAAAATAAATGCCATGGGCCAGCCCTTATTCCGCAAGGACAATATACCGGTAACCCGACAGGATTTTATCCATGCCCTCAACTTTTATATTGCTGGTCACGCCATCCAAAAGCTGGAAGCCCGAAAAAAACGGCAGGCTGCAACACAGCTGATGAAGGAGCAGAGAAGACACCATGAACAAGAAACGTCATTAGTTCCACCAGATTAAGCCATTTGCAGCTGTAAGCTACTCATACCGCAACGCTTCAATAGGGTCCAGCTTGGCGGCCTTTCTGGCGGGATAAATGCCAAAAAACAAACCGATTCCCACTGAGAAGCTAAAGGAAACCACTATGGGCAAAGGACTTATTACCGTAGTAAAATTACCGAATTTCCCTACCAGCATAGATAAGCCACAGCCCAGACCAATGCCGATAATACCGCCGATAACGCCGATGACCACCGATTCGATCAAAAATTGCATCATTATATTTTGAAAGGTGGCACCCAGGGCCTTGCGGATACCGATTTCCCTGGTGCGCTCGGTAACGGATACCATCATGATATTCATGATACCAATACCGCCTACCACCAGTGATATGCCGGCAATACTGCCCAGCAGAATGGTCAGCATGGTGGTGGTCTGACTCATGGTTTCCATGAGACTGGTCATATTTCTGACAGTAAAGTCATCCTCCTTGCCGCCGATTATCTTGTGACGCTGGCGCAGCAAAATCTCAATATCCTCCTGAACCTGGGCCATTTTATCAGCATCGGACACCTGAATGTTTACCGAAGAAATATAATCCATGGCCATGATACGCTCCATGGCCGTTGTCAGCGGCACTATTACCACATCATCCTGGTCCTGGCCCATGGAGGACTGCCCCTTGCTTTCCAGCACGCCAATTACCTTAAAGGGCTGATTATTTACGCGGATATTCTGCCCAACCGGATTGCTGGCACCAAACAGATTAGTGGCTACCGTGCTGCCAATCACGGCCACACGATTGCGCTTCACCACATCACTCTCCGTTATAAATGACCCCGTCCCCACCTCCAGGGAGCGAATGGACATGTATTCAGGGGTAACGCCCATAACTGAAGAATTCCAGTTCTGGTTACCATTTACAATCTGATAGGACCGGGATACAGATGGGGACACAAAATCAACATTTTTAATTTTTTCCTTGATGGCCTGGGAGTCATTGTATTTCAATGTGGTCCGTGAGCCGGCTGCTCCCCGGACACCACCGGTATTGCTGGAGCCCGGTGATACAATCAGCATATTGCTTCCCAGGGAGGAAATACTGTTTACAACATCGCTCTTTACCCCCATGCCTACGGAAACCATGGCTATAACCGCACCTACACCGATAATAATTCCCAGCATGGTAAGCAGGGAACGCATTTTATTGGCCAGAAGGGCCGTAAAGGCCATGGAAAAGCTTTCCTTAAACAACATCCAAAACCACGCCCTTCCCTTCATCCCGGGTGATTACACCATCCCGGACCAGCAGCTGGCGGCTGGCACAAACGGCTATATCCGGCTCATGGGTTACCAATATGATGGTACGGCCCATTTCATGCATCTTTTCAAAAATTTCCATGATTTCCTTGGTGGACTTGGTATCAAGATTACCGGTAGGCTCATCGGCCATAATTATCTGAGGATCATTGACCAAAGCCCTGGCAATGGCCACTCGCTGCCGTTGACCGCCGGACAGCTCATTTGGCTGATGGTCCGCTCTGTCCGCCAGACCTACCTGCTCCAAAAAATACATGGCCCGTTCCTCCCGCTCATCGGAATCCACCCCGGCATAAACCAGGGGCAGTGCCACATTGTCCAGGGCTGAAATCCGGGACAGCAGGTTGAAATTCTGAAAAACAAAGCCGATTTTCTGATTGCGGGTCTTGGCCAGCTTATCATCACTGAGGTGAGCCACCTCCTGGCCATCTAATTTATACGACCCCATGCTTGGCCGGTCCAGGCAGCCCAATATATTCATCAAGGTTGATTTGCCTGAGCCAGAAGGACCCATCAGGGCAGCAAACTCCCCCTCCTTGATATCCAAATCGATACCATTAAGGGCTGCCACCTCCTGATCCCCAATCTTGTACAGCTTTTTTATTCCCCGAAGGCTGATAGTAATCTTTTCCAATTTACTCATATACGATCAACCTCCGCCATTAAAATGGTGGGCCCCCCGGGCCGCCCCGTCTGCCTCCGCCGGAGCTGGTGCTGCTCTTGGCCTTATAGGTAATGGCCACCGTATCACCTTCAGAGAGTCCATCCTCAATTTCTACGAATTCATCACTATAAATTCCTGTGGAAACATACCGCTTCTCAGTAGTGCCCTCCGGAAGACTCAGCAGCACATAGGAGCCCCTGTTATCCGTTTTCAGGGCAGAAATTGGCACAACCAGGGCATTTTCCTTTTCCGAAGTCACTATTTCCACCCGGGCCGTCATGGCCGGTAGCAGCAGATTGTCCGGGTCATCCACATCAAGTACCACATAATAGTATATTACACTGGCCGTAGTGGTGGAGGCAGTGGAATTACTGGATTTGGTATTCCAGCTGTTGGTCACGTCCGTCTGGGATATCTTGGATACCTTGGCTGTAAAGGTCTTTCCCGTATAGGTATCCACCGTAAAGGTGGCATTCTGGCCCACCTTCACGCTGCCGATATCCGTTTCATCCACCTTGGCCAAAATCTGCTTTTTGCTCATATCAGCGATGGTCATAATAACCGTCGGGTTGCTGTTGCCCTGAACGGCCATGGTACCTGCGGACTTTGGCTCACCCACCACAATCCCATCCATAGGGGCCGTGATAATGGTCTCACCCAAATCTGACTGGGTCTTCTCCAGGTTACTGGCAGCCGTATCATAGGTATACCGGGCATCCTCCAGCTCCTCCTGGGACTTGGCCCCAATGGAGTTCAGATATGCTACCCGATCATACTTTGATTTGGCATTGGATACCTTGAAGGCCGCCTGATCATTGGAGGCCTCAAAATCCTTGCCATCGAGAACAGCCACTGTCTGCCCGGCTGTTACCTTGTCATTTTCCTTCACCAATACGGATTTTATCCGGGCGGTTATTTTGGAGCTCACCTCTACCGAATCCACCGGGCGAATAGTACCGGTGGCCGATACCGTGGATTTTATTTTCATGGTCTTAGCCTGGGCCAGCTCCGTGGCCGGTTTGCTCTGCTCAGTCTGCACACTGGTGTAATACATATAGCCACCTATTATTGCTGCAAAAATGGCGATGACTATACCAGCAATTGTAAGAGTCTTTTTCTTTCTCATGGTACTGCCTCTTTTCTCAGTTCAAAATCAACCCATCAGTATCCCGATGGCGTATTGGTGGCCGCGGCCGAGGAGGGATGAACGTCCAACCCCATATCGCTCTCCACCGTTGCCTTGTATCTGGCATAATCATACTGGGCACTGATGTAATTTTGCTGAGCCGTGTTCAAGGCATTCTGGGCATCAATAATATCCAGCATTATTCCCTCACCGGCCTTATATTTTTCATTGGCGATAAAATAGTCCTCCTGGGCCTCCCGTACAGCCTCCTGGGTGGATTCAAAACGCCGTTCAGCCTCCCGCATGCTGTTGTAATCCGTGCGGACATTCATATCCACATTGCTCCTGTCCCGATCATAGGCCAGCTGAGCCGAGGCCAAATCCGCTTTGGCGGCATTTACCTTGCCCTTGGTGATACCACTGTCCCAAATTTTCCAATTTACGCCGATAGTACCGGATACACTATGATTATCCCTGCTGGGACTCACCTGCTTGTTCCAGCCTGTACTTACGCTGAGGTCCACCGTAGGCATATAGTCTGCCTGGGCATTTTTCAGGGCCAGCTCCTTTTGCTTAACCTGATAGCCGGAAACTATTAAATCCTTGCGATTATCCACGGCATAGGCCACACAGGAATTTACCTCCTCGTTAAAGGGCTCATAGACAAAATCATCCGTCAGCTCCAAGGGCTCCCTTTGATCCATGTACATCAGGTTACGTAATATGCTGAGATTATTATCATAGGTGCTTTGGCCCTTTATCAGAGTCTGCCGGGCATTGGCCAGCTCCACCTGGGAGCGGAGAACATCGATTTTTGCCTTGCTGCCGGCACTATAGAGCTGCTCCACATTGTTCAGATGCAGCTGATATTTATCTACTGAATCCTGATAAACCTCAACCTGCTTTTTGGCCTGAAGAACATTATAATAGGCCTTTATAACCTCCAGCCTGGTGGTCTCCCACTTCCGCTGAAGCTGGAGCTTGGCAATATCCACCCCGATTTCCGCACTTTCAATGTTCCGGCCGGTGGTGTTTCCATTAAACAATGGTAGGGAGGCTGAAATGCTGGTCCGATTCGTATTATCCCAGCCGGTGTTATTTTGCTCGGATTTGCCAAAATTGGTTCCTGCACTGACACTAAAGCTGTTGCTGCCCCGGGCCTGACTGAGCTTGGCCAGGGCCGTATCCTCCGCCAATTTGGTTATGTTAACATCAGGATTATTCAGCAAGGCTGTCTGTATGGCTTCCTCCATGGATAAGGCAGCACACTCACCAACTGTCATAAAGCCACTGGCCGCCAGCACAATGGCTCCCATTAAAAATTTCTTTTTCATAATAACAAACATCCTTTCATGGGTTCAGCCTCAGAATATGGACACCCCATACCAAACAAGTATATCCGCAATGAAATATTTAACTTGCTTGCTAAATTATATGACCTGAATATAAACATTTTATAAATTGAAAATTAAAAAACCATTAGCAGCTTCCAGCAAGCCCCTACTGGAATTTTTCCTGTATAACCTCAATGGCCCTTTTAAGCTGTACATCCTCAGTGGGATTTTCCGGCATGGCAATTTCCACATCAGGCTGAATGCCTATACCATCAATGCTGGCACCGGACGGAGTATAATATTTGGCCACCGTAAGCTTGATGCCATCCCCTCTAAACAGGGGCAAAATGGTCTGTACCGACCCTTTGCCATAGGATTTCATGCCCACCAGGGTAGCTGCTCCCCGATCCTTTAATGCCCCGGCCAATATTTCAGAGGCACTGGCACTATTGCCGTCGATTAATACCACGATAGGCAGGCCGGCTTCGCTCATGCTGGAATTATACACCTTCCTGCGGCCGGATTTATCAATAAGGGAAACCACTTCCCCCTCAGGCACCACCAGATTGGCGATTTCCATGCAGGAGGTGACCAAGCCACCGGGATTGGCCCGAAGGTCAATAATAAGCCCCCTGGCGTTTTGGCTCTGGACCTTGTCCAGGGCCTCCTTAAACTCCTTGCCGGTATTTTCGCTGAAGGAAGCAATGCGGATGTACCCAATTTCCGTATCAGGCACCATATCCCCCGCCGCAGTATCTATGGGAATGCTGGAGCGGGTCAGGGTATAATCCTTGTCGGCTTCCCCGCCACGACGTATGGTAATTACCACCTGGGTTCCTTCCACCCCGCGGATTTTCCCCACCACCTCCTCAGGCTGAAGCTCAGCAACGGGCGTTCCCTCCACGGCAATAACCTCGTCACCGTCCTGTAAGCCGGCCGCCTGTCCCGGAGTATTTTCCATAACGGACATAATCCGGCAATGACCAGGTTCAGCAAAGCTCATAACAACCCCAATCCCCCCAAAGGTACCGGTATTAATATTGTTAAGCTGACGGAACTTATCCTCATCCAGGTAAACAGAGTATTTATCCCCCAGGGATTTCATCATGCCGTCAATTGAACCATTGATAAGGGCCTGCTGATCCACCTCGCCGTCATATTGGTTTTCCACAAAGCGCACTGTGGCAATAAACCGAAGCATATCGGTTGCCCGTTCCATGCTGCCACCCAGCATGTATACCATGGCACAGCACACCACCATTAACGTAACCAGCACAGAGCTGATTACAAGAAGAATATTTTTCTTAGTCTGATCCATGAACAATCTCCATTCATAAAACACCCATAAAAGGAAAGCAGCGCCCTTTTACCTGCCTCCAAAGGCCGGCAAAAGAGCACCTCCTGTACATCATAAATAGCTATATGGGCTTACCGGTTCACCGTTTTCACGAACCTCAAAATGACAATGAGGACCTGTAGAATTACCGGTGGAACCGCACATGGCAATGGTTTGCCCCTGGGCTACGGATTCGCCTACCCCCACCAGCAGGGACTCATTATGGCCATATAGGGTGGTAATGCCACCACCATGGTCGATAATAACCGTGTTGCCATAGCCGCTGATCCAGCCGGCATGGATAACCACGCCACTGGCTGCCGCGGCAATTGGCAAGCCATAATCACCGCCGATATCCAGACCGCTGTGATAGCGCTGGGTACCAAAAATTGGATGGGTACGCCAACCAAATTCTGAGGTAATGGGACCGCTAAGGGGCCATATCATGGCCCCTGACCCGGAGCCGCCTCCGGCAAAGCCGCTGCTTATCATCTGACTGCGCTGTATCATGCGGGTAATTTCCTCAGAGGCCGCCATAATTTCCTCATAGGCCTGCTGGGAAACCTCTCTGTCATATTCCGCCTTATTCAGCAAAACCTGCTGAGCCTGCTTCTTGTCCAGCATATTTTGCTGCTTTATTGCCGCATCGGCCACCAGCAGCTCCACATCGGCCTTATCCTGCTCCAGCTTGGCCCTGGTATTGACTACAATATCACGGTCAGCCTTCACCTTCATAATCAGGTCATAATCATGCTTGATGATACGCTTCAATATGTCCATACGGGTGAGGAAATCGGAAAAATCCTTGGCACCAAATAATACATCAACGTAGCTTATCTGACCATTAATATAAATATCCTTTACCCGCTTGGCCAGTATTTTATTCTTAGCATTAAGCTCCTTTTCCGTTTTTTCCAGCAGCTCCGTATTGTCAATAATATCAGACTGGACCTTATCCAATCTGCCCTTGACGTCCTTATACTCGGCAGTGGCAATATCCACCTCTTCCTGCAACACCCGAAGCTTTTCAGACAGGTTATCCACCCGGGTCTGGGCCTCGTCAGTAATGGCCTGCTGCTGAGCTGCCTTTTCCTGCAAATCCTGAAGCTGGCTTTCCAAATCATCGGCCAGGGCCGTACCAGCCACGGACATGGACATCAGCACAGCCAGCATGGCCCCTTCCATTTTGTGCTTAGTAGTAAAAAACCTCATAGCCCCACCTCAGACCTTCAGGAAACGCTTTATAGAAACTGTACTGCCAATGGCCCCCATGGTCATTCCGCCGATGGCCACTATAACAGTAACATAGGTAAGGAACGGCTCCTCGGGGATAAGGGGGAAAAAGGCCAAGGTATCATATATTTTGGCGGTAATGCCGGAATAGGTCAGCCGAAGGACAACAGAGGCAATAATGCTGCCCAAAAAGCCCATTACAACCCCCTCGAGAACAAAGGGCCAACGAATAAACCAGTCAGTAGCCCCCACGTATTTCATAATAGCAATTTCCTTGCGCCGGGCAAACACCGTCAAGCGGATGGTATTGGAAATAATAAAGAGGGTAGCCAGGGCCAACACCATCATCAGGGCAAACCCGAAAATACGAATCAGACGGGTAATATCAAAGAGATGCTCCATAACATCCTGTCCGTACTTGGCACTGTTTACTCCCTCAAATTTTTCTATATTTTCGGCGGCAGTCTTCACCATTTCCGGCTGCAGCACCGTAACCTCAAAGGAATCAGGCAAAGGATTGGTATCCTCCAGGGCATCCAGCAGGGTCTTCTGATCGCCTAAACGCTCCTTGAATTTTTCCATGGCCTCTTCCTTGGGAACAAAGGTAACCTTCTCGATGCCCTGCATGTTCTTCAAATCAGCTTCCAGGGACCGGGCATCCTCCCGGGAGAAATCATCCTCAAGATATACATTAATCTGTACCTGGGATTCCATGGCATCCACCATTTTGTTCAAATTCATAACCAGCATAAGGAACATGCCAAAAATAAACAGGGATACGGCCACGGTGCCCACGGAGGCCACCGACATCCAATTATTGCGCCTTAGGGAATGAATAACCTCCCTGATAAAATATTCAATAGTATTAATGCTCATAGCCGTAACCTCCCCGTGCCTCGTCACGGACTATCTCACCATGCTCAATGGCAATAACCCGTTTCTGCATGGCATCCACGATGGTCTTGTCATGGGTTGCCATAACGATGGTGGTACCAGCGGAATTAATGCTCTTAAAAATGTCCATAATCCCCCAGGAGGTCTCCGGATCAAGGTTACCCGTCGGCTCGTCGGCGATAACGATGGCCGGATTGTTTACGATAGCCCGGGCAATGGCCACCCGCTGCTGTTCACCGCCGGACAGCTGGTTGGGAAAGCATTTATACTTGTCCCGAAGACCTACAATATCAAGGACGTTATTTACATTACGCTGCATCATACGCCGCGGGGCTTCAATAACCTGCATGGCAAAGGCAATATTCTCATAGACGGTTTTATCCGGCAGCAGGCGATAATCCTGGAAAATAACGCCCAGGGACCGTCGCAGATAGGGTACATCCCTATTGGACATGTGAATAATATCGCGGCCGTTAACCGTAAGAACGCCTGAAGATGGCAGCACCTCACGAAACAGCATCTTAATAAAGGTGGATTTGCCGGCACCACTGGGTCCTACCAAAAAAACAAACTCACCCTTTTTAATATCTACATTGATATGATTGAGGGCAATGGCACCATTGTCATATACCTTCATAACATCATTCATATGAATCATCGGGAAACCTCCATTTCTACACTGAACTTAATTCTATCACAAATGACGCTTTTCTAAAAGAATATTCAATCAGTGTTTCACCTATGAGTAAATTAAACTGAAACTAGAGTCTTTCCCTTATTATTCGACGCTACAGGCTAACAGTACTATCCTCTGCTTCACTTTTCATGGACGGGAGTTTTAAAAATAAATTTCAAACTTTACAGGGATTTTACCCCCAAAAAGAGAATTTTGTGCCTATGACGCCATTGTTCAATATTTTTCTTCTTCCAAAGATAATATTCAAATCAGCCTTTCCCCAAGGGATTAGCTTCGCGTCGCAGTCAGGTGGGAGATACCCTCACCACCTGTTGCAGTTTGTTCCCCACCTAAAAAGGAAGGGGACATCTTAAAGCTCGTTATATTTACATTAATTATGAAAGGGGTGGGCGCTTTGCGTTCTGATAACCGAGATGGAATTCTCACAATTTTTCTTATGGGGGATATTGACGCTTTGAATGCCACCAGCATACAGCAGGAAATCCACGAAATTCTTAAATCCCAAGGTGATTCCTCCCTTGTATTCGATGCACGGGAGCTGGAATATATTTCCAGTGCAGGCCTGCGGGTTATTCTCACCATACAAAAGCAGCAGCGGAACAGGATTTCCATTATCAACCTCTCAGATGATATAATGGATATTTTTAAAATGGCAGGCTTTCAGTATCTGATGGAGCTTAGGGGCGTATAGCCAAACTGCAGGGAGACCGTAAATGAGTAAATTACGCAATGGTATTGAACTTATTTTGCAACGGGGAGAAATGAATATATATCGCCGCATTCTTCGCACGGCCCTTTGGGGCAGCTGCGTTACCTTTATGCTCATTGGCATCATTTTCCTTGTCAGCATATTCATACTACATAATGAACTACATAACGAAGGTGAGGATTTTTCCCAAAAAATGGGTGACTACCTGGAAGAAAACTTTCAGGAGGAGGTAAAGGATCGGCTGACAGAAGCCACTGCACTACGGGCCCAGATGGTGGGACAGCTGCTGAATAACTGTTCCATCAACGTGGAAAATCTGTCTGAAGCACTATCTGATATCCTGCAGGACACCGCTGATTACAAGCCAAAGGAGCTGCCGGTGGCCAATTTCACAGAGGTGGCTGACAATGTGCCCTATGTGTTCTATAGTCCAGAGCTGCTGCAGCAGGGAATTTCCCCGGAGCTGAAGCAGGAGGTTGCTATTTTGTCCTCCGTGGAGGATGATATCAGGCGGATGAGCCGGCGCTACCAGGGCAGTATTCTGGTTGTCTCCACCCATGGATACCTCATTCGCATGGATATGCTGGATTTGGATGGATATGCTGGATTTGGATGGAAAAGGGGCGGTGTTAAGCCATGAACCCCTGCGCAGCACCTACAATTACAAGAGTAAGGAGTGGTACAAGTCCACCATTCAGCAGGACAGACTGCTCTTTACTAATCCATATATGGCTTCATATGGACGGCCATGTGTATCTATATGCGCTCCCTACCACGATGCCAACGGCGTCGCCGGGATAGTAGTGGCAGATATTAATACTGACTATATATGCCGCCAAATGGACAGCTCTGACGTGAAAGGCTCCAATTTCAGCTTTATCATGGACAAGGAAGGAAACGTTATTATTTCCACCCGCGAGGAGGGGGCCTTTGCTGCCACTGATATGAATCAGAATCTTCGGAAGGCCCCGGACAGGGCCATGGCGGAAACAGCTGAGCGTATGGTGGCAGGCGAACGGGGCATCGCCCTGGTAAATGCCGATGGCGGCACATACTATTTAGCCTACGCTCCCCTGCCGAAGGTAGGCTGGAGCTTGGGCACGGTAATAGATACCACGGTCATTTCTGCCAGTGGCGACCAGGCTGAGGCCTATGTGAGCAAGGTCTTTGAACGATACGATTCCCATCTGGGAAAATTTTTCCTGATTACGGCCATTGGTGCCACTCTGCTGTTTATCCTGACCTTATATCCAATTTTATGGAAGAATATACGGATGGCCCAGGGCTTTGCTGAGCCGATA
>NZ_CAMYWM010000080.1 GCF_947302755.1 uncultured Anaerovibrio sp.
AAAACTCCACCTGAATAAGTTATCATTTTATCTGAAAGGGATATAAAGGGTAGCGGGAAATCTGTTTTTTTATTTTTTAATTGATAATTGTAACTAGCTTTTCGATAAATTTAGGGAGAAGGTTTTATTAATGCGGGGAAAGGGCAAAACAAGACGCCGTAAATTTAAATTCAAAAATATATTTAACAGCAATACTTCGTTAAGGATAAAAAGTATAGTACCAGCATGTGCAGCAATGTTGGCCCTCATGGGCACTGGTGTACAGGCGGCTCCTCCCGTTCCATCAGATTTTTTGCCTGGTGCCGCAGATGCAGGTGTGCAGATGAATCAGACCAGGGAGGCTATGGAGCGTGAGCGTATTGCTGAACAGATCAGGGCAGATGAGGCCACCCGTAATGAACGGGTGGAGGGGATACCGGAAAATGGATCCAAGTCGGCGGATATTGACATGAGCTTTGAGCTGAAACAGATTGAGACGGACCCGTCTCAAGTGTTGACCAAGGAAGAAATTGATGCTGTCATTGCCCCTTATGTGGGCAGGTCCATAACCGTTAAGGAATTATATAAAATAGTTGATAATATCAATAATATCTATAAAAAGAAGGAATATATGACCTGTCAGGCCTTTTTGCCGCCCCAGACCATTCATGAGGGACTGGTTCATATAAATTTGGTGGAGGGCCGCACGGGACAGGTTACCCTGGAAGGGAACAAATCCACCAGTACCGGCTATATCACCAGCTGGTTCCCCTTGCAGAAGGGCCAGATTGCCAATACCGGTGAATTAAACCGTTCCCTGCAGCGGTTCAATGGCACCAATGATGTGGCCCTTAGAATAAAAATGCAGGCCGGTAAAGAGGAAGGCACCACAGATTATGTTCTCTATGCCTTTGAGCCTAAGCTCCATAATTTTACTCTATATTCCTATAACAACGGCTATGAAACCAGCGGCCGGCTTCGCTATGGTTTTTTCTACAACTGGCGCAGTGTCAGCGGCCAACGTGACAGCCTGCGTCTCAGCTATATGCGCAGCTCCGGTTCAAAGGCCTATAATATTGGCTATACATATCCCTTGGGCACCAGCGGCCTGAAGCTGGATTTGGATTATACCGGCAATAAAAATGAAGTGGTTAATGGGGATTTAGGCTCCCTGGGCATTGAAGGGGATGCCACAGCCTACAGTGTGGGACTGCGCTATCCATTGACCGTAACCATATCCAACCGCTGTGAGCTGGGTCTGTCCTATCTCAGCCAGAAATCCAAAACCACCTGGGGACATGGAGAAGTGACCTGGCTGGATGACAAGCTGACCCGCTACAATTTATATGTGGCTTTTACCAATTACGGTAAAAAATCCGTATTTTATCATAGATATGGTCTGTTGCGTTCTAATAAATCGGATATGTATGGCGGCTCAGAAAATGTCAATTTGTACCAGATAAATATGTATTGGCGCCAGGAATTAGCCAATAAACACGCCCTGGTGACCCGCCTCAGTGGTCAGCTGGGCGGCAAGTCGTATATGAGTACGGCCAACCGGTTTTACATCGGCGGCATGAATACAGTCCGTGGCTACGAGGAAAGCTTTATCAGCGGTGACAAGGGCTTTGCCCTGGGGCTGGAATACCATATGCCATTAAATAAGGACAAAAGCCTGAATGGTATGGTGTTCTTTGATTATGGCTGGGTAAACGGCGGTTATGCCATTTCGGGAGCCAATACCCTTATGAGTACCGGCCTTGGTGTTACTTGGGAAAATAATGGATTTAATACCAGTCTGCTGGTGGGAATGCCCCTGAAAAGAGATGTGGGGGGCAAGAAGGCAGACAGTATGAGATTACAGTTCAGTATTGGTAAGACTTTTTAAAAAATTCACATAAATTATACAAGCGTGTAAAGTGTACCGTGCAAGTGAGGTCCTTTTCTAAGGCACAGCTGGCAAGGAGGGGTTATCATGTCGCAGACAGGGAGATTTCGTAAAAAAGTAAAAAGAAATGCTGTTGAACATGAGCTGAAGCAGGAAAGATACGTACATAACAGATTGGCCGGTAAGGTGTTATTGGGCCTTACCTTGGGGTGCCTTACGCTTCTGCCCTTTGGGATGGCTGAAGCTGAGCCGGAAACCAATATCACCGTCAAAGGGGCAGCTGCGCCTATTGAGGCTGATAATGGCATTTATAAGGTTTACGCCCAGCATGTCAGTGATGATTTGGGCGTAAATCGCTTTGATAAATTTGAGTTGGGGGCTGGAGCACGGGCCGATATGTATTTTAACCAGCTGGGTCAGACCAACTATGCCAATACTCTGGTAAACATGGTTAATAGCAGGGTTAGTATCAACGGCTTGCTTAATGCGGTTCAAAATGGCCAAATTGGCGGAAATTTGTATTTTCTCAGTCCCGACGGTATAGCCATAGGCTCCCAGGGTGTTATTAATGCCGGCAGCTTTACCGGCATGGTAGTACAAAAGGATGCCTTTGCTGATTTTTTTGAGGGTGAAGAAAACAAGAAAAGAGCCAGCGGCGGCCAGGCGGGGCAAGCCTTTACCGTCGATGATATCAGAAATCTCCCTACCAGCGGTACTCTTACTGTATCCGGCCACATTAACACCCATAGCGGCATTGTATTAGGGGCTGGCGTTATCAATGTCAGAAGCGGTGCCCAGCTGTCCAGTGTAGGTAGTATTCAATTTGAGGATATAGTTAATCATGCTCAGGTTCCTAGTGGATTGACAGCTTCCACCGGTTCTGGCGGTGATATTGTATTAAAGGCGGCCAATACCATCAGGGTGGATGACAGCACCCTGCCGGAATTGAGAGCTGTAAGGAAAACTAATGGTCAGGGTTTGGAAACTGACGAATATGAGCTGGAAAACTGGGATAAATGGGAAAAGGGCTGGCTAAAGGAGCTGTTGGCCGCCACCAATACGGCAAGCATCGATAACCAGGGCAAGCTGGTGGCTGGGGGAGCAGTAAAGCTTAGCGCCAATGCAGATACCGCCTACAAAGAGGGGGCCATTTTTAAATATCTTCAAAATCAGCAGGTCAAGGACTTGGTCCAGACCGAAATCCGCAAATCTATAGCCCAGGATGCAGCCCTGCAAGAAGGTCTGTACTTGTATTTAAAGTTCATTACTGGCGATGACGCGGCTGATTTGATGCAGCCGGATCAGTCCAAGTGGATAGCCTGGATTGACAAGTTCCTGTTGGGGATTATGGAGGGAACCGGTAACCGGACCAATGCCGCCAATATTTCTCTGGGTGGAACCATTGATGCCAATTCGTTGACGGCCAACGCCACCGCTGATTTGACCATGGATGTGGATGCCAGCGTAATGGCAAGAGCTTATACCAATGTTACGGGGAAAAACACGGCTAACATTACCGTAAAGGAGGGCCTGTCCCTGCAGCATGGCAATAACTCTATTGGCGCAGTAACTTTGGGGGCTGACGCCAATATGGATATTTCAGCGGCAGCCCGTGGCCTGAAGGTAAGACGGGACTATGGGGATACCACCACCCAGCTGCCGACGGTTTATGGTGCCGTGACTATTGTGGATACGGAGAGCAGTGCCAAGGTCCAGGTGAATGAGGCGATTACTGCCACCGGTGATTTCAAGGCTGCCGCCAATATGGCCGAAAAAATGAATGTGGTGGCTTCCTCGGCCATGAATGAGGACGAGGGGGTATTGTCCGCTGGTGTAGCCTATGTGAATGATCGGACGGATGCCAATGTTACTCTAAACAAGGCAGTTACGGCTCAGTCCATTGAGGCCAGTGCGGATAATATCGTCAAAAAGGATATGCTGACGGTCAATAATACCCTGGGGGCAGTGTCCGGTCAGGTATTTACAAGTGATATTAAGGCCGTGGAATTACGCCCATTAGATGACAGCCAGAAGAATACTGTTAATAATTATATGGATAAGCTGGTGGATTTGGGGGACGGTCTGGTGGGCAAGCTGAAAAAATTCGGCGATGCCGGGGCCACAGTGGGCGTTTTCCATCAGGAGAACAACAGCAATGTGGTGGTGAAGGATGCTCTGATGGCCACAGGCGGTGATCTTAAGCTGAATGCTGAGACCTCCATTGGGGATAAAGATAACAGCGGTAATCCAATCGGCGGCTTCCATATGAATGTGGTAAGCACCATGACCCATGCCAATAGCTATGATGGCACCGCATCCACCAGCGGTGGCTTGGTTAATGGGGCTCTGTTGGTGGACAGTGTACAAAATAATGCCAATGTTAAGGTAGCAGCTCCTGCCAAGTCGTTGCAGGCTGCCGGTGATGTACAGATCGATGCCGTCTCTCACATGGATTATGCCCCGGATGCCGAGGGCAAATATGGTGTGAAAACAGCCTGGAATGAGGTCAAGGACGCCTTTGCATCGATACAGGACCAATGCTCCGAGGATATTAAAAATGCCTTTGCTTCGGCCTTTGATAATTTGGAGGATAATATTCAGGCCATAGATTGGAGCAAGCCTACGGAAATACCCTCCACCTTCACCAATTGGGATAAGCTGCAAACCGCTGTTCAGAAAATAAAGGATGACAGTCAGCTGGAGGACTGCCTCAAGGAGCGTATTGTTATTTTGGCGGAAAATGCCATTAACATGACCCATCCATCTGCCTATACCCATTATCATGTACGTACTGAGTCCAAGAATCAATCCCTGGACGGCTCGGGACAGTTTAGTGCCACCGGCTCTGTCCAGGTGGATGAGCTAAAGAATAATGCTGCTGTATTGATTGGAGAAGGCACCAATATTGTGGCGGATAGCGAAAGCAACGGTGAGGGTAAAGTAGCCCTAACCGCCGATTCCGCCACTGATGTTGTGTCCATTACCGGCAGGGGCGGTGAATATGCAACTCTGGACCAAAACGGCAAGGTGGGCGTGGGAGCCAGTGTGGCCCATCAGGAAATTGGCGGCACGGGCCTGGTTATGGTGGGCAAAAATGCCACTCTGCAGGGTACTGCTGTGGATATAGCTGTTGACCATAAAATGCAGCAGGTGGATATTGCTTATTCCTCCGGCAAGGCCGATACCTTGAATATTGGGGGTATGGTAAATATCGTTAAGGGCACCGGCAACAGCATTGTGTCCGTAGATGATGAAGCCACCATCAAGGCCACGGCGGCCGATGGTGCTATTGGATTGCACACAAATAATGATACCAACATCAATGCCATTACCGGCGGCCTCACTCTGGGGGGCAAGAATGCCACGGGGGCAGTGGGTGTTGGCGTAAACTGGGTAGCTTATGATACCAACAATATTGTCCAGGTGGCAGATAATGGCCAGGGAGTTGCCAAGACCACAGATAAAGACACGGATACCCAGGAGCAGAAGGCCGCCAATCATACCCAAAATCGTAGCGTATTGGCCCGGGCTTTGGCCAAGGACATGGGCTCTGTTGATGATAATTTCTTCGGTACAGCCACGGCTGATGGGGCTGCTGTCAGCAAATGGCAGGCCCATAGCTTTGCGGCCATGGCCAACACCACCGGTACCATCAACAGCATCGGGGCGGAGATTGCCGGGACCAATGGTTCGGCCTGGTCGTTCTTTGACGCGGGAAGTAACATTGTCCAGAATATAAGCAACAAGCGGGATAAATTTAACAATTGGCTGGCGGGCGATAAGCTCGTGAATACCATTCATGGGGCCAACGTCAGCAATTCAGCCAGTGCCAACTTAGGCGGCACCGGCAGCTTTAATTTGTCCGCCGCCGGCAGTGCAGCGATGAATAAGGGTACCAGTGATACCGCCGCCACCGTGGCTGGTATTCAGCTGGAGAAAAATAACGCGGCTGAGCTGGACAGCGTTACGGTTCAGGCCGCTGACAGCACCTTCCTGGGCTCCTTTGCCGGGGGGCAGCCTTTAATGCCATGAAGCAGAATACCCGTCCCTCCGTTACCATTGGCGGTGCCGTGGCGGATACGGAGGCTAGCCGTACAGTTGATGCGCTTATTATGAACAGTCAGCTGGAGGGAGCCAGGTCTGTTACCAATCAGGCGAACAAGGCCGGGGCGGAGGTGGCCTCCGGTTTGTCCCTGGCAGTTAATACCAGTGGTGGAACCAGTCTTACGGCCAGTGGCTCCGTCTCTTATAACAGCGTGCATAACAATGTACGGGCCATGCTCATTGGCAACGACGTAAACCAGGGCTATACTGGCAGCAATAAAACGGATATTACCAACAAGGCCATGGCCAGCGACTGGCAGCTTACCGGGGGACTGGCGGCCAACTGGACGGGCAGTGACGGCAAAACAGCCAACCTGGGCGGTTCCGTATCCGACAGCGATTTGTCCAATAATGTGATAAGCCTGATCAGCGGCGGCACAAATCGGCACTATGATAAGGTAAACAAGCTTACTCTGGAAGCGGCCAAGGCCATTAATCAGCTTAATGTGGCCGTGGCGGGCAGCAAGAGCGGCGGCAAGACCGCCATCGGGTTGGATGGAGCCGTGGCCTTCAATGAGGTGAATAATAATATTACTGCCGCTATCCGCAACAGTGCTGATATTGAGGCCAGCGATGCAGTGACCTTGGCTGCCCATGATGTGGAGGGTGGCCAGTCCGTCAGCAAGGCAGAGCTGCAGGAAAAGGGCCTTGATGTGGACTATGTAACGGATAAGTATATTTCCCAGGATGCCAGGAAGGCCATCAACAACGAAGCTGTGGTTGATGCTGGGGTGGACAATGAAATTAAGGGGACAGCCAACAATCCTGATATTCCGGTATCGGCCAACAATCTGGCCTTAAATGTGGCCGCCGGCATTAATATCAACGGCAATGGGGCCGGTGTGGGTATTGGCATGGACGATATCAAAAACAATCTGTCCGTGGATGTGGCTGGCTCCACCCTAAAGGGCTCGTCCATTAATGCGGCTGCCACCAATAAAACCAAGCTGGTGGGCGTGGCCGCCGGTGCTTCGGTGGGGGCTGATTATTTCGGCGGAGCCGGAGGAGTAAGCTGGCATAATGTTACCAATAACAACAAGGTAAATATTACTGATAGTAATTTAACGGCCAATGCCATCACGGGGCAGTCGGATAATACCTCCAGTGTTGTCAGTGTGGCCGGGCAGTTTAATCAGGCCAAAAATGTGGGCAGTGGTATGACCATGGCCAATAATGATATGGATAACACCACCGGTGTCTACGTACAGGGTGGCACATTTAAGGGCTTAACCGACAACAAGCTGGACAGCCTCAATTTGGGTGCCCAAAATAATACCTATGTGCTGGCTCTGGGGGCCGGACTGGGACTTGCGGCCGACAAGAGCAGCCTGCTGGGCCTCCAGGGCTCCGTGGCCATCAACGAGGGCTGCAACAGCAGTGAAGCCATTATCAGCAAGGGCCAGCAGGGCACTAATATCCTTAATGTAAAGGACCTGACAGTTGCGGCCGAAAATACCACATCAAAAACCACCATTGCCGGCAGTCTGACCTATACCCAGGGGGGCGTAGCCGGTATCGGTGGCGGCGTGTCCTATTCCAATATTGGTACAAAGAATAAGAAGGAAGCTACCAGTGCCCTTATTAAGGATGCCACCATTACAACCCAGGAGAATTCCACCTTGGAGGTAAAGGCCACTGATGCCGCTAAGGCGGCCAGTGTAGGCGTGGGCGTTGGTATTGAGGCCAAGGTGAATCTGCAGGGTGGCGTGGCCCGGACCAATGTCTACAAGGATGTTACTGCCGGTATGGAAAACAGCTCTGTGGATGCAGACAAGGCTGCCGGTCAGGCAGATGTACGGATAGAGGCCAAGTCCGATATTAACAACAAGACGGCCGGTGCCGCATTGGCTACGGCCTTTAGTGGTGCCATTGCCGGTGGTGTGGGCCTGTCCTTTAATGATGTGCACCAAAACACCAGGGCCTTCTATAGCTATCTGAATAACCAGCCGGTGCAGGCCAGTCGTATGAACAATCTGGCCATAAATTCCACCGCCGACACCAGGCTATTGGGTATTGGCGTCGGCATGGACGGCTCCAGGAGCTTCTCCATAGGTGGCTCCTACAGCTATAACCGTATTGGCAGCAATACCACGGCAGAGATGAGCAAGGCCAATATTATCAGTGAGAACAATATTGGCGTGGTGGCTCAGAGTGACGATGCCATTTCCAACTATGCAGGTGTGTTGGCAGTTGGGATGCAGGGTGGGGCGGCCGGTGTTACCGTGGCCAATAATCAGATTACTGGTGATACAGTGTCCTCAGTGGCTGACAGTAAATTAGTCACCAATGCAGCAGGGACTGCTGATGAAACCAAAAAGATTTCCGTCAACAGCGGCATGAAGGATTCAGCTAAGGGCGGCTCCGATGGCATATTAAGCGGTATGGTCAGCAAGTCCACCTTTAACCCGGCCCTGCTTAAGGCTGGCCGCACTAATTCAGCCTTAACCGGTCTGGTGGTGGACAGCAGCTCTACCCACGCCATAGCCTCTGATGCCCTTACCGGAGCTGGCGGAGCCATTGGCGGAGTTTCCGGTACCTTCAATGAGGACTATGTTCAGGGCAATACCAAGGCGTATGTAAACAAATCCTCGGTTAATGAGAATACCTCGCAGTATGGCGGGGCTATTAAGGATGCCCAAAATATTTCGGTAAAGGCAGCAGATTATACCAATATTGGTACCTTTGAGGTGGGTATTGCCGGCGGCCAAAATCTGGCGGTGGCGGCGGCTCAGAATACCAACAAGCTGAACCGCAGTGTGCTGGCCGAAACCAGCTATACCACGGCCAAGGCCCATGATGTTGATGTGCAGGCCCTGTCCAAGCAAGGCATTGCCAATTTGGCCATAGCCGGTGGTCTGGTTATTGAAGGCGTAGATGGTAATGCCAATGTGATTAATGATGATATTGCCATGAAGGTGGGGACCAAGGCGGACCACCTTACCCTGGATTACACCGATAAGGCCAATTTGCAGGCTGATAATGAGAGTCGGGCCTATATGGGTACCTTTGATGTGTCCGGTGCCGCTACTGGCGCCGCCATCGGCCTGGGGATAAATCTTGTGGAACAGAAATCCACCGTTAGCACTACTGTGTCCAACAGTACCATAAAGGAAACCACCAGGAATGATTCTGAGGCCAATATAACGGCCAGGAACAAGACGGTTCTGGATGCGGCCCTGGTATCCGGCGGTGTGGCCGGTCTGGGGGGCAGCTTAAGCGGTACATTTAATTACAGTGATTTGGCCTCTGATGTGGGAGTCGCTATTGATAAATCCACCATTCAGGCGGGAAAAATCAATGCAAAAGCCCACGATGTTATTTGGTCAACCCAAAATACCGGCACAGCCCAGGGCGGTTTATTCGGTGGCTTCGGTGTTAATAGCACAGTTAATACCATAGCGGATAAATCCCAGGTTACCATCAGCAATAACAGCTCCCTGACTTCTCAGGACAAGACGGATATACAGGCGGATATAGACCGCGACCTGGATACTCTTATGCTGAACGTATCCCTTGGCGGCGTGTCAGCCGGGGTAAATCATTTGGCGACCTCCATCAATGAGGGAATAAAGGCTGATGATGCTCTGCTGGATAAAATCAAAGCGGCCAATGGTCAGGATAGGGATAACACCCAAGCCTTTGTGGGCCTGACGGCGGCTGAGCGTCAGCAGGTGCGGGAGCGCACGGCCTTTACCATCGATACTGGTGTCGCTGGCACTGATTTGGGCAGCAGTGTGTCGGTCAACGGTTCAACCATAGCGGCCACTGGGGATCTGTCCTTGATGGCGGAGGAAAAAAATCGGGCTAATTTACAGACTATTGGGGCTGATGTGGGTGGACAGACCTTTGTGGTTACCCAGGCGGATGCCAAGGTGAAAAATGCCACGGCCGTTAATATGAACGGGGCAGCTCTGTCCGGCAGCCAGGTGAATATCCTGGCCAATACCGGGGACAATCCGCGCCAAAATGATGATGATACCCATAAAGGAATCTACACCCAGGGGGCCGTTGGTAATTTAGGTGTAGTGGGCATTACGGCCATTTCCAGTACAGCGCAGCTAAGTGGTTCTACTGGGGTTAATGTGCAGAATACCAACATTACCTCTGCCAAGGATGTCAATATTAACGCCACCAATGATGTTACCGTCAATACCAATGTGAATGGTGTGTCAGCTGGTGTGGTTTCCCTTAATGTGATTGATGAAGGTATTAATAATACCAGCGTTTCTGAAGTTAATTTTGACGCCAGCGGGACAAATCATACCATTAAAAGTACCAACGCCAATGGCAAGATAAATGTAAATAGCGTAAAGAATGGGAAATTCACTGCCAACAGTACCGGTATATCCGCTGGCTTGGCCTCGGTGGGGTATAATGGGACCTATGCCAAGGATAATAGTATATCTCAGATTAACCTTAAAGGTGGCAATTATACCTTTGGTGCAGATACCGTGTCCTTCTATGCCACCAATGCACCTAATCTGAAGGTGGATATTGATAATGATGCTGTTGCAGTAGTAACTGGTATGGCTTCCGTCGCTACGGTGGAGGCTAATAGCGGTGCCACAATAAATGTAGCGGACAACAACGCCTTTAGTGCCAAAAGCGTATTATTTGGGGCTCAGGTGGGCAAGACGAACGAGACCACAGCCACCTCCCGGCTGCGCAGCGTGGCAGTAGCTGGTATTTCAATACCTGGCTACAGTGGTGATGAGTCCAACATCACCACCACTACCAATTCATCGGTTAATATTGGTAGTGAGGATTATTCCTACACTGTTACGGAGCAGGATGAAAATGGGAATGATATACAGGTCGAAAAATACGCTACCCTGGCTATTGCTGCTCAAAATGAGGTAAGCCGTAAAAACGATATAAGTAATGTTACCGTAAGTGCTATTAAATTTGCTGCCGGAGCTATTAATGGCAATACCAGGGCTGAGGATATGGTTAGTGCTGCTGCTGGTGGTGGCAAGGTATATGATCTCATACTGGGAGCCACGGGCAATTCCTATACGGATGCTTATGTACGGGGCTCTGGTGGCGGCATAGTTGATTATGGCAATATTGCCAGTGCCCATACCTACTTTGATAATTCCGCCAATGCCCATATTTCTGGTACTTGGAGTGCGGCGGGGGAGCTGCGTGTCAATGCCAAGCAAAATGATGGCATGGATGCTCAGGTTCTGTCCGGTACTGGCGGATTGCTGCAGGGCAGTGGAGTTTACACTGACTTGACTATTGGCCAGAAGGGCCGCGAAACCACGGCTAATATTGCCAATGGTACCATTATTGGGGCTGACAAGGTATTTGTGGGTGCCCAAAATGAACTAAATACCCGTAAACATAATACCTATGGCAGTCGACTGGATATGACGGCAGGCAATTTCTTTGGCATGTCGGAGCTGGAAAGCAAGGATATTATCAGGAAGGGAACCCAGGTAAATATCGGCGACAATGCGTCGATTATTACTGCCGGTACCCAGGACTATGAGGCTGCCAATAAAGATGTACTGAATAACTACGCTACAGGCGAAAATATCGGCTTGGCGGAGTCTATTGTGGTGCGGGCAAAAACGGACTACACCTCTGCCAATAAGGTGACTCTGGGCAAGGGTACTCTCCTTAAAAATACTGGCG
>NZ_CAMYWM010000081.1 GCF_947302755.1 uncultured Anaerovibrio sp.
GGGATGGCTATATAGTGCAGTTGAATACTGAGCGTCAAGAAAATATTTTTTTCTTTCCTGCATTAGTAATAAAAATTATTTGTTTGAGCGAAGCGAGTTATGATTTTTATTGCTATTGTTTTGATAGTAAACTTACTGGACACTTAATGGTGTCCACACGCCCTTACAACGAACACTAAGCTCCCACTGCGCCGTAGGCTTGTGCTCGCTAAGTGTTCATAGTAAAAAATATTTTTAGCGAAGTATTCTTGCAATAGATAGCCGTCCCTACCTTTTTATACCAGATCAATCAGGTCCTTGCCCTGGCCCATGAGCCTGCTGCGATTGATTAATGCCCGGCCCAAGGCAACTGGCAGACCGAATTCATTATGTAACAGCTCCAGTATTTCCGCTGGCTTTATACTACCGGTCTGGGTAATGGAAATATTCATGGTCAGCTTTACCCAATCACCCCTCATACCAATTTTAACCGGCTCACGCATATATTGCTTGACCTCAATATCCCTGGTCTTTTTCGGGGTCACACGATGATAGTTTACCTCGGAGGCCCTATTATATCTGTCCACAGCCTTGACTGCTGTATCCCAGTCACCAATAAGAGGGGCCGCCACCTCATAAATCCCCTGCTCCACCTCGGCCATCAGGGCCTTATGCTTCTTTCCCTGACAGGGCTTCGGCTCCTTTACCGGCTTTAGTCTGATAAGTCGTATGCCAGGTGGCAGGGCGGCGGCCAGCTTATCAAAAATCTCCGGCTGACACAGGGGCTTGGTCAACTCAAAATCCATATATTCCGCATCACTGGTTACACCCAGGGACAGGGGGGAAGCAAAGGACATCTTCAGGTGAGGGTTAAAGCCCTCAGTATAGGCCGCCGGCAGCTTGGCCCGACGAATGGCCCGTTCCATTACACCGGCATAATCCAAATGGGATATATATCTTATTTCGTCACCCTTGGTCAGCTGGGCCCGATACTTATACATTGGCCTGCACCTCCCCTTCCTGACGTTTCCAGTCCACAATATTCACCTTAAGGGATGGGCAGACTCCACAGCCGGAGCATTTGCCGCGGCGGCAGTCCTCTGTAAGCTGCTCTGCCACAGCCTTGTCCCATTCCCGCTTCAAAAATTCCCGGGAAACCCCAGGGCTGGTATGCTCCCATGGCAACGGCTCATCAAAGGCCCGGGGGCGCTCACTGTATTCCTTCATATCAATGCCGCACTTTTCAAAGGCTTTGTGCCATACATCCTCCTTAAAGAGATCCGTCCAGCCATCAAACTTGGCCCCATCACGCCAGGCCTGATAAATCACCTGGCTTAAACGGCGGTCTCCCCGGGAAATGGCCCCTTCAAGCACGCTGACCCGGGCATCATGATAGTGAAATTTAACAGCCCGCTCCGTAATGCTGTCCTTTAACAGCCGCTGACGGCGTTCAAACTCGGCCTTGGGCAGCTGGCCAAACCACTGAAAGGGGGTATGAGGCTTGGGTACAAAGCAGGATACGCTGATGGTGACCGTAACCCCCCATTTGCCAGTAACCTCCTTGTATTTTCTGGCTACCTTCTCCGCCAGCCGGGCAATGCCCACAATATCCTCATCCCGTTCCGTAGGCAGACCCATCATAAAGTAGAGCTTCACCTGCTTCCAGCCCTGTTTAAAGGCGGCTTCCACGGCGGTCATGAGATTTTCCTCGGTAACCCCCTTGTTGATCACATCCCGCAGACGCTGGGTGCCAGCCTCCGGGGCAAAGGTAAGGCCGCTTTTCCGTACCTGCTGCAGCTTGTGGGCCAAATCGATGGAAAAGCTGTCTATACGCAATGAGGGCAGGGAAAAGCTGACCTTTTCCCCGGCAAAATCAGCAAACAAATCATCCACCAGCTCCCCCAGACAGGAATAATCGGCTGAGCTCAGGGAGGTAAGGGACATTTCATTGTAGCCACTGGAATCCACCAGCTTCCGGGCCACATTGCGGAGATAAGCCAGGCTCCGCTCCCGAATGGGGCGGTATGAGGTTCCTGCCTGACAAAAACGGCAGCCGCGGGTACAGCCCCGGAATAATTCCAGCATAATACGGTCATGGACGATGCCGATGTAGGGCATTACCGGCTTTTCCACGAAGTGAACCTGGTCCAAATCCTTGATAACCCGCTTATAAATCTTCTCCCTGGCCTCCGGCTCCAAGGGAGTAATGGCCTTGAAGCGTTGTCCGGCATCATATTCCACCGCATAAAAGGATGGCACATAGATGCCCTCCAGCTTGGCCACCTCTTTTAAAAAGCCGGGGCGTCCGCCTATACGACCATTTTTCTTCCAATTGGCAAAGGTGCCGGCCACCTCCCCAATAAGCTCCTCACCTTCCCCCAGGATGAAGAAATCAAAAAAATCTCCTATAGGCTCAGTATTAAAGACAGTGGGTCCTCCACCTACAATGAACGGGTCCTCTTCACTGCGGTCCTTGGTCCATAGGGGAATATCGGCCAAATCCAGCATATTAAGAATAGTGGTATAAAGCATTTCGTACTGCAGGGTGAAGCCGATGAGGTCAAAGGACTTTATCTCCGTAAAGCTTTCCAAAGAAAACAGAGGTATATTACGCTGACGCATAATATCCTCCATATCAGACCATGGGGCATATACCCGCTCACAAGCGGTATCCTGCCGATTGTTCAACACCTCATACAGTATTTTAAGTCCCAGGTTGGACATCCCCACCTCATAAACGTCGGCCATGGACAGGGCAAAGTGGCAATCCACCGAGTCCCAGTCCTTGTGTACAGCATTTAATTCGTGACCTGTATAACGGGCAGGCTTTTCAACAGCCTGGAGAATTTCAGGTTCTAATTTTATCATTGCTCAAACTCCTATATATACGGAAACCTAAAATTGGAGCTTTTGGTTTCTCAAATAAATATTCAGTAAAATCGCCACCGCAAACATATTGGTGGTAAGGGCACTGACACCATAGCTCATAAATGGCAATGGAATACCTGTTACAGGCATAATTCCGGCGGTCATCCCCACATTAACCAATACGTGGAAGGCCAGCATGGAGGTAATCCCCACAGCCAGCAGCATACCAAAATTATCCTGGGCCTGCTGGGCAATTTTTATACCCCGCCGCAGTACCACAAGATACAGCAGCAGCAAAATGGTGGCTCCCACAAAGCCCAGCTCTTCTCCTACCACGGCAAATATAAAATCTGTGTGATTTTCCGGCAGGAAATTCAGCTGACTTTGGGTACCGGCAAAGAGGCCCTTGCCAAAAAGCATGCCGGAGCCTATGGCTATTTTCGACTGAATAATATGGTAGCCGGAGCCCAAAGGGTCCACATTGGGATCAATGAATACCATGATGCGCATTTTTTGGTATTCCTTTAAAACGAAATGCCATATAAGGGGGGCACAGGCCACCGCCCCTGCAAACATGCCCATTAACAGCTTAATATTTACCCCGCAGGCAAAAATCATGCCGATAAATATGGCCATAAATACCAGGGAGGTACCTAAATCCGGCTGCTTCAGCACCAGCAGGAAGGGAAGGCCCACATATCCGGCCAGGGGAAGCAAATCCGACAATTTATTAAGCTGACCTATTTTGTCCTGGAATACAGAGGCCATACATATTATCATGATAATTTTTGAAAACTCTGATGGCTGAAGGGAAATCGGACCAAGCTGAATCCACCGCTGGGCCCCCAGGGCAGTCTGCCCCAGGAACATAACGGCCAGCAGCATGATAATGTTAAAAATATACAGCTTTTTCCCGTAGCCCTGCAGCATTCTGTAGTCAAAATTCATGAAAAACAGGACTACGCCAATATTTAATACGGTGAAAATACCCTGACGCAGAACAAACCAATACCGGTCCTCTGATGGAGTATTGATGTGGGTGGCACTGCCGATGGTAATCAGACTCATAAGAATGATTCCCCCCACTGCCGCAATAAGCTCAACATCAATTTTTCTCAGTTTTTTATTTGAACTCAAGAATCTATCCTCCAAATATCTTTTCTAAATATAGCTTTTATATATTATCACGAACCTGTGTAAAGAACAATATTCTGACAGCATACTTCGTGGAAAATGATATTTCCCACTACGCCCTTACAACAAAATAAAAATAGACCATTTTTTGTCAAAAGTGGTCTATTTGCAGACAATTACGGGAACACCCCTTATTTTTGATGTCTCATGGTATGAACCGGTATATTGGCCACCAATGCCACAGAATCATCGACATTTTCCAGGGAAATCTCCATGTCCGTCTTGTCGATAATCATGTATTTGGATATTACCTGAATAATATCATCCCTGAGCTTTTCCATAACCTCAGGTGAAACGCTGGCCCTGTCCTGAATAAGCACCATCTGAAGCCGTTTCTTGGCCACCTTGCCGGAGCTCTCATGGGAAAATATCCGCTTTAAAGAATCAAGCATTTACACGTCCCCCCCAATATCAATCTTTGGAAAATTTAAAAGCCTTCATCAATTTCTTGAAAAAGCCCTCTTTTTCAAATTCCATGAATGGGATATCTTCACCCAGGAGACGTCCCACAATGTTCTCATAAGCCTTACCGGCCTGGGAATCGCTGTCGCCAACAACAGGCTCACCCCGGTTGGCAGAGGTTACTACCTTGATATCGTCAGGGACCTGACCAATGCACTTAATAGCCAGGATATCGTTGATATCATCCATATCCATCATTTCGCCGCTATCCACCATGGCTGGTCTTATTCGGTTAATAATGAGCTTGATATTGTCCTTTTCGGAACGGCCCAGCTCACCGATAATCTTGTCGGCGTCACGAACTGCAGAAACCTCAGGCATGGTAACAACAATAGCCGTATCCGCACCGGCAATCGCCGTCTGAAAGCCCTGCTCAATACCAGCCGGACAATCAATAAGAACAAAATCATATTCCTTGCGGAGCTCATCACATAATACCATAAGGTCAGCAGGATTAACAGCAGATTTGTCTTTAACCTGAGAGGTGGGCAAAAGCTGTAAATTTTCATATTTCTTGTGACGAACAAGGGCCTTTTTTATTTCCACCCGACCCTCAACCACATCGATGAGATCGTACATTATTCGGTTCTCAAGACCGAGAAGTAAATCCAGGTTGCGCAGGCCCGTATCTGTATCAATGAGAACTACCTTCTTCCCACGCATCGCCAGGCCTACACCAAGATTTGCTGTGGTGGTGGATTTACCTACACCACCCTTACCAGAAGTAATAACAATAACTTCACTCATTCTCCCAAATCCTACCTTTCTATCGGTTCAATTACAATTTGTCCGTCTCTGATAAATGCCTGTTCAGCAAAATTATTTTTCTCCATAACATCCGGTGAACGGGCGATCATATTGGCAATACGAATCTGAGTCGGCATAAGCCTGTCGGCAATAATCACCGCACTGGTATCTCCCCAAGCCCCGGCATGAACCATACCGCGGCAGGTGCCTCGTACATCAATGCTGCCGCCGGCAATTATTTGGGCACCGGGATTAACGTTACCCATTACCAGCACCGAACCATGACTGGTAACCTCCTCACCGCCGCGAATGGTGTGTTCGACTACCGTCATTTCATGGGCGGTCACATTTCCATCGTGCTGAATGCCACCATTGGGGATTGGCGGAGCTTCGGCAGCCGGTGCAGGAACCGATACAGCAGCCGGTTCCTTCTTTGCGGGCAACGCAACTCCCAATCCGTGCTGACTTAGAATCTGACCAATCCCCTTCTTCACCGAGCGGTTTAAATCAGCTGCCTCCAGCTCAAATTTAGTTCCCTCAGGAAAAAAGCCCGGATTAGCATCAAGCTTCTTTTTTATCTCAGCTTCAATTTCCTCAATGCTGGCTGAACTGTCAACCAATAAACGGAAGCCATCCCTGCCGCCCTTTATTGTTACTAATTCCCTGCTCATACTCTCCCCACCTGTCTTTAGAAAGATATATTATCTCCTGCCGTTAGCAGCACCATATTCCCTTCCCGGTGCCGGGGCATTGTTTACAACTGCCGGCTGCTCCTGAGCCCTGTTGTTGGAATTGTTTTCCTTGTTTTTCTGAGCCTGCTGGGCCAGCTGACGCTGACGCTCCAGCTCGGCCTGCTTGGCCGGATCCGGAATATTAAAGGCCGCCTCCAATATTTTCCTGCCAATTGGTACCGCAGAGGTGGAGCCATAACCACCCTGTTCCACAATCACGGCCACAACAATATTAGGGTTATCAAAGGGACCATAGGCCACGAACCAGCCGTGATCCCGGCCATGAGGGTTCTCGGCTGTACCGGTTTTACCGGCAATTTCCACAGGAAAGCCCCTGAATACCGATGCAGCAGTTCCGTACTTGGTTACCCCCTTGAGGCCCTGCTGAACCAGTCTTATATGCTGAGGCTCCACATCAAGCTGACCTACCAGCTCCGGTTTAAATTTCTTGACGGTCTTGCCCTCGTAATCCACAATTCTATCCACCAAGTATGGCTTAAACCGCTTGCCGTCAGCGGCGATTTCCCCCATTACCATTGCCGCCTGGATAGGGGTAACATTGTTAAAGCCCTGTCCTATGGCCGCGTCAAAGGTTTCAGCCAGGTACCAGTCCTCGTCAAAAACCTTTTCCTTGTACTCCCGGGAGGCCACCAGGCCTTCGGCTTCAAAGAGAAGGTCTACACCCGTCGGCTTGCCCAGGCCAAACATCCGGGCATATTTCTCCAGGCGATCTATACCGAGGCGGTTACCCATTTCATAGAAATATACATTATCGGAGTGGGCCATGGCTTCCTCAAAATTAATGTAGCCCAGGGCCTCTCCGTCAGCGTTGCCCTTATCCACAATCCAGTGCTTACCGGAGTCAAATATTTGCTCCTCCGGTGACACCACGTGCTCGGCCAGGGCTGCTGTACCGGTAACAATCTTAAAGGTTGAACCCGGCGGATACTCACCGGTAATGGCCTTGTTATCCATTGGGTGATTAGGATTATCATTAATGGCATTCCAATTTTTGGAGGAAATACCACCTACAAACAAATTTGGGTCAAAGGAGGGGCGGCTCACCATGGCCAGCACCTCACCGGTCTGGGGGTTCATTACCACAGCCGCAGCTGCCCTGGCCCCGACGGCCACCAGCTGTTCATCCACAGCCCTTTCTGCCGCTGCCTGGATATCCTTGTCAATGGTCAGATACAGGTCAGAGCCGGGAATAGGATTTTTCCTGCCCAGTATTTCCACAGGCTTACCGGTAACATCTACCTCCACCTGTTCGCCGCCGTCCTCGCCGCGGAGTTCCAAATCATATACCCGTTCAAGGCCGGCCTTGCCCACAATGTCCCCCATCTTATATTTATGGGGTGAATTTTTTTTGTCTTCCAGCTCTGCATCATTAATTTCGCTGACATAGCCAAATACATGGACAGCCTGCTCCTTGTAAATGTAATCCCGTATCGGCAGGACCTCCACCACAACGCCGGGATACAAATCCTTTTGCTCGGCAATGATACTGAGGAGCTCAGGCCCCACATCCGTTTTTATGCGGATTGGATCAAAGCCCACATGGGCCTTGATTTTTTCCTCAATATCCCCCTTGGGAACCTTCAGCAGGTCCGCCAGACGGTTGATCACCTCGTCGGATATTGGCGCAGTCAACGGTAACAGGGATACGGCAAAGCCAGGCCGGTTGGTAACCATCATAGTACCGTTCCGGTCGTAAAAGGTGCCACGGGGAGCCACTGCCGGAACTATTCGTATACGGTTGCCATCGGCAAGGCTTGCATAGTACTCCCCATCGTACAGCTGCAAATAGCCAATACGGCCTATCAGCACTGCGATAACCAGTACAATAATATAGCTGATTACCTGAAGACGGCCGTTATACTCTATATTATTTGTGTTCACTCAAAAAACTCCCACACTAGTTATTTCTTATCTGCTGTTTTATTATGCAGCCATCTTACTGCACAATGCATCGGCCAAGCAAACACTAAATTGTAACACATTAGGGGAACCAGCTTAGTATAAAGATGGGTCAATATATTAAACCGGTAGCCAAGCAACAGCACAATGGCCTCCGTAATGCAGAACACCGCAGCGGTATTCAGTATAGATGCCATTACGGGCAGGCCGAAGCTGTCCTTCAGCACTCTGGTGGAGAAAATACCACATACATGACCCACAAGGAGCTTGGTAAAAGCATTTAATCCAAAAAAGGTTCCGGTGGCCAAATCCTCAAACAAGCCCAACAGAAAACCGGCAAAGCTTCCCACCCGTTTCCCATTGAGAAAGCCTATGGAGCTGACCATCAGCAATATTAAATCCGGTCCCATGCCATAGAAATACACCAAAGGCATAAAGGCGGACTGGAATGCGTAAACTACTAAGGTAAACAGTAGCCAGGCCAGAATTTTCTTCATCTTTTTCCATCCCCACCTACCGGATTGCCATCCTTATCAGTTTCGGTGCCCGGAGTCTGCACAGGAGCAGTCAGGGGCTGCGGTGGTGCTTCACGGGAGGCAGTAATAATCATAACATCCTCCAATTTCTGGAAATCCACAGCAGTATACAGATAGGCAATTTCCAAAAGTCCACCGCCATCATTCTGAATATTCGCCACAGAGCCGATGAGCAGTCCCTTTGGATATACTCCGCCAAAGCCTGAGGTTACCACCACATCCCCTTCAACCACATCGGCATTACGGGGTATATTTATCATCTGTGGAAGCATCGGATCGCTTGGATTGCCCTGAACAATACCGGCCACTCTGGACTCCGGACGCTGAATGAGGGTTCCCACGGAGGAACGGGGATCAAGAATAAGCTGAACCTTGGAGGCATTTGGTGCCACCTCGGTAATCACGCCCACCAAGCCCTTGTCAGTAACCACCGGCATATTTTTGGCGATACCATCAATGGAACCCCGATTGACCACAATCATACTGGTCCAGGTGGAGGATTCCCGGCCGATAACCGTGGCCGGAAGCAAATCAAACTGCACTGCCATTTTTTTGTAATTCAGCATTTCCCTCAGGCGAATATTTTCAGCAGCAAATTCATTTGCATGAATATTTTGCTGGCGAAGGGCAACAACCTCTTCACGAAGCTGCTTATTCTGATAATATACAGTGGCGACCTCCCATACAGCGGAGGTTGCACCATTTATCCGGCCACCTGCCCAGGAAATAGCACGCTGAAATGGAGCCAGGGCCGTAACCACGGCTGGATTAGTCAAAACAGGTGCCATACGACCACGGGCGGCGAAGAAAATAATCACAAAAATACTGATTGTTACCACCACGAGCATCCAGGTAGTCTTACGTGCATCATTATCCCGTCTAATCCTGCTCATCTTATCTCAACTTCTTTGTAGTCATAACAACACGCTTCAGGAGCTCAATATTCTCCAAGGAACGTCCGGTTCCTTCACCTACACAGGAAAGGGCATCCTCGGACACCAATACCGGCATACCAGTTTCATTGCTCAGCAGCTTATCCAGGTTGGTCAGCAGGGAACCGCCCCCTGTCATCATAATGCCATGATCCATTACATCAGCAGCCAGCTCCGGCGGAGTCTTTTCCAAGGTGCTCTTTACAGCATCAATAATCTTGTATACAGGCTCACTGAGGGCATCGCGAATTTCACTGGCCCTGATGGTAAGGTTCTTCGGAAGGCCGCTTACCAAATCCCGGCCGCGGACATCCATGGTTTTATCCCCATTTGTATCTACGATGGCAGAGCCTATAGTAATCTTAATTTCCTCGGCAGTACGCTCACCAATCATAAGATTGTATACCCGCTTGATGTACTGGATGATTGCCGTATCCATCTCATCACCGCCAATGCGGATGGAGCAGCTGGTAACAATACCGCCCAGGGATATAACGGCAATTTCCGTGGTGCCGCCGCCAATATCTACTACCATGGAACCGGTGGCCTCCTCCACTGGAAGACCGGCACCGATGGCGGCAGCCATAGGCTCCTCAATGAGATATGCCTCCCGGGCACCGGCCTGCTGGGCTGCATCGATAACTGCACGCTTCTCCACCTCGGTAACACCGGAAGGAACACCTACCACTACCCGAGGGCGAACAAAGGATTTCGTATTCATTGCCTTGCGGATGAAATACTTAAGCATGGCCTGAGTAACATCAAAATCAGCAATAACGCCATCCTTCATTGGACGAATAGCGATAATGCTGCCTGGGGTACGGCCAATCATGCGCTTTGCATCATCGCCCACAGCCAATACCTCGCCATTTTCACTCTTTATAGCAACAACAGATGGCTCACGAAGCACAATGCCCTTGCCCTTGACGTGAACCAACGTGTTTGCAGTGCCCAAGTCAATACCCATATCATGGGATAATCCACCAAATAAATTCCACATAAATAAATAACTCCCTTCAAGACAACACAGCATATACTGGTTTAATCGTTAATTAAGATGATTGCCCATAAAATGATAACTTATTCAGGTGGAGTTTTAACTCCATCTGAATTTAGTTGAATTTTACCCAGGGCTTTACGGGTGCTTTACTCCCACCTAAGAGGAGGGAGTCTTAGCACCCGTTAGCATCGGATAAATATAAAGGGCCATCAACATTACTGCGTTAATACAAACAGATGTATAAAAAGCTTACACCAAGCTGACAGCTGCCAAGGCTCCCACAGCTTAAATGGGCGCTGCACACCTCCGGAGCCCTGGATTTACCCGACTAAATTCAGCAGGAGCCCAAGGCTCCGGCTGAATAAGTCTATTTGCCAGGTCAGGGCCCACATAATGGGCCGCATATCATTGTATCATACCTTCCTCCTTTAGGGAAATATATTTATTATCTCCCAGGACAATATGATCCAATACAGGTATATCCATTAGCTTTCCAGCCTCCATCAGCTGCCTGGTAATATTCAAATCCTCCTTGCTGGGAGACGGATCTCCACTGGGATGATTGTGAACCAATATCAGCGCTGCAGCTGAATTTTGAACGGCAACCTTAAAAACCTCCCGTGGATGAACCACCGAAGCTGTAAGACTGCCAATGGATATAATAGGCATGGACAAAATATGATGCTTGATATTCAACAGTATGATAGCAAAATGCTCCCGCTGCTCAAACCGCAGCCTTGGCATTGCGTAATCCGCCGCATCAGCAGGACAGCGTACTACGGGCTTTGGTGAGGCCAGATGCTTATCAAGCCTTTTCCCCAGCTCTACTGCCGCAGCCACCATTGTGGCCTTGGCCGAGCCCACACCCTTGTACTGCATTAGCTCCTCTACTGGCATTGTAGCCAGAGCCAACACCCCGCTCTCACGATGCTGACTCAGAATTTCCTGAGCCAGCTGCATTGCCGACTTTTCCTTGGATCCACTTCTGAGCAGTATTGCCAGAAGCTCAGCGTTGCTGAGAATTCCCGGGCCATAGGCCATTAGCCTTTCCCGTGGACGGTCATCAAC
>NZ_CAMYWM010000082.1 GCF_947302755.1 uncultured Anaerovibrio sp.
CAGAGCAGGTATATTAAGGGATTGTTCCAGAATTTATGCTGGGAAAGTTGAGTTACTCACTTCTGGCTGAGCTTGCAGTAAGTAAATACTAACCAAACCAACATTAGCACCAATATCCAATACCACATCACCAGGCTTGATTAATGAACTTATATAGTCAAAATCCTCCTGTTCAGGGTTTCCCCCAAGAGATAAAATTCCTTCTGCCCGGCAAAAGGTCTGGGAAAAATCAAAAGCCAGCTTTACTCCATTCCTAATGAGTACAATATCATCACGGTTTATTTCCACAGAACAGTCATCACCGGAATCCTTGATACTCTTTTGCAACTCAATAATAGGCAAGAAATGCTCTCGCAGAAGTTGCCAATATAGCCTTTTTTCTATTTTTCCCTCTTTATAAGCATTACGTAATTCGATAATAGTCATATTGTCATTCATTCCCTTTCTTCAGAAAACTATATACCCGACCAAATCCATCTTCCACTTCGAAATGGCACTCCCTCCCCAGTTTTTTGAGTTTGGCTGAACTAGGGCAGTTAGCCATATTATCCTTATTTTCCACAAATTTACTATCTGCCACAACACCTTCATGTACCACTTGAAGAGTTACATCTTTACGAATGTTTACCATTACCTCTGCCAATTCATTCATACTAATAAACTGATCCGTATTGCACACATTGTAGGCATTTCCCGGTTCTCCCCGCAATAATATGAGCAAATACGCTGCCACCCCATCGACAATATAACAAAATGGCCGCTTTGTAGTACCATCACTCCGCAGGACAATATCCTTTCCTTCACAAACATTTTTCATAAATGAAGAAAATACTCTTGGATCATTTGATATATCCATCGTTGGACCATAAGTGTGCCCTATTCTGGCTATTGAAATTGGAACACTATACTGTCTGAAATATGATGCACAAAGAGTTTCCCCCATGCGTTTACTCTCGCTATAACAGCTATGTGGCTCCAACGGGTCCGTTGTTCCCATTTCCTGCTCAGAAAATTCACCTATACCATCTGGCATCTTGCCATAAACATCACCGGAGCTAAAATACAGAAAGCCTTTAACTTGTTTTTGACGAGCCAATTCCAGCAAGTTATAGGTGCCAATAACATTTGGTGCAGCCACATCTACAGGATTGGTTCCATAAAATTGTGGGCTGGCAAGGCTGGCCGCATGAATAATATAATCTATATCCCCATCTATGCTAAGGGGCTCCAAAATATTATCCATTCGCATTTTAAAATATTGCCGTTCCAAATATTTCCCAAACCTAGCATGACATTTTTGCTGATTGCGGGCCAAAGCAATAATGTTGATATTGGCACTATGAGCTTCATTTAGCCAAATAAGGAAATAAACAACATAGGATGCCAGCATACCAGTCGCACCTGATATCAATACAGTCTTTCCATACAACTTCTGTAAAGGAATATCCCGCTGAAAAATGTCTTCCATATCTGTGATAATAATATTATCTGACATAATGTCTTCAATCGCCATCTTCATTGCCATAAAGCTTCCCTCCAACAGAGTCTATTCTTTGAAAGAAAGCCTTTCGATTGGCAAATCATCCAAATTATCCTCGGCTGAATCCCGCAATGTAAGTTCGCACGTTGCGCATAGTGGATGATTAATCCCTTTTATTTTCAACTGCATAACCCTAAAATTATATAATGTCTTTGAAGTCCATATCTGTTCGAGGGTCTTTTTCTGAATATTACCCAATTTAGTATCCCGCGCCCAATCTTGACAACACACCACAGCATCTCCGTTATTGCGAATTGTAATATGTGTAAATGGATAGCGGCAAACTTTTCTCTGCTTATATAACGCACTATCCAAATAGCTTTGTTGTGCAAGCTCACCATTTTCCTTACTGCCATACAATTTATCCAGAGACTCTTCTTTAAGCTTAGGTATATTCCACGAAATGTCCACCAACTGTTCATCGGATTTGTCGCTGAACATCGCCTTAAACCTTGCATCGGTATTTTCATCTACATGCATTATTTTGGTACATATAAATGGTTTTGCTTTCTGTTTCTTGTTGCGGTACTCGTATAAATACTTCACATTTTCAGCAATAGTACCATGGGCAATGTTAGTCTGGGTAATGCGCTTTTCCTCATCCTTATCTATAGCATAAATAGATACCCGCAAATAATCTAAACTATACTCCACAAACTGTCTGGATAATTCCGGCGTTAACTAAGAACCATTTGTCGTTATCTCCAAATTAACGCAAATATTCGCATCTTTAATCGTCTTAACCATTTCACCAATTTGAGGATGAAGCAACGGCTCTCCTGTAGAATATAATTTAATCAGCTTTATTTTCCCATATTTTTCCACCATAGATTTAGTGTCATCTATTATTTTCTCAAACAACTTCATATCCATATTGGAAAAAGGACCGCCATCTTTTTTATAATCCTCAGTACTCTGCCAACACATCAAGCATTTAAAATTACATACATTAGTTGGCTCAACAATTATGCATAGCGGAGCATCCAAAGGAACTGCATCTATTAGTTTAACTCTATCATTCTGATAGGCAGTAGACCAATGGTCCGGTTTTGTTTTTTCCATAATGTCCTCCCATTAATTTATCAGTTATTATCTCACGCCAAGCACAATACCCGAAATATAATCTACTGACTCAATTACCTCTTCTACAGTTACATCCCTATATACACCAAGGCTGTGGTCCTTTTGAATAAGAACCGCTGTTATATCCTTGTTCGTCTGTTTTTTATCCTTACGAATAGCAGAAATAATTACTTCCTTATCAAACCACTCTGACTGCATATCAATATTTGTAAGAATTTTGTGGCATACGGCCTCTATTTTTTTTGCATAAGACTCTGCAATAAATCCGCGTTTTACAGAAACATAATTGGCTGCCACCATTCCCAAAGCAACAGCGGATCCATGAGGGATTCCATAACTGCTTGACACCTCAAAAGCATGCCCAAAAGTATGTGCAAAATTCAGCAAAATACGCACACCTTTATCAAATTCATCCTCTTCAATGAATTTTTTCTTAAACATCAATGATGTATCAATGTATTGCTGCAACTTATCATAATCATGTGTCAAAATCGAGTCTATATCGTGTTCAATACGCTCAATGCCATCCTCACCTGCAATGACATTGAACTTCACTACTTCACCCAAACCACTGCAATAATCTATAGGTGATAAAGTATGGAAGAACTGCGGATAAATCCGAATAACATCCGGCGGATAGAAAGAGCCCAATAAATTTTTAAAGCCTTTATAATTCAGTGAAGATTTGCCACCAATACAGCTATCACAGGAAGCCAGCAAGGTAGTAGGATAAAAAGTCCATCGAATACCACGATAAAGATTTGCTGCCACAAAACCTGTAATATCTTGAACAATACCGCCACCCATGGACACTAAATGAGTATTGCGTTTAGCAGCCATACCCGTCATTTCTTCACATATAGCCAGCACTGTATCCATATTCTTCTTATTTTCATCAGCCTCCATTAAAAATAATCTTTCCTGCGGAAGCTGTGGTAATTTATCCTGATAAAGGCCATAAACCTTGCGGTCAATAACGAAAAAAGTATCTGCGACTTCTGCCAGAATCTCCCATTCCTCTAATGAATCCACAAACTCTACAGTATAATCCTTAAATCTTGATTTTATCTTCATCATCATAACTCCTATACTTCAGGCACCAAAGGAATATACATATTTTCTGCCAGTTCCGCTCTTGACAGGAATGGAGCCATATCCTCCAGTGGAGGGCTTACTAAAGTTCCGTCCGGCAATCTTTTAGTCGCTGATTTAGGCTCAAACTTCTGCTCTGTGGTAACTACTACTTCACACAAGCAACAATCTTCTCCCATAAGTGCTTTTTGCACACCACCTGGCAGTTGCTGATTATCCTCTATCTTGAAATATTGAATACCGAAGGCCTCAGCAAGTCTTGCAAAATCTGGAAATCCCAAATCTCCGCTTTCCGGACCGACTCCAATAAGTCCGTTATGAAAAATATTGTTTTGAGTTTGGCGAATCTGATGATAACCACCATTATTTATGATAAACAGTTTAATTGGCAACTTATTAGTTACCATGGTTTGCAGCTCCTGCAAATTCATCATCACACTGCCATCGCCCTCAATACAAACTACCATTTTTCTTTCATTACCCATGCAGGCACCAATGGCTGCTGGTAAACCATACCCCATGGAAGAAAGCCCACAATTCATTATAAAGCGGTCAGCAGACTTTATATAATACGACTGACTGCCTACTACACTGGCAGAACCATTGGTAACAACGGTAACAGCCTTTTCTGGCAAGCTATGGGAAAGTACATCCATAAAAGCATAAACATTAACCAGCCCATTATTTCTTTTCTGTTGTTCGCTAACAACGGGATATTTTTGTTTCCATTGCTGACATTGTTTCACCCAACCAATTCGTTGTTCACTTCGACAGCCATCAGAAATTTCAAGCAGTTTCTTCATAAAATCACTGGCATCGGCACATACAGGTATATCCACACGCACCGTAGGCTTCTTCAGTTCTTCACTGTCAATGTCTACTACTACAGTCTTTGCGGCCCTTGCCCAAGTATTTACATTATACCCCACCTGATAGATATTCAGTCTGGAGCCAATACATAATAACAAATCACTATTCTGCACAGCAAAATTTCCTGCCCGGTCTCCCATGGTACCACCACGGCCACAGTAATAGGCACTGTCATAAGCCATTAAGTCAATACTGTCCCAGCAAGTAACAACGGGAACTTGAAGTTTTTCGGCCAATTTATGTAATAAATCAACTCCCCCCGATAATCTGATACCGTTACCGGCATAGATTACTGGACGCACGGATTTTTCCAGTAATTCCTTTACTTGTGGGATGATCTTTGACAAATCTGTTTGGATTTTATTACCCTCAACTGGTATATAGCCTTCCAATTCATCAGAATCTACATATGCCCCCTGAATATCCAAGGGAATATCCAGCCAGCAAGGCCCTGGCCTACCAGATACAGCCAAGTGATACGCTTTTTCCAATACATAACGAATTTTTTTAGGATCCATAATCATTTCCGCATATTTGGTCACGTTCTCCAAGGCAGAAACAATGTCAAACTCCTGATTGCCCAAGGTACGCAAATTAAGTCCGCTATACTTAACCGTCATAGTGGATTTGGTCTGCCCAGATACCACCAGCATAGGGATGGAATCCTGATAGGCTCCCACCACCCCGTTCAGAGCATTGATAGCCCCTGGTCCGCTGGTAACGCATAACACAGCAGGTTTGTTATTAATGCGGGCATAAGCCTCAGCCGCTATGGCAGAAGCCTGTTCGTGATGGTTATATAAAACATGCATATCCTCACGATGCCCAAAGGAATCATTCAGGTGCATAGCGCCACCACCCACCACGCAGAATACTTGTTTTAAACCATGGGTCACAAAAAAATCGGCTATATAATCAGATACCTTAATTTTCAAACTTATCGCCTCTCGAAATTACTTTAGCGTTTCACCGCCATCAACCACCACCACGGAACCAGTCATAAAAGAAGAGTCATCCGACAAAAGAAAAACTGCTACTTTTGCAATTTCCATAGGATCTGCCATACGACCTAACATGTTAACATCCTTAAATCGGGAAAAATCCCTATTAGTAAAAAGGTTCGTCTCTGTCATGCCCGGACAAATAGCATTTACGCGCACATACGGAGCATAATTTTTCGCCAAATATTTGGTCAATTGAATATTAGCAGCCTTTGATGTAGCGTACATGTAACTGCGCCTACCTTTGATATAGCTATGTAATCCATTAATAGAGGCATTGTTAAGTACGACTCCCTTGCTTTTCTTCAACAATGGCATAAAAGACTTACACATATGCATGACGGCCTTAACATTGACATCATAACTTCTGTCCCATTCCTCATCCGTGAGTTCTTCAAGGCTACCAGTTAGCAAAATCCCTGCATTTTTAAAAAGCATATCCAAACGACCATATTCTTTTTCCACAAATAGACGAAAATTCTCAATGTCATCTAAATTTGACACATCTGCATGAAAAAATTTTATCTGCCCCCCCTCAGCGATAACGAAGTTCTCCTGTTCAAGTCCTCGTTCCTGATTACGGCCTACAATAATTACCTCAGCACCAGTACGTGCCAAGAGGATACTTGTAGCACCACCTATACCAGATGTACCTCCTGTTATCAAGGCAATTTTCCTTGTAAAATCACTCATTTTTTGCTCACCTCGCATAATAGGAACGGGTAATAAATTCTACTGTAATTTTATCCTTCACTTCCGCTAAATATTTCCTTACATAATTATTAAGATATTCAGCTTTTTCCTTAACGAAACCATATTCACGGCTTACATCAAAATAGTTATCCTCATTTTTGGAATAACCATCAAAGCCTGCCAAACTTACTTTCTTTACACCAATAGCCTGCATTGCCTTAAGAAGCATTATTAGGGAATTATCAATAATCTCCGTTTCTTTATCAATTAAATCTTCATAACGAAGTACATAGCGGAACTTTCCTGCAGTTTTAGTAACATTCGAAGTGGCAATAATATCCGTCCCTTCATTTATACTCCCCTGCAAGTCATTGATAAGTTGAGTATATCGCTTGGCCTTGGTCAAAAAAATATAATCCACTTTTATATCAGCAGGAGCATAGTTTACAGCAAGTATAAGTGGACGCTGTTCCACAATAAAATCCTTGACCTTTGTCTTTTGCCTCTTGATATTGCTGCCAGGTCCCATCAACATTATTTCCCTATTACCAAATATCTTTTGCAACTGGTTCAATGCCTGTTTATCATTACATTCTACGCTCTGATAGGAAATGTACATTTCTTCTGCATATTTAGCATCATACAGCAGTTTCTTTTCTGGCTTCAAACTGTTTAAAAGTGTAGTAATCTGCCGTACAGATAGAGTTCTCTTATTCATAAAGTATGATACATAGTTAGGATGACACTCATTGGAGGCGGCAAGGTAGAAGAACATATTATAGCCCCAATACTGCTTGTGATAAATGTCCATTATTACATTATCAATGGCTTCCAAAACCTGTGTAACATCATAATGAGCATCCTGCTTCTCATTACGATACATCATCAACAGCTCCAATGGAGCATTACCTGCACTTTTTCCCATACCATACAAAGTACCATCGGCCAGTAAATCACGCTTACTGTCACATGCCAAAAAATGCTTGGCATTGGCAAAGCCCAACTGGAAATTGTTGTGTGCATGATAGCCTTCCTTGATTTCTGGATCTAAATGCTTATCCAAAATTCTGAATATATGCATAAGATGCTCTTCATCCAATAAGCCATAAGTATCCACCATAGATGTGGCGAAAGGCTTCATCTTATTACATTCTGTGGCGTACTCCACCAGCTTTTCGTCCGTATAGGTAGTAACTGATACCATCTGAGCAAAGACCTTATATCCTAATTTCTGCACCTGGTTACAAAAGTCCAAGGCATCATACATCAAATGTTCCTTAAAAATTACTCGAATACCATCAATAAAAGTATCTTGGGCTGGCTGCAGTTTTTCAATACTACAAGTACCATAATCTATCATAGCCAACACCGTAGCATTACCTTTATCTACCCCGGCAAATATTTTATTTGCTGACTTAGTATCTGGGAAAATTGTGCGATTCATATCAAAATTACGGCGTTGATCCAAAAATCCGATCTCTATGTACTCTACGCCAGAACTTACCAACCGCTCAAAAATCTCAACAATTTTGTCATGACCAAATTCCCAATCATTTACATATCCGCCGTCACGGAGCGTGCAATCCAACAATTCTCTTTTTGCCATAACATTACTCCCTCTAGTTCAGAAAACTCACTGATTTACCGCTTCTTTTATAACCTTAGCCATATAATCAATCATTTCATCTGTCATGCCTGGATAAACGCCTACCCAGAAGGTGCTGTTCATAACAAAATCCGTAACTTCCAGACTTCCAGCTACCCTATAGGCGTCTGTGCCCCGTATCTGGTCAAAGGCCGGATGTTTAATGAGATTGCCGGAGAACAAGAGTCTTGTCTGAACCTTATGAGCTTCCAAATATTTTATAATATTATTTCTGTCTAAGCTGCTTTCAGGGCGAACAGAAATCAGGAAGCCAAACCATGATGGGTCGCTATTTTCCGCAGGCTCTGGCAGAATCAACTTGTCCTCTACGCACTCCAAGGCTTTTCTGAGTCTCGACCAGTTATGCTTTCGCCTTTCGATAAAGCCAGGGAATTTTTTTAACTGCTCACAGCCAATAGCCGCCTGCATATCTGTAACTTTAAGGTTATAGCCGAAATGACTATAAGTATATTTATGGTCGTAGCCAAATGGCAGCTCTCCAAATTGCTTGTCAAAACGATGACCGCAGACTCCATCATGACCAGAAGGACAAATGCAGTCCCGCCCCCAATCGCGATAGGACAAAATGAGGCGATGCAGCAACGGATTATCCGTGTATACTGCACCACCTTCACCCATGGTCATGTGATGTGGCGGATAAAAGGAAGATGTGCCAATATCCCCCCAGGTACCAGTGAATTTCGTCACACCATCAATAGTATATTTAGTACCCAATGCATCACAATTATCTTCCACCAGCCAAAGATTATGCTTATCGCAGAACTCTTTGACAGCTTTCAAATCGAAAGGATTACCCAATGTGTGGGCAATCATAACAGCCTTTGTATTTTCGCTAAGGGCAGCCTCCAGCTTGGTCACATCAATGTTATACTGGGGAACAGTCACATCCACAAATACCGGAATAGCACCATACTGAATAATTGGTGCAACGGTGGTTGGGAATCCGCAGGCAACAGTAATAACCTCATCCCCACGCTTTATCTGTCGCTCACCTAATTCATGGGCCGTAAGCACAGAAAAAGCAATGAGATTAGCTGAAGAACCTGAATTTACCAAATGGGCATATTTCGCGCCAATCCATTTTGCAAATTCCTTCTCAAACTGGTCAGAAAATCTTCCTGTAGTGAGCCAGAAATCCAGCATAGCATCAGTAAGGGCCTGCATTTCCTTTTCATCAAAGACGCGGGATGCATAACTTATTCTGTCCCCTTCCTTAAATGGTGTCTTATTCTCCTTAAAATCATGGTAGTATTTGGCTACCATATCCTTTATCTGCTCTCTGGCCTCAGCCTCATTATTCCAACCCATTACTTTGCCTCCAAATATTTGTCTATTCCCAAACCTTCCACGGAGCCTGGCCGCTATCCCACAGCTTTTCCAGCAACCTTTTTTCCAGCAGAGTATCCATACACTGCCAGAATCCTGTATGTTCAAAGCTCTTTAATTCACCCTGCTCCGCCAGCTTTTGAAGCACATCCGTCTCAAAAACTGTCTGATCATCTTTTATATAATCAAAAACCCCGGGCTCCAGCACCATATAACCGGCATTAATAGGAGCCCCATCATCAGCTGCCTTTTCGCGAAAAGCCCTGACTGTATTATTAAGTCCAATATCCAATATACCCTTTTGCTGGCGCTGTTTTACGGCGGTCAGTGTAACCATGCCCCCCATATTTTTATGGAAATCAACTAAATCGGAAATATTTACATCACAAACACCGTCACCATAGGTCATCATAAAAGATTCATTTCCTATATAATCCTTTATGCGCCTTATACGGCCACCAGTCATGGTTTTATATCCCGTATCCACCACCGTAACCTGCCAAGGCTCAGTCTGACGATTATGAACTATCATCTTGTTGTCATGGCGAAAATCAAAGGTAATATCCGACATATAAAAGAAATAATCCGCAAACCATTTCTTTATCATGTGCTGCTTATAGCCGGCACAGACAATAAAATCATTGTATCCATAATGGCTGTATTCCTTCATAATATGCCACAGGATGGGCATGCCGCCTATTTCCACCATAGGCTTTGGCCGATAATCAGATTCCTCAGATATTCTTGTCCCCATACCGCCAGCTAAAAGTACAACTTTCATAGGTTATCCACCCCTAGTCTTTTCCATCAAACATTTCGCCTTGATCTCCAAGGTCTTCCTTAATACGAGGATCCAAGTCCTTCAAAATTTCCGCCAGCTTTATCCTTGCTTCCTTGTAATATGGTTCATTGGCATAATATTGGTCAAACATTGGTAATATGGCACTGCCCCCCCATCTAACCTTCTGGTCAGCCACAAGCTTACTCCAGGTCAATAAAAAACTATCAAACATTTTCATTTTATCCTTACATATAGTTTCATCTGTAAGTCCATAAGAAGAATAGTGCCCTAAAATATCATAATACTCTTTTATAAAAACTCTGCCTATATCAGGGAACCCAACATCCATTCCCTTCTGCAAATGAACATCCGGCGTTACAAAAACGCTGTCCCCAGTGTCAGATGTGAAAAAATTTCCATGAAGACATACAAAATTAGGCATTTTATGCAACACTTCCAGTTGCAGGGCAATTTGCTGTAACCTGTACTTATCAAAGCCGAGGGCTTTCATTTTATTGCGATATTCTTCAATATCCAGCAAATCCGTTTTTAAAAGGAAACCAGAAATGTAAGTAATCAAAAAGGACGCTTCATCAATATAGGCATTGATACCTTCACCCAGTTTGTAGTCTAATCCTTCACTGCCACCAATTTCTATTCCTACAGATATTTGGTGATTACTGCTCAATACCTTCTTCCAATATTTCATGACCCCCGGCAAGATATAATCATCATCACCAATTAAATTTATATACTCACCACTGGCATTATCCCACAGATATTCATAATTGCCATTTGCACCAACATTTTTCTCCTGCCTTACCACCCGCAGATTAGAATACTTCTTCTTATATCTCTCCAGAATCTCCTGGGTATTATCAGCCGAGTTATTATCCGAAACCAACACTTCAATGCTGTCATCATTGCCAATGTCGTCAAGAATAGCCCCCAGACATCTGTCAAGATACTTGCTGCGGTTATAGGTTGGAATGCCAATGGTCAAAAGAGGCCGTTCCCGCTTTTTGGCCGGGGAATTGATAAAAATATGTCCGCCGTAGTCAAGACCATAAATAATTTTCGCATCCATCTCAGACAGGAAATCCACCACCACCGAGGATGAATCATCCTTGGTGGTAATAAATGTATCTATCAGTTTTAACAGTGCTTTACTGATTACGTTGGTATTTGGATGGGTAACAACTATTGGAGCATCAGGCCCACGGTCCTCCACCATTTTGGCCATTTCCCATAAGCAAGAATAAAAACATAAAGAAAATGA
>NZ_CAMYWM010000083.1 GCF_947302755.1 uncultured Anaerovibrio sp.
TATATAATATCTCTAAGTTGCTTTTATGTCAAGCACTTTTTGATATTTATTTTTTTGTTGTCCTGATGAAGCTTTAACCCTCTCTTGTGACAACGTTGATTATGATACTATCTTTTTATATTATTGTCAACTCTTTTTTATCCACTTATTATTTTGGGGTGCCAGGTCGGTGCCAGTTAAGTGCTCAGTGGAATTCATCAGCTCCACAGTCATTCCTTCATCGTAGGCCGTCACAATATTTACAGCCGTATTATCCTGACGTATGCGCCACATATTTCTTAGAGGCATTCCCAGGGCATGGCATAGAAGAGTCCGTATTACTCCCCCATGGGCCACTATTACCACCGTTTTGTCCGGATTAGCCCTGATTATGGCTTCCATTTTGCCCACTGCCCGTTTCTGGACCTCCACAAAACCTTCTCCCCCGGGACAAATCAGTTCGTCCGGCCGGCTGAACAGCAGCTCATGCTCCTGGGGCCATTGGCCGTGGATTTCCTCGTAGGTAAGGCCCTCCCACTGACCAAAGCTGATCTCGCAAAATTCCTGGCAGGTCTCCACGGACATGGCAAAATGCCGCCCTATGGCCTCCCCGGTCTCCCTGGCACGTACCAGGGGACTCGAATATATTTTATCTATATGGTCCAGGGGAAAGCCTTCCCCCAGGCGAAGAGCCTGGGCCTTGCCTATCTCACTTAATTCAATATCAGCCTGACCCTGATATTTGCCCAGCTTATTCCATACCGTCTGTCCATGACGGACCAAAACCACCTTTGTCATGGCAATCACCTTCCCACCTTGTTATTCAGCACCTGTTTAATCCTAGCCACCAGCTGTTCATTATCAGCCCGCAGTCTTACGGCCACCCGTACATGATAAGCATCCATTCCCGGATAATTGCTGCAATCCCGTACAAGAATACCATATTCCCCCAGCATGGCCGTAAATTCGCTGCTGGTCAGTCCGGTCCCTTCAATACTTATCAATATAAAATTCACTGATGGCCTATAGACCTTGAGGCCGCTGATACCCGACAGGGCATCGTACAAATAATTCATACATACGGGAATAATCTGCCGGGTATCCATTTGATAAGCCCTATCCTTTAATGCCGCCACACCGGCCATTTGAGCCAAAAGATTAACATTCCAGGGATCCCTGCCCATTTCCAATTTCTCCATAAGCTGCTTATGGGCTGCACCAAAGCCCAGCCGCAGGCCGGGTATAGCAAAAAACTTGGTCATGGAGCGAAGCACCAGCAGATTAGGATATTTTTCCACTAAATCCATTACCCGATAATTCCCATCATGGGGCAAAAAATCCAAAAAGGACTCATCCACCAATACATCTGTCTGGGTAACAAGGGCCCTGGCTAAAATAGCCTCCAGCTCCACCCGGTCAATCAGCTCTCCCGTTGGATTATTGGGATTGCCCAATACCACCGTATTCACCTCAGGCAGCAGCTCCATCAGCGCAGCCCTGTCCAGAGTAAATTCCCGGCCCTTATCCATATAGAGCCGTCTTATCTCACATCCGGCAGCCAGGGCCGCCCGTTCATATTCACTGAAGGAGGGTACAGGAATAAGCACCTTGTCCGGCTTAACGCAGTGGAAATAAATATACATCAGCTCCACGGCCCCGTTACCCAGTATTATCCTCTTTTCAGCTACACCATAATGCACAGAAATAGCCTGCTTCAGCAAAGCTCCCGCAGGATCGGGATAGTGAACCAGGCTCTCCATATTATCCATTATCGATTTTTTTATGCTGTCTGATAGTCCCAGTGGATTTATATTAGCACTGAAGTCCACAACCGCTGGATTGTGAACTCCGGCACTATACACATTACCACCATGTTCAAAAGGCTTCATGCTTTACCAATACATCCTCTAATCATCTTTGTCTTATAATCCAGCCGCCTGAGGTCAGACGTTCTGTTTCAAAATATTCCAGCTTAGGGAATTTTTCTCCCATAGCCTTGACTATATCCATAACCTTCCGCATGGATTCATCCGGTCTGAACAGCAACCCCAGCATGGTGCCGCTGTGGGCCACATTTACGCCCAGGGCCCCCTGGCCTTCGGCAAATTCGATAATTTCCTCCAGCTGGGGCTTTTCCACCAGCTTCTGATTGGCCCTGGCACTCATGGTGGCTACCCGGCCAATATTTTCCGGTGAAAAATCTCTGCTCAGGGAATCCACGGCCTCCAGCAGCTCCGCCGGGCTGTCATCATTGCCATGATTTTGGGAATAATCCGAATGGAACTCGATGGTATTCAGCGTTCCACCGGTATCAAACATGGCTATAATTATCTTGGGTACCGGCTTGTAGGTTTCAATCAGCTTTCCGGTCATATAATCCATCTGAACTACACCGGGGTAAAAGGTACCATCCGTCGGTTCAATTCCCGCCGCAATCTCGGCTACCTCCTCCGGCTCCAGCTCTTCATCAATAGCTGTGGCTACAGCCTGTATTACAGCAACAATATCCGCCGTGCTGGCCGCCATTCCCTTACCGGTAGGCAGCTGAGACTCCAAAGCAATTCCCAGGGGAAAGTCAGTAAACCCCATGTATCCCACTGTGTTTTTCAGTGCGGCACGGGCCTTCTTGCCAAAGCCGGTTTTTGCAGAGGTTCTTTCTGTTACCAAAGCTCTGGAATACAGCCCTATAGGACAGGTAACCATAAAGGGCTGCCCATTTCGCCAGCCCTGTGCAATCTCCCCACAGGAGCCGGGAACTAATACTTCCAATAACATTTATCTCTCCCCCTCTTAAAAAGGTATATTACATGTAAATACGACCAAAACCACCAGCTCGCACAGGGTAGTAACCGCCCCATAAACGTCACCGGTTACTCCCCCTAATATTTTAGTCACATAATTGCAAAAGAATATGGTGAATAAAAATGCTACCAACAGGGCCGCCATGGCAGTAATCCCCCAGGGAACAACCATAGCCATACCATATAGCATCACCACCGCCAAAACCGGCTTGCTGGTATATCCCCTAAAGGACTTGCCCATTCCTTCCTTTCTGGCATAGGGATAAAGGGCTATGGTCAGCACCATCATCATTCGGGAAATGATTGGCATAACGAAGAGCGCCACCGGCAATTTTTCCACCGGCAAATCGGATATGGCCCCAAATTCAAAGAGCATGAGCAGAACAAAGGCCACCACTGCAAAGGCACCGGTACAGCTGTCCTTCATGATCTCCAGCATCCGTTCCCTGTCCCTGCCGGAAAAAATTCCATCAACCGTGTCCATAAAGCCGTCGCAGTGAATGCCCCCGGTAATAAGCACAGGCAATGCCACAAAGAAAACATGGGTTAAATGATGAGGTAAATTAATGCCGCAGCTTGGCAGGAAATGACAAAGCAGCCAGGCCAGGCCGCCATATATACAGCCCAGCACAGCCCCCACCAGGGGAAAATACCGGACGCTTTTGCCAAAATCCTCTTCCGTCCAAACCGTCTGTCTTACTATATTGATTCGGGTCAAAAACTGCAACCCTATCAGAAACGCATGCATTTAAAAAACTCCCACGCTACAAATTACAAATAACAAATGACATATTATCAAAAACAAAATAGTATCTGTATACATCAGACGAATTGTCTTCATAATATGGTCAAGTCCCAATTCTTCTATGGGATCCCCCATATATTCACGAAAATGGACCCTGCCAAAATATGAATTAAAGCCTCCCAGGCGTATATGCAGGGCCCCGGCCACCGTTGCCTCAGCCCAGCCCCCGTTGGGACTGGGGTGCTTGGCCGCATCCCGCCGTAAAATCTGCCAGGCCTTTTTTCCATCATAGCCCAATATAAAGGCAGACACCACGAACAAAAGACCGGTAATCCGCGCGGGGATATAGCCCAGAACATCATCGGTTCTGGCTGCCACCCGACCGAAATACATATATCGATCGTTTTTATACCCTACCATAGAATCCAGGGTATTCACTGCCCGGTACAGGAAGGCCAGGGGTACACCACCTATGGCAAAATAAAACAGGGGGGCAATAATGCCATCCACCGTATTTTCCGCTATAGTTTCGATTGTGGCCCGGGACACCTCTCCCGGCGTCAGCTCCTCCGTATCCCGACCCACAATCCAGCCCACCTTATACCGGGCCTGCTCCTGGTCATCAGCCGCCAAATAATCATATAGCTCTTTGCCGGCTGCCGCCTGGATTTTTGGGGAAATCGTAAAGCTAAGAAAAAACGCCTCTATAAGGGTTATAACATAAACATTATCCAACAAATTTACCAAATTCATTATACCATTTACTACTGTAAAGGTGAATAGTAAAACCAAAACAACCAGGAAGCCGCCTAATATGAGCTTCCTGTTATCACTGTCATCCTTGCTGTAGAGCATTCCCTCGATACCGGCAATGAGGTTGCCGATAAGCACCACCGGATGAAGCTTGCTCCGGGGATCCCCCATTACCGCATCCATAAAAAATGCTATTATAGCTGTTACCATTAATTCTTCTCACCCATTATTTCCATTAATTTATCCATATCCAAATGCTGCTCTACAATATCGGCCAACCGCTCATAGCTTTGCTGCTTTTCCGCCATAACATTTCTGGTATTTTTCAACGGCTCCAGCCCCTTGGTCCGGCGGACCGCATTCAGCACACTGCGCCTAAATTCATCGTTGTCAAACACCCCATGGATATAGGTGCCAAACACATTGCCTGCGGCACAGGCCGTTCCCTCTGTACTGCTGCAGGCCTTGCGGCTGCGCTCCTTTATAACGAAGGGATGGCGGTCCGAGTCTCTGACGAACTCCGTCTGACCCATGTGGATTTCATAGCCGGCCAAATCCCGGGCATTGATTGTCTGGTTCATAAACTGCAAGCCATTGCAGTCAGCCCTTACCTGATTGGTTAGCTTCCTTTCAGCAAACAGGGTGGTCATACCAAGGAGGCCCAACCCCCTGACCTCATCATTATCTGACTCGGTATGATGGGGATCCATAATCCTTTCACCCAGCATCTGATAGCCGCCGCAAATGCCAATAACCGCCTTCCCGGCCTCAGCATGCTTTTTTATCAGCGAACCAATGCCGGATTTGTCCAGATACAGCATATCCTCGGTGGTATTTTTGCTGCCTGGCAGCATAACAATATCCGGAGTCCCAAAGGCTGCGGCCTCCTGGACGTAATATAAGGACACATCCCCCTCATTGGCCAGGGCATCAAAATCCGTAAAATTGGAAATCTTCGGGGTCTGGATAACGGCAATTTTGATATCACCATTCATAGGCACAGCCTGCTTTTCCTGTAGGGATACGGAGTCCTCATCATCTATGCCCATTTGTTCAATATGGGGTACCACCCCGAGAACCGGCTTGCCCGTTTTTTTCTCCAAAAAATCCAGGGCCGGTGTGAGGAGGCTTACATCCCCCCGGAATTTATTGATAACCAGCCCCTTCACCAAGGCCCGCTCATCCTCGTCCAATAATTCCAGGGTACCCACCAGAGAGGCCAGGGCCCCGCCCCGATCTATATCCGCTATCAGGAGAACCGGGGCATTTAAATATTTGGCCACCCGCATATTAACGATATCATTGGCCTTGAGATTTACCTCCGCCGGACTGCCGGCTCCCTCGATAACTATGGTATCAAACTCCCGGTCCAGACGGCCCAGAGCCTCCTTGACTGCCTCAAAGGCCTTGAGGGAATACCCCTGATGATATTCCCTGGCGGACATATTGCCCACCGGCTTACCCATAATCACCACCTGGGAACAGGAATTGCCTGTAGGCTTCAGCAGCACCGGATTCATATCCACCATGGGCTCCATGCCGGCGGCCTCAGCCTGGGCCACCTGGGCCCGGCCCATTTCGTCCCCATCCCGGGTAACATAGGAATTAAGGGCCATATTCTGGGCCTTAAAGGGTACCACCCGCTTCCCCTGCCGATAAAAAATCCGGCACAGGGCGGTAGTCAATATACTTTTTCCCACATGGGAGGAGGTTCCCATGCACATAATCTTATTTGCCATTATTAACCCCTTGTATAAACATTATTCATCAAATTTCCTCAGCCAGCCGTTTAATATCCACCGGTATACCGGAAACCACCAAAAAGACCCGGTCCGCCGCCTGAGCCAGCAGCTGGTTGGCCAGTCCGGCCAAATCCCTGTATTCCCGGGCCAGACGATTATTGGGAACTATTCCGCTGCCCACCTCGTTGGTGACAATTACCACCGTAGCATCTGACCCCAATATAGCCGCAATAAGCTCCTTAAGCTTCCCCGTCACAATTTCATAATTAGCATCAAAATCGTCAATATCCCGGACGGTGCTCAGAATGTTGCTGACATAAATCGTCATGCAGTCAAAGAGAAACATATCATAGACCTGGCCATGCTCTGCTATGACCTTATGGGCATTCTCCGGGGCCTCAAAGGTTTTCCACTCCGCCGGGCGCCGCTCCCGATGAAGCTTCACCCGATATTCCATTTCCTCGTCACAAATTTTGGAGGTGGCAATATACCCCACCCTGCTGCCATGCTTCGCCACAAACTGCTCCGCAAAGGAGCTTTTGCCGCTTCGGGCACCACCGGTAACTAAAATTATTTTTCCCATAGCTGTCCCTTATTTTTCTGCTTAAATTCCACACATTTACCTATAAAGCACTCAGCGGCCCGGTGATAGCCGGCAAAATGCATATGAAGATAGGAGCCTAATACATTGCCTCGGCAATAGCCCCCCAAATATTGGGCACCGTTTCTGGCCCGGGTAAAGGCGAAGGCCCGTTGGGCCTCTGCCGTCTCGTCTCCATCCCACTCGGTGGAGAAATGAAACTCATGGCCCTTTATAGTATCGCCCTTTTTCCCCAAAATACTGTCCTGCTGAAGCCGGGCCGACACGTAGCCCACCATCTGCAATTTCTTGTTCATTTTTACCTGGCAGGGAAGAATATCACACATGGAATAAACCCTTCCCGCAAAATCCTCCATGGCCTTGGCCAAAAACATGAAGCCGCCGCACTCGGCATAAATCGGCATACCAGCCTCGGCTGCCCAACGGATCTGCGCCATAAGCTCCCGGTTGCCGCTGAGCCTGTCGGCAAACATCTCCGGAAAGCCGCCGCCAAATATCAGTCCCTCCACCTGGGGCAGCTTCCTGTCATTCAATGGACTGAATTCCACAATCTCAGCCCCCATTTTCTCCAGCACCCCAACGCTCTCAGGATAATAAAAGGAAAAGGCCTCATCCCGGGCCAGGCCGATACGCACCTGTGGTACACCGGTCTCCCTGCTGGATTTATCCTCCACCTTTAGGGCCTCAGCCTGTTCCCCAATGCGAATAATTTTCTCTAAATCGAGCTGGGCAGCCATGGCCTGTCCCATGCGGTTGATGACTGCCTGCTCCTGATTTTCCTCCACGGGCAGCAGCCCCAGATGACGCTCCGGCATAATTAATTCATCATTGCGGCGGACTGCCCCCAAAACGGGAATATCGAGCTGCTCCAGGGCCTCCCGGATAATGCGCTCATGATTGTCGGAGCCCAGGCGATTTAATATTACGCCAGCTAATTTTACTGCCGGATCGTACAGCTTAAAGCCCAGGGCCTCAGCTGCCGCCGAGGCTCCCATGGATTTACAGTCCAGCACCAACACCACCGGAGCCGCCAATCGCTTGGCAATCTCTGCCGTGGAGCTGATCCCCTTATTTCCTCCGTCATAAAGGCCCATGACGCCCTCAATTACCGCCAAATCAGCCTGAGCCGCCGATGAGGCAAAGACCTCCACCATGGTGTCCATGGACATCAGCCAGGAATCCAGATTGTGGGAGGACTGGCCACTGGCCAGGCGATGATAGCCGGGATCTATATAATCCGGTCCCACCTTGTAGGGCTGAACCCGAAGCCCCCGTTGGCGCAATGCCGCCAATAAGCCGGTAACTATGGTGGTCTTCCCGGACCCACTTTTGGTGGCCCCAATGACCACCCTTGGTATACGGCATTCCATCTCTAACGCTCCTTACTGCCCTTATACGCGCTCATTGTCGATGATGTACATAATGGCATTTATTACCGAAGCGGCAATTGGGCTGCCTCCCTTGGTGCCCTCCACCGTTACATAGGGCACCAAAGTGTTGTTGGCAAGGGCCGCCTTGGAATCGGCTGCCCCTACAAAGCCCACGGGAATACCCACAATCAGGGCCGGATGCAGCTTCTCCTCCTCCACCATGCGCAGCACCTCAAAGAGGGCTGTTGGGGCATTGCCAATGGCAATTATCGACCCCTCCAGGTCCTTGCCAAAGCTTTGCATGGCGGCCATGGAGCGGGTAATTCCCTTTTCCTTGGCTTCCCTGGCAATTTCCGGGTCAGCTACCCGACAGAACACCTCTCCCCCAAAGGTGGCCAGCTTCCGTTTATTGATGCCGGTACGGACCATTTCCACATCGGTGTAGATATTGCAGCCTCCCTTTATTGCTTCCTTGCCGGCAGCAATGGCCTCTGGATGCAAGCGGATAATGGGAGCGTATTCCACATCGCCTGCCGCGTGAATCATCCGGGAATAAACCTTGGTCTCCTCTTCATTCAGGTTCAGCCCCTTGAGGTGAGGCGCAATTATTTCCATACTTTTATTTTCTATTTCCATAGTCTTCTTGATAAAATCCATACCTAAACATCCATTACACCATTTAGCTATTCTTTTAGGTTATCAAACAATCTGGTTAAATTATAGCATATACTCCATGATTTACATAACATAACTGGCTGAAATATACCGCCACACCAAAAAATCTCCCCCAGCTCTGTAATTTTCCCCACAAAAAACAGGCCATCGCAGTTGATGCTCTCATCAATGCAACAGCCTGTTTAAATTTAACATTCCTTACCAGGTTTTACCCACCAGGAACCAGATACGCTGTGGACTCTTGGCGTCCTCGCTGGGGTTATTGGTCAGCCCGATGCGGCGGGCGTAATCCAGCTTTACAAAATAATGATCAGGATGCTGATAGGTCAGGCCTATGCCCCAGCCCTTCAGGGTCTGGCCGCCCAAATGACCATCCCGGGCCACCTTTACATGACCCATGTCATAATAGGCCCTAAACATCAAGCCCTGCAACGGTGTACGGTAATGAAGCTCCAGGGTGCTGAGATAGCCCTCATCTCCGGCCCCGTCACCGGAAGGATATGCCCTGACACCACGGGGGCCGCCCAGGAACAGCTGCTCTGAGCTGTCCAGGTTCCGGCTGGACTTTTGCCCCTGGAAGTTAAATACCAAATCAAAATCCCGGCCCAGCTTCTGCAAGGCATTGACCTCCAAAACTCCCTTGGTAAAATTACCCAGGGTATTGCCGGCCTGGCCCACTATATCCCCCCATTGGGAATCTGAGGCCACATCGCCGATATAGCCAGCCACATCATATCGCATGGAGAAGCCGCTGGTCGTATTGCGCAGCATGCCCTCCAAGCCAACATGTCCCACATTGCTGTGCTTTTTGATATTGACCCCGTTATTGCGCATTTCATCGGTCATCGTCCGATAGGCAAAGCCATACTTTACGGACAGGCTGGAGCCCACCGTTTTCCACAACGGTGTTTTGCCGTAAATATTAAGGGTATTGGCTATACCACGGGCATCCAGGTCAGTAAAGATACTGCCCAGCTGATAATCCATGCGGCTGTACCGGATGCCAAGGGTGGTGGCACTGTGGCCCACATGGGTTTCCCAGCCCAAATTGTAATTGTGCAAATTATTGTTGGACAGGAGTCCACCTACTGTAAAGCGGCTGTCCGTATCCCCCAGGCCCATAAAATCCGCCTGAAAGCCGTAACGGTACCGTCCGGAGGACTTGGAGCCATAATTATCGGCATACAGGGTGGCCGTCTGCTTTTTCCCTGGTGTCAGGGTAACCGTCAGGTTACTGGTACCATCCTTGCTGCCCGGCTTCAAGGAACCACGGGCCTCCACACCATACATTTCATTAACGTTAAACAGACTAGTCTCCAGGGACTTTTCCTCGATAATGCCCCCTGATTTCAATCCTGCCAGCAAGCCACGGGCCCGCTCGGCCTGAGCAGGCTTCACGTGGCTATCCACCTGTATTTCATCATAGCGGCCCAGAGCCAAACGGACTATCAGGACGCCTCCCTTGGCCTTTTGTTCCGGCACATAGGCATAAGCTGCCGGATAGCCATGGCTCCGTCCATAGGTAGCCAGCTCCCATAAGACGCTGTCCAAATCCTTTACCGTAATCTCATGGCCCACAGCTTTACTGGCAATGGCCTGAAGCTGCTTTTGATCAAAATTGGTCTCCGGCTGCTCCACCTTAATGTCATTAAGAGTAAACCGCAGGGCCGGCTTTTGACTGGCCGGATTTGGCAATTGATTGTCCAATTCTGGAGCCGGCTTTTCTGTTACCGCCTCCAGACTGTCACCTGGCTCAGGAACGGCAGGTGCGGCTCCTGCCACCGAAAAAGCTGACATACTTGCCACACAGGAAAGCACCGCTGCCGCTAATACTGATTTATTCATTTCTTACTTTTCCACCTTTCCTGCATTATCTCCGTCGGCATATTCAGATATTTCAATCTGCTCATTTACTACACCGGTCTTGTTGGAAGCAATATCTGCCCCATCATCTCCCGACAACATACGGGCAATCTGATCATCAGTAAGGCTTACCGTATGTACATCATGGGCCATATCAATCATCGCCTTGGAGGCAGCATCCCCCAGGTTGGAGTTACTGTTCATCTCATCGGTACCGGAATCAGCCACCTGGGTTGCCCCAGTCACGCCGGAATATTCCGTAACTACTTGCTCTGTAGGGTCAACTGGGGGTGGCTCTTCACCGCCGCCTTGCTCTTGGCCGCCACCTTGCTCTTCACCGCCGCCTTGCTCTTGGCCGCCACCTTGCTCTTCACCGCCGCCTTGCTCTTGGCCGCCGCCTTGCTCTTCACCGCCGC
>NZ_CAMYWM010000084.1 GCF_947302755.1 uncultured Anaerovibrio sp.
CACTAAGCTCCCACTGCGCCGTAGGCTTGTGCTCGCTAAGTGTTCATAGTAAAAAGGTGCTGTGGATAAAATGCTCTCACATTTCATCACAGCACCTTTTTTATTCGTTGCTAACGGGTGCAAAGACTCCCTCCGCTTAGGCGGGAGCATAGTACCCGATTTCAGTGTCTTTTGATTACCAGCCTGTTTCCCTGAGCTGTACGTGAAAGGGGATGGGTATCCGGCAGGGAGAAGGGTCTTCCGTGGGTAAGGAGCCCACCGGCTACCTTGTTCATTTCATCATGATTTAATTCTTTCTTGTTCGGCCTCAATACATTGCTTACCTGTTCCATTATTCCGCACCTCTTTTGTGTTTATTACGACTCTTATCCTTATCTACGTATCAGGAAGGAAAGTATTACATTTTTTTTAATCGGAGGGCACACCGATTTTTCGCCGGCTGTGGTCAGGTATTTGGCAGATTTTACCTAATTTGTCACAAAAAATTAGTTTTTTGTATTCTTCCTTGATTTGGGCCAATTAATAGGAAGGAGGGGCAGTCCGGCTTTATTGCTTCACCGGTGACAGAGGAAACAAAAAACCTCGAAACCAATAGCAATAAAGGCTTCGAGGTTATCTTTTTTCTGGTGGAGACGAGGGGGCTTGAACCCCTGACCCCATGCCTGCCAGGCATGTGCTCTCCCAGCTGAGCTACGCCCCCAGTAACTTGAAATCAACCGTGTTTTATTATAAATGAAAGCTGGGGATAATGCAAGCAATAATTTTAAAAAACAAATTATTTATTCATTTGCGTATATTTAGTGATAATGATATCCTTTAGACAGGTGAAAAATGGTAAACTTAGGAGTGAGCAGTATGAAAACAATTGGTATTTTAGGTGGTATGGGGCCCATGGCCACAGTGGATTTGATGAAAAAAATAATTTTGTCCACACCGGCCAAGGCGGATCAGGAGCATATTCCTATGCTGGTGGACAATAACTGCCTGATTCCGGACCGTACCAGAGCAATCAAGGGCTTGGGTCCGTCGCCTGTACCGGAGATGGTGAAAAGTGCCAAGCGGCTCATGGCGGGGGGAGCGGATTTCATCATTATGGCCTGCAATACGGCCCATTATTTTCTGCCGGAGATTTTGCCCCATATAAGCATTCCTGTACTGTCCATTATTGACGTGGCTGTAGACCATATTATGGAGCAGGGGTATCAGCAGGTGGGATTGCTGGCCACCAGTGGCACCATCAGTACCGGCTTGTACCAGAAGGCTCTGGAGGCCAAGAATATCAAGTGTATCGCACCGGCCGCCCAAAGGCAGCATATTGTCGATGACATGATTTATGATGGGGTCAAGGCCAATAATGAGGCCTATGATACGGGGGACATCAGAGCCTTATTGGCGGACATGAGGAAGCAGGGAGCCGAAGCCTTTATCCTTGGCTGCACTGAGGTACCGGTGGCAGTATCCATGTATGGACTGGAGGGAGTCTTTGTGGATTCCACTGACGAATTGGCCAGGGCAGCGGTGAAATTTTCCAGGGAGGAGAAGTAAGCCCGGGGGCCGATAGGCGGAGCTTTATTATTGATGTATAAGGAAAAAGCAGAGTCAGTGATTAATACGATTGCTTCGTATTGTCACGCGGCCCTGCTTTTGTTTATTTTATCCTATGCTAACGGAGGATAATATTCCCTCCTGTTAGGCGGGAGTACAGCACCTGTAGCGTTTTGGGTAAAATTCAACTGAATTCAGGCGTAGTTAAGACGCCACCTGAATAAGCTATCATTTTATGACACAATATTCATTATATTGGTCGTTAATCATATTCAACCGTTCCTCTATTTCCGCGTAGGGATACAAGCCATCCTCCGTTTTGTGCAGTCCCTTGAAGCTGAGGGGATACAGCATTGGCGGATGCTGTAGATTGAGCTGGGAGGAATTGCGCTGCTGCCGGTCGGACATATACATAAGGTATGGATTAATGAACAGATTACCGGCGGCATCCTGCCGCTTTTCCAAAACGATTTTTATTCCCAGGGGGGCCTTGGTCAATATGGTTTCAGGCAGTGTATAGTCCTCCGCCTGAAGAACGGTCAGGATATTAAAAATATTGGTATCATGTCCGCATAAAAAGGCAAATTTCAGCCGATCATTTTTCAGGTCATCCGCAATGATGTTTAAAATATCATGGGAATTTCTTAGGGCAATGGCCGGATTGGCTGATATCATTTCGATGCCTCTGGTTTTTATGCAGCCGATATTCTTCCAGTCCTGGTCCGTCATACCGCTGCCCCAGTCTGCCATATTATTATCCGGCTCCTCAAAATAATTCATGATAATCGCATCCAGCAATTTATAGGCATTTCTGGCATCACCGGAATAATTAAGGATATTTTTGTTTTCTCCCTGCATATTTAAATATAAATTACTGGTGTCAATATGGCTAATGCCGTGTTGTTTGGCAAAGGGGGAATTTTTGAAATCGGAAATTTTTTCAAAGCTGCCAAAGCATCGATGGCAATCAGCCTTATATGCCTCAAAGTTATCATTGTGGTATTTCATGCACAATTCGTATAGCTTTGGGGTGTCCAGTATATGGGGCTTGATGAAAACCGGGTCACGGTCATTTATGCTTAAGGTGTGTCTTATAGGAACGTTGGCCGTTGGCAGCATTCCCACCGCAAAATATTGGGCCGTGGCAATGGTCCGCTGATATGAGTTGGCATAAAAATCCACCTCTCCGTAGGCCGGCTGCCAGGAATTGGGCATAAAGCCTTCATCCAGCAAATAGGCTTGCATATATTGTCCCAAAATGGTTTCATTAATACCTCCCTTCATGGTTAAATTACCGGAGGGCATATTCCATTCAGGTAATTTGTGGTTCATCATGGAGGCACTTGAGGAATCGTCCTTTACAATAGTCGTTCTCAGATTGTGACGGCTAAAAATAATCATCTGCTCCAGCTGATAGCCCTTATCAGTCAGTTCGGAGCTGGCATGGGCCAATGGAGCACTCCCAAAAATCAGGATGCCGGACAGGGAGGCCGCTCCCACAATATTAAGCAGCTTTTTTAAGCGAGGTTTAAGTAGGTTCATCGTTGTCGTCTCCTTAACAGTCATTGGTTTGCGGGGGAAAATCCCCTGTAATATTACTATAGCATAATTTGGAGACTTATTCAGAGGGGATTGATATTCTATATGAATTTAGCCGGAATTTACCTTTTTTTGGCGTAGGTATCCAAGCAGCGAAGGGGATTGCCCAATCTCTCCATTGACGTAGAATAAAGCTGTATTGGAGAAGAAAAAAATATTCATAATACAATTTTAATTCAAATCAATAAAAAATTACTATGTACAAATTATTAATTATATGGTAAAGTTATTGTACATCGAAAAATCGTCAAACAAATATTTAGGATTAGAGGAGGTAGTGTTGTGGATACAACGACGATTGCAGTGGTGATATTCATAGCTGCATATGCACTGATTATTTCGGAAAAGGTCCATCGTACCATAGTTGGTATTGTTGGTGCTATGCTGATGATTCTCTTTGGCATACTCTCTCAGGAGGTTGCGATTCATCACATAGATTTCAATACATTGGGCTTGCTCATTGGTATGATGACTATCGTAAATATTACGGCGGAAACAGGCTTGTTTAACTTTTTGGCCATTTGGGCGGCTCAGCGGGTAAAGGCTCAGCCAATGAAATTGCTGCTGGCCTTGGCTTTGCTGACGGCGGTATGCTCCGCATTGTTGGATAATGTTACCACAGTATTGTTGACGGTTCCGGTAACATTTAGTATTACTTCCCAGCTGAAGGTAGATGTAAAGCCATTCCTCATTGCTCAGATTTTGGCTTCCAACATTGGTGGTACAGCAACCCTGGTAGGTGACCCACCAAATATCATGATTGGCTCTGCTGTAGGCTTGAGCTTTATGGATTTCATTATTCATTTGACTCTTCCGGCAATTGTTATTTTCATTGTGACTGTATTCTTGCTTGAGATGATTTATGGCAAGTCGCTCCATACCACTCCTGAGCTGCAGGCACAGGTAATGAAGCTGAATGCCTCCAAGCAGATCAGCAACAAGCCACTGATGAAAAAGTGTCTGCTGGTTCTGGCATTGACCATGAGCCTCTTTGTTGCACATAGTGCCTTGGGCCTTGAGTCAACTACTGCTGCTCTCTCCGGTGCCGGCTTATTGCTGTTGATCACCTTTACAAGGGATGAGGAAATGATTGCAAAGGTTCTCAGCAAGGTTGAGTGGACGGCAATCTTCTTCTTCGCCGGTTTGTTTATTTTGGTTGGTGCCCTGGTAGAAACTGGCGTTATCAAGATGCTGGCTGAAGAGGGCATTAAGGTTACCCATGGTTCTGTAGAAGGTACGGCAATCCTTATTCTCTGGATGTCAGCTCTTGCATCGGCCTTCGTTGATAATATTCCATTTGTAGCTACCATGATACCGTTGATTAAGGATATGGGTGCTATGGGCCTCAGCAATCTGGAGCCTATGTGGTGGTCCCTGGCTCTGGGCGCCTGCCTTGGTGGTAACGGTACCCTGATTGGTGCCAGTGCCAACGTTGTAGTTGCTTCCATGGCAGCTCAGCATGGCCGTCAGATTTCCTTCATCGGCTTTATGAAGATCGCCTTCCCATTGATGATTTTGTCCATCATCATCAGTACAGCCTATGTATATCTGCGTTATCTCATGTAATGGGGATATAGCTGGTGGACACACTTAAATTTGTTTTATGCGCTTAATATAAAAAGAGGACTGTGGCAAGAGTGGTTTCGAGACACCATGCCGCAGTCTTCTTTTTTTGTTTCTTTATGGAATTAATTTTATCCGATGCTAAGGGGGAATATTCAACTAAATTCAGATGGAGTTAAAACTCCACCTGAATAAGTTATCATTTTATTGCTGCTCATAAATTTGGAAGCCGTCACGACCGGCGGCCTTCACCTTGTATAGTGCCCGGTCCGCATGGCGGAACAGGTCGTCGTAGCTTATATCCTGCCCCTTGGCGATGGCAATACCGATACTGCCGCTTACATTGGCGGGATGACCATCCACCATCATGTTCTTAATAGAGGTGAGAATCCATTGGGCTTGCTTCCTTATATCGTGAATACTGAAATCCTTTGGCAGGGGAACCATTAATAAAAATTCATCGCCACCAAATCGTGCGGCGGCGGTCATGTCGGTGCAGTTGCGCTTCAGAAGCTTGGAAAAGGTGACCAGCAGCTTATCCCCTGACTGATGGCCATAGGTATCATTAAATTGCTTGAAGTGATCCAAATCAATAATAATTAGGGCTATGGCCTCATCCGGCTGTGTTTGCTTCATTAGCTGGTGACAGCGGAGGGCAATTCCCTTTTTGTTCAGAAGTCCTGTAAGGGGATCAGTTTCTGATTCCTGCTTATAGGCATCCCGGTCCCTGGTCAGGGCCTTTACTTCATCCAGGGCCTGCTGCAGCTCCTTGTTTTTCTCACTGAGCAGAATGTTGCTTTGCCTGGTTCGCCGGTTATTGTTTACTATGAAGGCGATACCCAGGGCGGTCATCAAAATTAATAATATGGTGGCCACCATGGTGGCGGGATATTCCTGCAACAGATAGCCAAAATTAATCACCGGACGGGAATTTGTTTTGATAATACGATTGGCTTTTTCCGGTGACATTCGCTGAATGGCGGTATTTAGGGTATGTACCAATCTGTTCGGAGTTGCTTCGCTGGCCATAAAGCTGAGACCAACGTGACAGGTGTGCTTGTCAGCAATCTTCAATTGAGGTCTGGTGGCCAGACTGCTGTAGTGCAGCAGATATAGGTTGGGGATTAACGCCATGGTATATTCATGGTGTTCCACCCCATCCAGACAAGCCTCCACCGTGTCCAGGGTAGTAATGGCCGAAGCCGGGAATTGGGATTCCACGTATTCCATAAGACCGGGAATTTTCGCCGGTATGGCAATTGATTTTGGCGAGTTAAAGAATTCTGTTTCCTTGTGTATTATAGCCCAGTAATCCACCACCATGAAATTATTGGTAAAGGTCATGGAACGCTGATAGTCGGTACCGGAATATACGTAGGCCATGATATCGGCCTCCCCATTTTTCAGCAGCTTTTCCGCATTTTGTGGGTCATTGGCCTGGATGATTTCAAAGGTCAGGCCGCTGTCCTTGCCAATTTCATCGAGAATATCTTTAAATATACCGCTATCCTCCACGATGAATGGGGGAAAGCTGCCTGGAAGGGCAACTCGCAGTGGAGCCGCTGATTCGGCATAATTACGTTCCGTATCTGAATAGGAGACAATGTGGTGAATTGCCGGATCAATGTATTCCTGTTGCAATCGCGTGCCAAAGGAGGGGTTCTTTAATTCTGTATCTATAATTGCGTTGTTTAAGGCCAAAACCAAAGGCTGCTTGGAGGGGAGAGCTGTAAACTGACCTAGGCCAATGGCTATGGCCGCCAGCTCTATTTCATTTCCCCGCAGGTTGGAGCCATCATCCATGGCTGCTTGTATCTCCCCGCCATGCAGGGCTTCAATCATGGCTTTGCCATTTGGGTAGGTCACATAGTGGATGTTGTGCCAGCCCTGGCTTTCTACATAATAGGTTATATATCCTGCATTATCTTCTGTTGCCACATAACCTATGGTGATGTTGTCCATGGTGGAGCTGTCCCGAACATTCAGCTTGCTGTCCGGAACCGCAAAAAGGCTTAGCATACAGTAAAAGGCCTCACCTTCGCTATATATTCTGTCAGAGGTATTGTCTGCTGGCCCCAGGACTGGTGCCAACAGATCTAATTCACCGTTATTCAGCAATCGCTGTCCTGCTTCGGGGGTTACCATAATATATTCATAGCCCAGATGGGTGCTTTTGGAAAGCTCCTGCAGGTAGACCTTGATATATTGCTCCAGCAATTCCCGGCTGCGGCGGTTTGTGTCCTGATTGATGGACAACAGGCCAATGCGCACCGGCCTGTCCTGGTTCGTCTGGAGCAAATACTCCCTGGCCTGACCAGGTGAGATGACCAGTATAAGTGCTGTAGTAATAATGACGGATAAAAAATATTTTAATTTATGTAGCATAACTATCTTACCCTCGCTGTCTTTGTATATAAATATTTACCTACATCATATATTAATGGTAGAGAAAATGTCCATGATTTTTCAATTAATTTTTATCCGATGCTAACGGGTGCTAAGACTCCCTCCTCTTAGGTGGGAGTAAAGCACCCGTAGCGGTCAGTGTCAGCTGCTCAGCTAAGACCATGGAAATACCACAGGGGGCGGAGGCTTGTTAAATGGGTGGGAAGGAATACGCAAAGGGGGCTGTGTTAAGTCTATGTGTTTTCATAGAGAACAATTATGGCAAGCTTACTGGACACCTGACGGTGTCCACACGCCCTTACAACGAAATCTAGAGCTCATCTGCATCCTTTGGATTTGATTCACTAAGATTTCGTAGTAAAATTCTGTAAAGTATACACAATTTAACAATGAAATGTTGATAATGATGTAAATGTTATTGTATAATATGTACTCAGTGGACAATATTATAATTTTCATTCATAGATGATGTATGAGTAGTGTATTTTATATAAGGGGGAGTTTTCTTTGCAGATGAATGGAGCCCAGGCTATTCTGGAGAGTCTGAAAAAAGAAAATGTTGATTTGGTATTTGGTTATCCCGGCGGGGCCGTTCTCGATTTATATGATGCCGTATATCAGGCCAGATTTCCGCATATTTTGACCCGCCACGAGCAGGGAGCTGTTCATGCTGCGGATGGCTATGCCCGGGCAACCGGCAGGGTGGGAGTGGTGTTTGCCACCTCGGGCCCCGGGGCTACCAATTTAATTACCGGTATCGCCACGGCCAATATGGATTCGGTACCGCTGGTATGCTTTACCGGGCAGGTGACCAATCCGCTCATCGGCAAGGACTCCTTTCAGGAAGCGGATATTGTGGGGATTACTACTCCTATTACCAAGCATAATTATCTGGTGAAAAAGGCAGCAGAGCTTCCCCGGGTAATCAAGGAAGCATTTTTTATTGCCCGTACCGGCCGCCCGGGGCCGGTGGTTATCGACATTGCCAAGGATGTATTTACCTCCATGGTGGATTATGAATATCCCCAGCAGGTGAAGCTGCGGGGCTACAAGGGGGACTTTACCGGTGATGAGCAGCAGGTGGCTGATGTGGTGGAGGCCCTAAGGGCCACCAAGCGTCCGGTGTTTTTCATTGGCGGAGGTGTTACCTTATCCGATCAAACGGATATTATGCGGGAAATCGTGGAATATACCGGTATTCCTGTGGTCAGCTCCCTGATGGGCCTGGGCTGTATTCCGGCCAGACAGGAGGGCTTCCTGGGCATGGTGGGAATGCATGGCTCCTATGCCGCCAACATGGCTGTACAAAAAAGTGATCTGCTGATTGGCGTAGGTGTCCGCTTTGATGACCGGGTAACCGGCAAGCTGGATGCCTTTGCCCCTAACGCCAAAATTGTTCATTTTGAAGTGGATAAGGCGGAAATCAATAAAAATGTATTTGCCCATTATCCGATAATTGGGGACTTGCGGTGGTCATTGCCTATCTTTATGGAAGGCCTCCATCAATCAGATGAGGATTATGTGAATAAATTCAGCAAGTGGCACAATTATGTGGTGGAAATGAACAGGGAATACCCATTCAGCTACACCACCAATGATCAGGTGATTATGCCCCAGCAGCTGGTGGATATGGTCAGTGCTATGGTGGATGAGAATACCATTGTGGTTACCGATGTGGGCCAGCATCAGATGTGGGCGGCCCAGTTCTTTAACAGCCGCAATCCACGGCAATTTATTACCTCCGGCGGTCTGGGAACCATGGGCTATGGCCTGCCGGCCGCCCTGGGTGCCAAGCTGGGATGTCCCCACAAGAGGGTTGTGCTGTTCACTGGTGATGGCTCCGTGATGATGAATTGCCAGGAAATGTCCACGGCAGCTGACAACAATATTGATGTAAAGGTAGTCCTGCTCCACAATCGGGTGCTGGGCATGGTTACCCAGTGGCAGCGGATGTTTTACGGTAAGCGGTATTCCCAGACCCTGCTGGGAGGCAAAACAGATTATGTGAAGCTGGCTGAGGCCATGGGTATGCAGGCCTGTCGGATAGAAAAGCCCCAGGAGCTGAAGGAGGCCTTGACGAAGGCCCTCAATGTAGAGGGGCCAATCCTTATAGACGTAATGCTGCCAGCCACAGAGGACGTATTACCAATGGTGGCTCCCGGAGCTCAGTTGGATAATATGGTTTTGGGAGGTGGCGAAGAATGAAAAAATATATTTTGGCCGTGCTGGTAGATAACAAGCCTGGTGTATTGACCCATGTATCGGGAGTTATCAGCCGTCGGGCCTTTAACATTGAAAGTATTTCCGCCGGCTATACCGAGGATGAGGATGTTACCCGGATTAATATTGAGGTTTCAGTAGAGGACGACCGGGAATTGGAGCAGGTGGTAAATCAGCTCAGCAAGCTCATTGATGTAATAAAAATCGTAAATCTTGGGCTGGTGGATTCCATTATCCGGGAGCTGGTGCTGCTGAAGGTGCGGGCTACCAAGGGCTCCCTGGCGGATATTCGCAATATAGTGGATATTTTCCGGGGGAAGATAGTGGATGTCAGTCCGGAAAATGTGGTGATTGAGCTGACCGGCTCCCAGAGTAAAATCAATGCGATCTGCGAGATGCTGGCGGAATTTGAAATTATTGAAATAGCCAGAACGGGAGCAATTGCCCTTAGCCGTGGGCCGCTTCCAATAAAAAATATGTAAGCTTGACATTACCCATAAAAATGGTATACTAATGCTAACGGATAATTATTATCCGTTAGCATTTAGCTTTTGTGTGTTGTTTATATATGATTTATGAGGAGGTTTTTTCATGGAATTAAAGGGAAGTAAGACCGAACAGAATTTGTGGGCAGCATTTGCCGGTGAATCCCAGGCTCACACCAAGTATCAGTATTTCGCCTCTCAGGCCAAAAAGGATGGCTTCGTTCAAATTCAGAACATCTTTACTGAGACGGCCAAAAATGAGAAGGAACACGCCAAAATCTGGTTCAAGCTGGTCAATGGCGGCAAGATTCCTTCCACGGCGGATAACCTCAAGGCAGCTGCAGCTGGTGAAAATGAGGAGTGGACTTCCATGTATCCGGAGTTTGCCAAGGTAGCCCGGGAGGAAGGCTTTGAAAAGATTGCCAAGCTCTTTGAGGCAGTGGCTGCTATCGAGAAGGAGCATGAGGAGCGCTATAAGATTTTGCTCATGAACGTGGAGCAGGATAAGGTATTTAAGAAGAATGAAAAGGTTATTTGGCAGTGCTCCAACTGCGGCTATGTATGCACCGGTGAAGCAGCTCCGGAGGAGTGCCCTGTTTGCGCTCATCCGAAGGCCCATTTCCAGGTTCTGCCTACCAACTACAAATAATTCCGGTTGCTGATGGTGGGGACTAACCCCATCAGTTTAGTAGGAATATTAAGGGAAATAAGAAGCTCCCGCTGGCCAAAGGACAGCTGGGAGCTTCTTAAATGCATGAATTTAATTTGGAATTTATTTTTTCTTCTTCTCTTTTTTCTTCGTTTCTTTGTTTTTCTTGGCTTCCTCACGGGCCTTGGCCTTTTCGGCAGCGTTCTTGGCCTTGGCTTCAGCCTTCTCCCGCTCGTTCTTTTCCTGCTTGCTCTTGGAATAGTCCACGCTCAGGCTGGCCATCTTGTGTTTAAAGGCCATAATCGGATGCTTGAACATCATGCCGGTGCTGGCAGAGCTCATTATCTCGTTGAACTGCTTGGTGTTCTTGTCGCCGAAGCATTGAATTTCGCAACGGTCGCAAATCGGTTTGGTGATACCGTATGGACAGCGGTTCATCTTGGTCATGACAATGGCCAAGAGAGC
>NZ_CAMYWM010000085.1 GCF_947302755.1 uncultured Anaerovibrio sp.
GCTTTACTCCCACCTAAGAGGAGGGAGTCTTAGCACCCGTTAGCATCGGATAAAATGAGCTGGTCCCTTATGGAGGGAAGCACCCAATGGTACTGGGCGAAAACCGACCTCAGTGTCAGCTAGGTGACATATAGGTCATTGTGCCTCCTGCTTCAGCTTCTCCTGACGCTTTTCCCACAGCACCTCTGCCTCGGACTTTCTTATATAAATCGGCTCCATATCCATCACTGAGCCCACCTGACCTGCTGCCAGCTTCCTTAAACCCGCCATGGCAATATTAGCTGCTCTTGGCATCATGGTATGCTTCGGCGGAATAAGCAAATTGGCCGGCAGGGCTTCCAGCTTCGTCATTTTCTTGGCCACCATATCGCCCACAGCCACCACCGTACCTGACAGCCCGCCACAGACCTTGATGGCCTCCTCCAGGGATAATACCTCAATTGGCCGCACTTCATCAAAGTCAGTGCCATTCCACTGATAATGGGCCGTATAAACATTTCCCTTCTGGGCATCGATAAACCCGGCCACCCGTATTCCCGGAACAGGATAATGCCAGGCCAGTCCCTCCATGGTGGGAATGCCTATAATAGGAATGCTCAGGCCATAGGCTATAGCCTTGGCCGCCGCCAGACCTATGCGAAGGCCGGTAAAGGAGCCTGGGCCAATACTTACAGCCACCGCCTCCAAAGCCTCCTTCCCGGTTCCGGCCATATCAAGGACCTGCTCCACATGAGGAAGCAGGGTTTCCGAATGGGTCAGCTTGTTTTCCACAATCAATTCCGCCAGTAATCGTTTATTATCTGCCACAGCCACACTGGAAACCATGGTGGCAGTATCCATTGCTAAAATTGGCACAGCCCCTCAACCTCCCGTAAAAAATCGGTATATGCCTCACCATGTATATCAAAAATCAATCGCCGCTGGTTATCATCCCCCGCTATACGCTCAATAGTAAGCAGGACAAAATCGTCCGGCAGACAGTCCCCAAACTTATCCGCCCATTCAATCACCACTATACCATCAGGATCACCAACATAATCAAAAAAGCCAATATCCTCCAGCTCGTATTCCTGCTCCAGACGATAGAGGTCAAAATGATAAAGGGGCATTCTGCCCTCATAAACATTCATTAAATTAAAGGTGGGGCTGGTTACTTCCTCCTCTATGTCCAAGCCCTTGGCCAAATTCTGCACAAAAAGGGTCTTCCCTGCCCCCAGGTCACCATATAAGCATATCACCATACCACCAGAAAGGTGTCTGCCGATTTTGTCACCGATGGCCGCCGTGTCCATTGGCGATTTTGAAATTATTTCAAACATATTTTTCTCCTGGAATATTACTATTTTCTGTATAATTCATATTGATACTAACAAGCAATTTTATCACATTTACCCCATAACTACAAACGCCCCAGTGGCTGCACAAAAATCTTTTCTCCCTGCTGTCTGGCCTCAATTAGATTTTTTGTGCATATAATAAAAAATTTCTTTATTTTTTGAATTTTTTATATATAATTGTAAGTAAGAAATCCTTTGTGTGTATTATTTGTAAGGAGGTATTTTATGGCTAAATATGTATGCAGCGTATGCGGTTATGTTCATGAGGGGGATGCTCCACCAGATGAGTGCCCTATCTGCCATGTTGGTTCGGAAAAATTCAACAAGATGGACGAGAGCGGCCAGCAGCTGGCTGATGAACACAAGCTGGGTATAGCTCAGGGTGTTGACTCCGAGATTGTTGAAGGGTTAAAGCAGAACTTCAACGGCGAGTGCACCGAGGTTGGTATGTACTTGGCTATGAGCCGGGTAGCTGACCGTGAGGGCTATCCTGAGGTAGCCGAGGCCTTCAAGCGTTATGCTTGGGAGGAGGCTGAGCACGCAGCAAAATTTGCTGAGCTGTTAGGCGAGGTATTGACCGACAGCACTGAGAAAAATCTCAAAATGCGTGTAGATGCTGAATTTGGTGCTTGCGAGGGCAAAAAGAAGCTGGCTGTTCTTGCCAAGAAGCTGAATCTGGATGCTATCCATGACACTGTACATGAAATGTGCAAGGATGAGGCCCGTCACTGCAAAGGGTTTGAAGGTCTGTTAAAGAGACATTTCGGTAAATAATTAAAAGAAAAAAGGGATGGCCCAAATTTCACGATTTGGGTTCATCCCTCTTTTTTTTGCAAAAAAACAGCCTTCCCCTCTGGGGGAGGTGCCCGAAGGGCGGAGGAGGTATTACAGCTGCTGGATAAACTTCAAGGATTTCATGGGCTTGCCAAACATACTGTATAAATACCCTAACAGCAGGGCTTCCGCCTGGACCATAATACGTCCGTTCACCTTAAAGGCAGGCTTATCCAGCCAATTCAGCCTCAGCAGCTGGCCGATAAATACCTGCAGTGCCGCCGGATATTCCATAATATCCCTGTCCTCAGGCCGTACCATTTCAGGTGATATGGCACCACCCTCCTGAATAGAAAAATATGCGTCCCCCTCAATTTCCTGATTGCTCCTCACACATCTGTCATAGGACAGCTGCATACCGGAAAACTCCAAAATCTGAAAGGCCGCCGCCAGTGCCGCAATACGGGGATTGCGGCTGCCAAAGGCGTTGAACACCTCCAAAAGCTTATCGTACATATCCCCCTGGGGAAAGCCCTCCACTGCCAGATTGGTGGCCAGCTCCGCCACAAAGGCTCCATAGGCCATGGCCGAAAAATCCGTGCTCATGGTGCGGTTGGCATGCTTTAGAGAGGCCTGCCGGACCGTGTCCAGGCGATTGCCCTTGGTAAGCTGAATATCCACCTCATTGAACATTTGCAGGGCACCGGCCAAGGGACTTTTAGGCCGACGACAGCCAAAGGCCGTAGCCGTAATCTTTCCATGGTCACGGGATAACAGGGTAATAATTTTGTCTGCCTCACCCCAGTTTTTCACACCTAAAACCAGGGCATCCGTCTGATATTGTCCCATTATTCAAAACCAAATCCTTTAAGGATATTATCCCTGTTGCGCCAATCCTTCTTCACCTTGACCCAAAGGTCGAGGAATACCTTGCCCCCCAGGAGCATCTGCACATCCTGACGGGCCTGGGCCCCGATTTCCTTCAGCATGGCCCCCTTCTTGCCGATAATGATTCCCTTCTGGGAATCCCGCTCCACATAGATGGTGGCCCGCACATAGTTATCACCGTTATCCCGGGTCTTCATTTCGTCCACATCAACGGCTATGGAATGGGGTACCTCGTCACGGGTGAGATGCAGAACCTTTTCCCGCACCATTTCCGCAATAATCAATCGCTCCGGCTGGTCAGTCACCATATCCTCAGGATAATACTGGGGCCCCTTGGGCAGGTGCTTCTTTACCTCCTCCAGCAGCCCCTCCAGATTATTTTCTTCCAGGGCAGAAATTGGCACGATGGCGGCAAAATCGTACTTAGCATTGTAGCTGGTAATAATCGGCAGCAAGGCCTCCTTGTCCTCCAGCAAATCCACCTTATTAATAGCCAGTACAACCGGCTTCCTGGTGGACTTCAGCCGTTCCAGGATATAATGCTCCCCGGGGCCAAATTTCTCGTTGGCATCCACCACGAAAATAATGGCGTCAACCTCCTGCAAAGTACCTTCAGCAGCCTTTACCATGTATTCCCCCAGCTTATCAATAGGCTTATGAATACCAGGAGTATCCAAAAATACCAGCTGGGCATCTGGCTTGGTCAGCACACACATAATTCTGTTGCGGGTAGTCTGAGGCTTATCGGACATAATGGCGATTTTCTGGCCGATAAGGCTGTTTATCAGAGTGGACTTACCCACATTTGGACGGCCGATTACTGCCACAAAGCCGGATTTATAATCCTTTGGCAATTTCTTGGGCTCATTTTTAGGAATAGAGTTAATGTCAATTTCTACACCCTTGCCCTTTACAACATCAGGAGCCTGGGCCAATGGCAGCTGCATATCCTTATCATCACCGTCATCACGGCTGATACCCAGCTTCCCCATTACATAACGCTGCTCCTCCTCCATTTCCAGCCGCTCTTCCTCATCCATGTGGTCATAGCCCATGAGGTGCAGCATACCATGAACCGTCAGGAAGGACAGCTCTCTTTTTAAGCTGTGGCCATATTCCTTAGCCTGCTCCCGGGCCTTTTCCACGGAAATAATAATATCACCCAATATTTCCGTTTCCAGTCCCCCTTCAATCTCCGGTTCATCCTCCTGACTGTCAGCAAAGGCAAAGGACAGCACATCGGTAGGGCCATCAAGGCCCCGATATTTTTTATTCAGCTGATGAATATACTCATTGTTGGTCAAGGTAATGCTTACCTCGCCATTTTCCACTCCGTAAAGGGGGCCGGTTACCTAAGCTGCATGGCGTACAATTTCTTCTATTTCCGGCTCCAGCTTCAAAGCCTCAGGCTCACGGCTGATAATAACATCCATTGGCAAATCTCCTATTAATCTTCTTTACGGGAAGCCTCATAACGGTCATAGGCCTCCACTATTCTTGATACCACGTCATGTCTGATTACATCCATGGCTTCCATGCGTACTATTTCAATGCCCTTAACCTTTTCAAGGACCTTTGTTGCCTCTATTAATCCTGAGGTAACTCCCCTTGGTAAATCTATCTGCCCTGGGTCACCGGTTACCACCATCTTGGAACCAAAGCCAAGACGGGTCAAAAACATTTTCATCTGCTTGGCAGTGGTGTTCTGTGCCTCATCGAGAATAACATAGGCATTTTCCAGAGTGCGGCCACGCATATAGGCCAAGGGAGCAATTTCAATAACCCCTTTGGTCATCAGCTTCTGATATGTGTCCTGCCCCAATATATCCTGCAAGGCATCATAAAGGGGACGAAGATATGGATCAACCTTTTCCTGCAAATCTCCTGGCAAAAAGCCCAGCTTTTCTCCAGCCTCCACCGCTGGACGGGTAAGAATCAGCTTTTCCACCTCACGATTGCGAAGAGCGGCACAGGCCAAAACCACCGCCAGATATGTTTTGCCCGTTCCCGCAGGCCCCACACCAAAGGTGATGGAATTTCTTTTAATAGCATCCACATAAACACGCTGACCCAAAGTCTTAGGGCGTACATGACGGCCACGGGAGGTTACCAAAATGGTATCCCCAAATAAGCTGTGAAGGGCCTCCCCCTTGCCCCCCTTTACCAAACCTATACTATATCTTACCTCGTGCATGGTGATGGCATTGCCCTGTCTGTACAGGTACTGCAGCTCCCGCATAATTTTGGCCGCCGGTTCCACCTGGGAGGCTTCACCGCTGATTTCCAGCACCTCTCCCCGGCTAATGAACCGAGCGTCAAAATTCTCCATCAATACACGAACATATTCGTCTCTTTCTCCCAGCAAAGCCATGGCTTCGCTTCTATCGGCAAATTCAATAATTTCTTCTGCTATATTCTGCAAACAGACACCAGACCACCCTCCCGCAGCCCGGTGATTTCACCTCGCTTATAAAATGATAAATTAATAAATTTAATTGCTTTGTCCATCAGAACAAATCACTATGGGTTCCAGTTCTTGCCAGATACAGATATAAATATATATCATCTATCTCATACATCAATAACCAATCCGGTGTAATATGACACTCCCGGTACTTTGCCAGCTTACCACTTAATTGATGATCCTTATTTTCTGGCGGAAGCTCCTCTCCCTGAGCCAGCTTTTTGATAACATCCGTAATAAGGTCAATATTGTATCCACGCTTTTTTGCACGCTTCAAATCTCTTTTAAACTGGCTAGTAGGCTTTACTACATACTTCACGCCAACAAATCCTCCATCATCCTATCAACATCCGAATAGGATTTGCCAACAGACGGATTCTTTTTCATTTCCTCGACTTCCTTTATTGCTGCCAAAGTTGCCGCATTGGCGGTTTCGAACTGGATAACATCCTTCATATACCTTATTAAATTACCCTTAACGTTTTCATGGTTTTTAACAACAATACTTTTAAAGGCATCATAAGTCTCTCTATCTAACGTAAAAGAACAGGTAACGGTTTTAGAAACTGCCATATCCATTCTCCTTTCCAAGCTTTTTAATGTATCTTTTACTAAGTATACTAAGTTAGTCTCCATAGTGTCAATAAAAAGAAGCCATTGCAATGCAACGACTCCTCTAATCTATGGCAAATTTATAGTTCAACTGCAAATTTGACAATAATTATTTATTCCATCATTAACTCATCCACGAGATATTCATCACTCATACAGTGCATATCCGATATCCCCTCGCTCATAAGCTGATATACCTGGGAATGATAAAATATTGTCAAAGCATCCATCAACGAAATATTTTTTCTCTTTGCCAACAGAGCTACTATCCTCGAATATTTCATTTGCAACAACACAGGATCAGCGTTCATAACCGTTCACTCCCAATATACTTCAAATAATTCAGTGATTCCTCTGTCCGAAAACACACCTGCCAGTTTGGTTTTTCATACCTTAACCGCTTTAAGGCTTCCTTTTTATCTATCAGATTGTTAAAATACAGCTCAACGGTATTAAACACCTTATCATTCGCTACGCCGCCCATAACAATATCATAATCTGAATAATCTTTACCTGAACGACAATTCAAAATAAAATCTAGCCATGCCTCTGAATAAGACTCAAATTTCATTATTTTCAGCACAGTACCAGCTGTCTCATCAAATGCGTATTTTATAATGATTGCCTTGTCCCCACGCTTTTTAAATTTTCTTACCCAATTAACAGCCTGTTCATACAATGGAGTTGTATAGAATCCTCTTCCAAAATCAACATTAGGGCGTGAATGTAGTAAATCTGGGGCCACAACATCAACATTTGACCCGTGATAAAGAGTCATATCTGTACCCCCTTAATCTTCATTGTATCAAGAATATCATCAATAATATAATCCTTACCTTGAGTATGCAGAGCTTCATAACACGGAATAATGTAGCTGGTAAGTATATCACTTTTCTCAGCAAGGGCAGTATATACCACCGGAGCAGGGACCTTTAATCTACTTGCAAGATTTTCTATACAGAAAATTGCAAACTCAAGCTCCTTTTCATTTTTAATAATTTCCGTATCCGACATAATCTCACCTCATTGCCTAGGTATTAATTCTAATATAAAAAAGTATGAAAAATTGCAGCTTCCATTAATATTATCTATCAAAACAAGCTGCCATAATCACTGCGATCATCTATAACTAAGTCTATGTATACAACTTTTTTCTTTTTACTCACCCGATATACCAGCCATAAATGCGGCCAAAAGGGAATCAACCTATACATTAAAGGCAAATACCGCAAGCGATGGGAGCCCCGTTCCGGCAAGCCTTCCAAGGACGTCTTGGCAGCAGCAAAGGAATCTATAAATTTATTGCCTAATGCTTCGTCCTGCATGATGGTATACTCACTGGCTTTTTCCACTAATTGCTCTTGTGCTTTAGGCGAAACATCTACTCTATATCTCATTTCTTTGCCGCCCTTTTCACTGCCTGCCTCATAGCAGCTACCACTTCATCAGCAGAAAAATCTGCCACTCCATCACGCCGTGCTTCTTCAACCTCTAACAGTTCTTCCCGCAGAGCAAATGCCGCTTCCCGGCAATTATAGGTATCTATATCCATTACTACCAGGTCACCTTCACCATTTTTTGTTAAATAAACAGGGGAAGCCGATTCACGGCAAAGCTGTGCTATTTCATTATAATTTTGCCGTATCGCAGCAGATGGTTTTATTATAGTTGGCATAATCATCGCCCTCCACGTAGCACAATTTATATCTTATTTAACTATAATTATACTACCTTATCATGCTTACCATCAACAATGACTATTTCACAATTTGCTCATCAAATTTGCCTTTTTATTGAAAATAATACTGTCAAACCAAGCCTTGACAGTATTATTTACTATTTGGTATAATATTTCTTGCTATGGAGAGGTGTCCGAGTGGTTTAAGGAGCTGGTCTTGAAAACCAGTGATGCCTTACGGCACCGTGGGTTCGAATCCCACCCTCTCCGCCATATATGGAGTGGTACTCAAGAGGCTGAAGAGGACGGTTTGCTAAATCGTTAGGGTCGCAAGGCCGCGAGGGTTCGAACCCCTCCCACTCCGCCATGAATTAAAAATATCAGGGCACCGATTAATATCGGTGCCCTGTTTTTTATTTGTTACAAATATAGCTATATAAAATTATTTTTTAAGACCAACGTGAACTATTTTGTCCTGATAATATGGAGTAGTCATCTCCATATTCTGTGGTTTATCGATATCAGCCGGCACCTTTGAGTCTCCCTTCGGTACTGCTACCCAGAAAACCACATCCACTTTCTTTGAGGCCAAAGCGGATGCACGGGCAGCACTGTCTATCTGCACTATTTCCACATCCATATTTAGACGCTTGCCCATTTCCGCCAGCACTGCTGTATTGAAGCCTGCTGGTGTACCATCTGCCAAAACCAAATCCAAAGGAGGCAAATCACCTGTTACTGCAATCTTCAGCTTTTTACCATTATTAGTCGGCATTGTAACTGCAGGTGGTTCTTCCCCGTTTTTCAAATCAGTAATATAAGTTTTAACAAATTTATCAAGGGTACCATCCGCTTTCATCTCGCCAATTGCCTTATCCAGATCAGCCTTCAGTTGTTTATCTTCCGTGCGGACAGCACAACAAAAGGAATCCTCCAAATTCATACCTCGATGCTCTACTATAGCCAGCTTGTCATTTCGTCCCATCATGTACTGTGCCACACTATTGTAGAGGCTCACTTCCTTTACACTGCCGGATTCGAGCCCCATCAACATGGAGGTTAGCTTATCATAATAAGCATAATCATGGGCAAGGTTCACGTCTGTCTCTTCATCAATCTTCTTCATTACTTCGTTGATTCTTTCTTCACTGGCATTCAGATGAGTCAACGTACCAATCTTAATCTGAGTATCATGGGTTCCCGCCTGATTACCCTGCTGTCCTCCGCACCCAACAAGTACCGCACCTGCCATGATGCAGCCAAACAAAATAGCACCCAGTTTTTTCATGTTCATGATGCATCCCTCCTATGATGTTTCCAGTACGAACCTACCATATTCTCAATACGACGCCTAGGCATGAAAATCCTGCTTTTCCCTCTTACTTTTCTGTAAGCGTGAATACAGCAATTTCCGGTGGGCAGCCTAAACGGAAGGGAAACCAGCTGCCATTGCCGGAATGAACATAGCCCATGGTATCTCCCACCTGGTAAATGCCCCTGATATATTTAAAAATTGGTGGCACCAAGGGAATTCCCAAAAAGCCCAATTGTCCGCCGTGGGTATGCCCCGTAAGCACCAGATTAGCCTTATATTCCGCCGCTGAAGCTATAAAATCCGGATGATGGGCCAGCAATATCTTGACCGACTTTTCAGGAATGTCCTTCAAGGCCAATTCCGTATATTTTTCCTGCAAAAAGGAAAACTGATCCCGTTTTATCGGATAATCTACTCCGGCCATATAAATTGGCAAATCCCTGCCCCCAACCATATCAAAGGAATTAACCAGCTTCTTTATCCGGGTCCCCTCCAGAGCTATATCAATGGCCGGCAGCCCCCGCATATGTTCATGATTGCCCCAACAATAATAAATACCATATTTAAAGCTGTCCACATAGCTGTCCACCAGCCTGGCGGCCTTAAAATTAATCCGGTTATCATCAAATAAATCCCCGGTAATAACCAATGTATCGCACCCTAAATTACTGGCCTGGGCCAGAAGCTTATCCAGGTCCTCCAAGCCCATAAAAGGTCCCAAATGAATATCACTGAGCTGAGCAATGGAAAAGCCCTTTATATCATCGGGTATGTGGTCCACGGGAACATCAAAGCGTCTGACCACCGTTTTATTGCGTTCAATAAGACCGCCATAGGCCGATACAGCCAGGGCACCTGCGGGTAATAGTGCAGCCTTCTTTAAAAGCCTGCGCCGCTGGGAATCCTCAGGTATATCCAGCAGCTTCTTTTTAAAAAAGCGTAATATAACATGGGCCAAGGCCAACCAATCGTATATTATCTGGGCCATAAAGATTATTGTGGCAGTCTGCAGGATAACGCCCCCAATGACAGTACCATGGAGCTTGGTAAAGCCCAAAACCATTCCGGCTACCAGCAGCAAATCAATATATAGAATAAGTCTTTTCCCCTGGCTTAGGCTGCTATCAGGTAAAATCACCTCCAGAGCCTTCTGGGTAATAATCATAATAGCTGTAAGTACAACAAAAAGAATAGATAAAAAAAATAACATAGAGCCCCCACATAAAAGAAATTCAATAAAAGCACTGGTATTGTATCACACATTTATGGAAAAAACATAAAAAGAGCCGGCATCTTCTTGACGCTGGCTCCTGTTGGTTGAATATACGCAATAAAAAAACCGGGGCAATTTACCCGGCATCCTTTAAACTATATGGTGCGGTTGGTGGGACTTGAACCCACACGACTTGTGATCACTACCCCCTCAAAGTAGCGCGTCTGCCTATTCCGCCACAACCGCATATAAAAGCTAAATAAATGGTGCGGCCGAGTGGATTTGAACCACCACGGGGTCAACCCCCACTAGCGCCTGAAGCTAGCGCGTCTGCCGTTTCGCCACGGCCGCATAACAATAGCATTATAGCATATTATAAAATTGATTTCAAGTATTTTTTGTGGTGCCGAGGACCGGAATCGAACCGGTACGGTAGTTTCCTACCGCGGGATTTTAAGTCCCGTGCGTCTGCCAGTTCCGCCACCCCGGCAAAAATACTCTTTTAATGGAGCGGGTGATGGGAATCGAACCCACGTGACCAGCTTGGAAGGCTGGGGCTCTACCATTGAGCTACACCCGCGTAAGGATCAATGGAGCTGGCGAGAGGAATTGAACCCCCAACCTGCTGATTACAAGTCAGCTGCTC
>NZ_CAMYWM010000086.1 GCF_947302755.1 uncultured Anaerovibrio sp.
AAGCTCGTTATTTCTCCTCCAATCCTCGGAAAATTTCCGGATAATTTTGCCGCATATCAAAAATATGATATACATAAATTGCCTCATTGATAAATCGATATATTGCAGCATGTTTATCTGCAATAACCATACGATAGCCACGCTGATTTAACCAATCATCCGGCGTCATAGTACCAGACTCTGGAAATTTTTCCAATCTTGAAACAGCCTTTAATATATTGCCAGTCACTTTCAATGACGATTCCTTAGAAAAAGACAACCTGTACCAATCCATTATACGCGCAAGGTCTTCCCATGCCCGCGGCAATATTTTTACTTCATAGTTCATTAAACCGCTCCTGCAATTTTTCCCTAGCCTCAGCTACTGACATAGTTTTAGCTCCGCTTATTCGTTCCTGCTCAGCCAACATTACCTTTTCCCGCATATTGAGTATAGCTTCCCTGCGTTCAAATGCCTCTATACTCATAAATACACCATCGCCCTCGCCATTTTTAGTTATATAAATCGGCTCCTGACTCTCACGAGCCATCATGGATATTTTCCCATAATCATTTCGTAAGGCTGTTGAAGGTTTTATTAACATCATCGCCACCACCTATCACAATTCTATCATTATTCTGCAACTATTATATTATAATCATATCTTTTTTACCACGAAAAAGTGGCTGTCGCATTGATAAAATGCAACAGCCACAGAATATAAATGCTAATAGTCAGATTATTGTTTTGACTTATACACGCAATGCGGGCATATATTTAAACCATATCGTTGCCATGGCATTATGAGAGAGCAAAAAAACCGGTGTAGTCCATCATTTCTTGATGAACCACACCGGTTTTAAAATTCCATTTTTTAATTATTTTGCGTAATCCACTACCCGGGTTTCGCGGATGATGGTTGCCTTGATCTGGCCTGGATATTCCAGCTCAGCCTCAATCTTCTTAACGATATCATGGGCAAGGGCAACTGCCTCCACATCATCAACCTTATCTGGCTTAACCATTACGCGGATTTCGCGGCCAGCCTGAATGGCGAAGCAACGCTCAACACCATTGAAGGACTCAGCGATTTCCTCAAGACGGGTAAGACGCTTCAGATAGGTCTCCAGGCTTTCACGGCGGGCACCAGGACGGGCTGCAGACACAGCATCCGCTGCTGCCACCAGAACGGCCTCAACAGTCATAGGCTCCTCGTCGCCATGATGAGCGGCAATGGCATTAATAACATTCTTGGACTCTCTGTACTTCTTGGCGATATCAGCACCAATAGTAACGTGAGTACCCTCCACCTCGTTATCAATGGACTTACCAATATCATGGATAAGACCGGCCCGCTTGGCCAGCATAACATCTACGCCCAGCTCGGCGGCCATCATACCGGCCAAGTGGGAAACCTCCACCGAATGATTCAACACATTCTGACCATAGCTGGTACGGTATCTTAAACGGCCCAACAGCTTAATCATCTCAGGGTGCAGACCATGAACCCCGGTATCGAAGGTAGCCTGTTCACCAGCTTCCTTAATACGCTGCTCCACCTCCCGGCGGGCCTTCTCAACCATTTCCTCAATTCTGGCGGGATGAATACGGCCATCGGTAATAAGCTTCTCCAAAGCGATACGGGCCACCTCCCGGCGAACCGGATCAAAACCGGAAAGAATAACGGCCTCCGGAGTATCATCAATAATCAGGTCAATACCGGTCATGGTTTCAAGAGCCCGGATGTTACGGCCCTCACGACCGATGATACGGCCCTTCATTTCGTCATTTGGCAAAGCCACCACAGAAACTGTAGTCTCAGCCACATGATCGGCAGCGCAACGCTGAATGGCCAGGGAAATAATATTTCTTGCCTTCTTCTCAGCCTCATCCTTGGTCTGCTGCTCATATTCCTTGATCATAATGGCCTTTTCATGCTTCAGCTCGTCCTCAACCTCAGCCAACAGCATGTTTTTGGCCTCTTCAGGAGAAAGACCGGAAATACGCTCCAGCTCTTCCTTCTGCTTTTCATGCAGCTCCATAATTTCAGCCTGGCTCTTTTCCAGCTTGGCCTCTCTGGAAGAAAGGTTCTCCTCCTTCTTTTCCAGAGCATCTATTTTGCGGTCAAGATTTTCTTCCTTCTGAACAATACGGCGCTCATGGCGCTGAATCTCGGAACGACGCTCCCGAGTATCCTTATCAAGCTCCTGGCGAAGACGGTGAACATCCTCCTTTGCCTCAAGAAGCTTCATTTTCTTTGCTGCCTCTCCCTTTTCCTCAGCATCACGAACGATGCGCTTTGCTTCCTCCTCGGCAGAACCAATCTGCTGCTCCGCCGTCTGCTTGCGCATCATATATCCGCCAAAGCCGCCCAATGCCAGGGCAACAACAGCTGCTCCAACTATTTCAATGATAATAACACACCTCCCTACTAAATTTTAAGCCTTCTAAAGCATTAATTATCATTTATTCTGACTGGAGTATACTATCCAGCCATACCATTTTATTTTACTGAAATATGCAAATAGTGTCAAGGAAGGCCCAACCTTACACCATCATTTTGTCCATTATTTACGCCACTCCACTGTATCAAACAGTAAAGTTACCGGTCCGTCATTTTCCGAATTGACCTTCATCATGGCCCCAAATTCCCCATGCTCCACTTTAAAGCCCTTCTCACGGCACACAGACATAAATTTCTCATAAAGGGGTATGGCTATATCCGGCTTGCCTGCCCCTGAAAAGCTGGGACGGCGTTTCCGTACATCGGCAAATAGGGTGAATTGGGAAACCACCAGAAGGCTGCCGCCCACAGCCTCCAGATTTAGATTCATCTTATCATTCTCATCTGTAAAAATACGGCAATTACAGATTTTTTCCGCCAAAATTTCAGCATCCGCCTGAGTATCATCAGGTCCCACCCCCAACAGCACCAAAAAGCCCTTATCTATAGCTCCATGAATTTTACCATCAATTTCCACTGAAGCAGAATTAACACGGGTAACAACAGCTCTCATAAGTATAGTTCCTCCTAAAAAACTTCTACATGAATTACACACAAAAATGTGACAACGGCTATAGCAATTATTCCTTTTTTCCATCCAGTTTATTGAGATAAAATAGCACATGAATAATTATATTGAATAATAAATGATGAGGGCAAGTAGATATAGCTATAAGTTTTGGAGCGTCAAAAAACTATTTTTTGCATACTTACACATTGAGAAAACATCCACTGTCTGAGCGAAGCGAGTTTGGATTTTTCTCAATGACTGATTAAAAGCAAAACAATAGTTTTAGCGACAAAACAGTGCTATAGATACTTGCCCTCATCTCAGTAATATCTATTTATTTTCCAGCCTTCATCCGATTTATTGCGCTGAACAAGGCCATTATGGAGGCTGTGATAATATCCGTATCCATTCCGGCCCCCCAGGTCATTTTCCCGTCGGTGCCCGTTATTCCAATATAGGCCATAGCCCGGGAATTGGCACCTATTTCCAATGCATGCTCACTGTAGGTCAGGTCTGTATATCTGATATCCGTATTTTCCTGAATAGCATTGGATACCGCATCCAATCGGCCATTACCCTTTGCACTAAAGGTAACCATTTTGCCATCAATTTCCAAATCCACAATACCGGAGCGGCTGCCATCTATATCCTTGCGCAGGGTAAAATCAATGAGCTTATACGGGCTTTCCACATTCACATAATTGTCGTGGAAAATCTGATAAATTTCATCCGGCATAAGCTCCTTGTGCTTGTGGTCAGATACATTCTTTACGCAATAGCCGAAATCCTCCCGCATCTTCTTGGGCATGGTAATGCCGTATTTCTGCTCCATAATAAAGGCCACGCCGCCCTTGCCGGACTGGCTGTTGATACGGATAACATCTCCGTCGTACTCCCGGCCCACATCGTGGGGGTCAATAGGCAGATATGGGGTGGTCCAATGGTCAGGATCCTTTTCATCCCGCCACTTCATGCCCTTGGCAATAGCATCCTGATGGGAGCCGGAGAAGGCAGCAAATACCAGAGCCCCGGCATAGGGCTGACGAGGCGGCACCTGCATGCGGGTAACCTTTTCGTAGAGATCCACCAGCTTTGGCATATCGGTGAAATCCAGCTCCGGATCCACGCCCAAAACAAACATATTCATGGCAAGGGTTACAATATCCACATTGCCGGTCCGCTCACCGTTGCCAAATAGTGTACCCTCAACCCGGTCTGCCCCGGCCAAAAGCCCCAGCTCCGTATCAGCTACGCCACAGCCCCGGTCATTATGGGGGTGAAGAGACAGCTCCACTGCATCACGGTATTTGAGATTTTGGGAAATATAGGCCACCTGCATGGCGTAAACATGAGGCATGGACATTTCCACTGTTACCGGAATGTTAATAATGGCCTTGTGGTCCGGCGTTGGCTGCCATACATCCAGGACCGCATTGCATACCTCCAGGGCATATTCCGGCTCGGTACCGGTAAAGCTTTCAGGGGAATACTCAAACCGGTAATTGGCCCCGGCCTCCTCGGTCAATTTTTTCAACAGCTGGGCCCCATCAATGGCTATCTGCTTGATTTCCTCCTTGGACATGCGAAATACCTGCTGACGCTGGGCCACTGAGGTGGAATTATACACGTGGACAATGGCATTCTTTACCCCCTCCAGGGCCTCAAAGGTCTTCTTGATAATATGCTCCCGGGCCTGGGTCAGTACCTGAACCGTAACATCATCAGGAATGAGATTATCCTCCACCAGTTTACGCAGGAAGGTGTACTCCGTCTCGGAGGCTGCCGGGAAGCCCACCTCAATTTCCTTAAAGCCCACCTCCACCAGCATTTTGAAGAACTCAATCTTTTCATCCAGACTCATAGGGATAATCAGGGCCTGATTGCCATCCCGCAGGTCCACGGAGCACCATTTAGGTGCCTTCTCCGGATGCTCCTTGTACATCCAGCTCATATCCGGCTTTGGCGGCATATAATAACCCTTGGAATACTTGGTATAATTCTTCATTGTGTTTCTCCCCTTCTAATATCTCCAAAATAAAAAGCCCTTCATCTCCCAAAGAGACGAAAGACTACCTTTCGTGGTACCACTCAATTTTGCACTAAAAAGCACACACTCACCGACTACAACCCCACAAGCGGCTGCAATCCCCTGATATAACGGTCAGCACCGGCACCACCTACTATCATAACCACAGGTATGAATTCAGCTGGCTGTTCAAAGGCCAGTTCACAAAAGCTCGTCTGCTGTCTCACACCAACCGGCAGCTCTCTATAAGACTCCCTAATGCTAATACTCCTCATCAACACATTCATGTATTCACTTACCCGTTAAATATATCACAGCCTTATGGGTTTTTCAAGACTTTTTCAAAAATTATGGACATCTGTAAAGTCTTTGTCCTCTGCAAATGTCCACTTGTGTTTATTTTACTTTATTTACTTTCCTATGCGGTTCTTAATGTCTTCTATTGATGGTACTTTTTACCTGATTAATTAGGGTAACAACATGGTACCATGATAATTGTGCAAGCACCTCTTGCACAATTTCTTTTTCTGGAAAAAGTGCAGCGAATTTGGCCATATACTTGAGGTTACGTGCGGAATAGCCCTTGGTATCAGGATATTCCAGCTTTTCCTTTAAATACTTACTGCAATTCCTTTTTAACACAGCAAAAGAAAAAGCCGCCCATTTGGGCGGCGTACACTAAAGCACAAATACAATGATTCTTTTAAGCCTTATTAAAGGCAATCCTGCCCTCCTGCATGGTCATGGCCACATTATCACCCTCAGCCACATCGCCACGGATAATGGCCTTGGACAGATCCGTCTCTACCACGTGGGTCAGCAGGCGGCGAAGTGGGCGGGCACCGAAGTTTGGCTCATAGCCTTCATCGGCCAGATATTGCAGTACGGCCTCATCCCAGCTAAGGGTAACCTTTACCTGCTTGCTTACCCGCTGGTTGAGATTCTTCAGCATCAGGTTGGCAATATCCTTTACCTGCTCCTTGGCCAGGGCCTTGAATACCACGATATCATCTACCCGGTTCAGGAACTCAGGGCGGAAGTAATCCTTCAGGATATCCCGTACCGCCTTTTCTGCTTCCTCATAATCCTTGTTCAAAATCTCATGGGAGCCCAGGTTGGAGGTCATGATGATAACCGTATTCTTGAAATTGACCACCCGGCCCTTGCCGTCGGTAAGTCGACCATCATCCAATATCTGGAGTAATACGTTAAATACATCCCGATGGGCCTTCTCGATTTCATCCAGCAAAATTACGCTATATGGCTGACGGCGTACCGCCTCGGTAAGCTGGCCCCCCTCCTCATAGCCCACATAGCCTGGAGGCGCACCAATCAACCGGGCCACGGAATGCTTCTCCATGTACTCACTCATATCGATCCGAATCATGCTGCGCTCCGAGTCAAAGAGGGACTCAGCCAAGGTCTTGGCCAGCTCCGTTTTACCCACACCGGTAGGACCAAGGAAAATAAAGGAGCCTATAGGCCGCTCCGGGGCCTTGATGCCGGCCCGGGCCCGCAGTATAGCCTCGCTGACCACCGTTACCGCCTCATCCTGGCCAATTACCCGTTCATGGAGATTATCCTCCAGGTGCAGGAGCTTTTCCCGCTCTCCCGTCATCATCTTGGTAACAGGAATACCGGTCCAACGGCTTACCACCTTGGCAATATCCTCTTCACCAACCTCCTCTTTCAACAGCTGGTCCTCACCGGCCTTGGCGGCTATAGCCGCTTCCTCATCCTGAAGCTTCTTCTCCAGCTCCGGCAGCTTGCCATATTTCAGCTCACTTAATCGGCTCAAATCATAATCCCGTTCAGCGGCTTCCATCTGGCTCCGCACACCATCAATTTCCTTCTTGATGCCACGGATACGCAAAATGGCCTGATGCTCCGCATCCCATTCCTCCTGCAGGGCCTCCTGCTCCTCCTTCAATTGGGCCTTTTCCTGCTGAATAGCGGCCAGCTTGTCCTTGCCGGCTGCATCCGTTTCCTTTTGCAGGGCCTGCTCCTCAATCTCCAGCTGTAAAATCTTCCGCCGCACCTCGTCCAACGGAGCCGGCATGGATTCAATTTCAGTACGGAGCTTGGCCGCAGCCTCATCCACCAAATCAATGGCCTTATCCGGCAGGAACCGGTCGGAAATATATCTGTCTGAAAGAACCGCCGCGGAAACCAGGGCCGCATCACGGATTCGTACACCGTGATGAACCTCATACCGCTCCTTCAGGCCACGGAGGATGGAAATAGTATCCTCCACACTTGGCTCCCCTACCATAACCGGCTGGAAGCGCCGCTCCAGGGCACTGTCCTTTTCAATGTACTTACGGTATTCATTTAAGGTAGTGGCACCAATACATCTAAGCTCCCCACGGGCCATCATTGGCTTCAATAAATTACCGGCATCCATGGAGCCCTCAGAGGCACCGGCCCCCACTACAGTATGCACCTCATCAATAAAGAGAAGAATTTGGCCATCAGACTTTACCACTTCATTTAATACAGCCTTTAACCTCTCCTCAAATTCGCCACGATACTTGGCCCCCGCAATCAGGGCTCCCATATCCAAGGAATACAGAGTCTTGCTCTTTAATGACTCCGGCACATCACCGGCCACAATACGGCGGGCCAGCCCCTCCACAATAGCCGTTTTACCAACACCCGGCTCACCGATAAGCACAGGATTGTTTTTGGTCCGACGGGACAAAATCTCAATGGTTCTACGGATTTCCTCGTCACGGCCAATTACCGGGTCCAGCTTGCCCTGACGGGCTACCTGGGTTAAATCACGGCCATATTTTTCCAATGCCTGATAGCTGTCCTCCGGATTGGAGGAATTAACATTTTGCTTGCGATTTTTCTTAATGGAGCCTTCCACCTTGCTCTTGGTAATGCCAAAGCTCTTACAAATATCCCGAGCTTCCTCTCCGCCATCCTCACAGATAGCCAGCAGCAAATGCTCCGTACTGATATAGGAATCCCCCATCTGCTGAGACAGCTGCTCTGACTTGGCCATAACCCGCCCCAACTCAATACTCATGGTGAGCCGATCCTGGCCCTTGACGCTTGGTATCTTCTTTAGAGCTGCTTCAACACTGGCCTGCAGCATACGAATATCCACATTCAAATCCTGAAAAATGGTACCCAATAACCCCTCAGGCTCCTGGGCCAAAGCCAACAGCACATGGAGCGAGCTAATCTCCTGATGATAATGCAGGGCCGCATTTTGCTGGGCACTTTGCAGAGTATTTAAAACGCGTTGGGTGTATTTTTCCTGTTCCATAAAGATCCCTCCCAATGGTAATTCATCACTTATTTCTAATGCTATTATAAACTAATTAGTCAAAAAGTCAATAAATATTTTCGACTTTTTGACTTTTTGATCAAAAAAATACCACACAAATCAAGTGCGGTTATTGATTATTGATTATCGATTATTGAGCAGCTTATTTGAAGGAAACTCCTTGAATGTACAGCAAAGCCGACCATTGCGGTGGTCGGCTGCACATATCCTACATATTTTTTACCGTAACCTTAAAGGTGGTTCCCTTACCCAATTCACTTTCCACGCCGATGCGGCCATGATGGGCATCCACTATGGTCTTGGCTATGGCCAGGCCCAGGCCGTTTCCTCCCATGGACCGGGAACGGGCCTTATCAACCCGGAAGAACCGTTCAAAGAGCTTGTCCACATCCTCCTTGGCTATACCAATGCCGGTATCCTTCACCGAGAAATGAATACCGCCTAAATTGCTCAATCGTTTACCATCATAGGACAGGGTTACACTGCCACCCTCAGGAGTGTATTTTATAGCATTGTCCACCAGAATAAGCATCAGCTGCTGAATTTTTTGTTCATCCCCCCTGTACATAACCTCACCGGAGCCATTGACCTTCAGGGTAATATGCTTCTTTTCCGCCAAGGGCTGCATTTTCCGGCCCAGCTGCTCCATGGTACCTATAATATTAAACTCCGTTATATCCAGGGACTCCGCATTGTTGTCCGACCGGGCAAGCTGCAACAGGGAGCCTACCAAATTGGACATTTTCTTTACCTCATCCTTCATATCCTGAACAACCTGCTTCAGGAAGGGGGACTGGATGGATTTATCATTCCCCAGAAGGTCTGCCGAAGCCATAATAACGCTTAAGGGCGTCCTCAGCTCGTGGGAAGCATCCGCCGCAAACTGACGCTGTTTAATGTAGGCCTGCTGCATATTGGCCACCACGCGCCCCGAAACTACATGGCCCAGCATGATAGCAGTCAATAAGGCAATAAAGGAAATCCCGCCATAAAAATAGGTTGCCTTTTTAATGCCCTTATACAGTGCCGATACATCCTTTCCCAGGTACACCATACCTATTTTCTCGCCGGTAACCAGCCGGACATCACAGGCGGTCATCATCAACACCTTTGGCTTGTCCTCATCCTGCTTCTGAACATATATGGCCACATCATTTACCGGCACATCCCCATTTTTTATGACCTCCAATACATCATCCTCTATACGTTCCGGTGCCCGGGAAAAATTTTGCAGCTTACCGCTTTTATCATAGGTATAAAAAAACATTCGCTCCCGCTTGCCCAGGTCATCATTACCAATATAGACTCCGTTACGGATCATGGTGGACTCCGTCTCCGAAACGGCCCGCACCGTTTCCGACAGCTCCCTGGCCTGCTCGGAGGTAACGGCCCATTCCATGGTCTGATGGGCCAAAAAAATGATAATTATAAAAAGCCCAAACATCAGCAAGGAATAGGCAATGGTAAGCCGCATGCGGCTGCGGGAAAACAGGCCGCCAATCTTAAACCTATTTTGTTTCCAGTTTATAACCAACACCTCTAATCGTACTGATTACAATCTTACAATCGGCCGTATCCAGCTTTTTACGGATAAGCTTCACATAGGAATCAATATTGTTGGAGCTTACATCAGACTCAATCCCCCAAATACGGTCAAGGATAATCTCCCGTGGCACCACGATACCAATATTCTGCACCAACAAATCAAAAATCTGGAATTCCCGTGGTGACAGCTGTATTTCCTGATCCCCCTTTAGAAGGAGCTTGGAGGTACGGTCCAGGGTAAAGCCCCCCAGCTCCACCACATCCTGCTGAATTTTCTGACTGCTGCGGCGGCTTAATGCTCTAAGGCGGGCCATCAGCTCGGAGAATTCAAAGGGCTTCACCAGATAGTCATCGGCCCCGGCATCCAGACCAGTCACCCGGTCCTCCACCGCATCCCGGGCAGTAAGCAGCAGTATGGCCTTCTGATACCCCTCAGCCCGCAGGCGGCGACAGGCATCCACCCCCGTTTCCTTAGGCATCATCCAGTCCAAAATCAGCACATCATAATCATCATACATGGCGCATTCGTATATCATATCACCGGTAGTAACCCAATCCGTGTTGATACCATCCTGCTCCAGCATATACTGGGTGAGCTTCCCCAGCTTCATATCATCCTCTGCCAACAAAACCCGCATATATATCACCTCATTATCATCCAAAAAAGCACCTGTTAACCATGATAAGGCCTCAGTCTCACTGTACTAATAATAGTATCATATTTTGAAAACTTCATGAAACAAGTAATATCATTTCCCACAATATATCTTGCCTCCCTCTGGGAGAGCCCTAAAGGACTAGCTTCGCGTCGCCCTTTCAGGACTAGCTACGCGTCGGGGAACCGTCGCAGACGGTGGATGAGGTGTCCCCTTTCATCCAAAAAAAGACGAAGGCCAATGGTCTTCGTCTTTTTTCCTTACACATCTTAGAAGCTATAATTCAGCCCGCAATTCACTACCCAATTCCCTTGGGCGGCCTTG
>NZ_CAMYWM010000087.1 GCF_947302755.1 uncultured Anaerovibrio sp.
AAAAACTGAGAAAAACGGAGCATTTAAGAGATATTGCAAGATTATATAGGGAGGATAACCTTTTGGATATATTCAGTGGATTAAATCCCGCTCAACGGGAAGCGGTGGAGTGCCTTGAGGGACCCCTGTTGATAATGGCGGGAGCCGGCTCCGGTAAAACTCGGGTGCTGACCCATCGTATTGCCAATCTGTTGGCCCATGGCGTATCGCCGTACAGCATTTTGGCCATTACCTTTACCAACAAGGCGGCCACCGAAATGCGGGACCGGGTTGACCGGATGATTGGTGTAGGCTCAAAGGACATCTGGCTCAGCACCTTCCATAGCTTTTGTGCCAGGATTTTACGCCGGGAAATAGAGGCTACGGGCATATACCAGAAAAACTTTGTTATATACGATGCCAGTGATACCCAGTCCCTGGTCAAGAAGTGCCTTAAGGAGCTGAATTTTGATGACAAGCAGTATTCCCCGGGAGCTGTTCTGGGGGTTATTTCCAATGCCAAAAATCAGATGATGGGCCCGGTGGCCTTTGACCAGCACGTCCGCATTAATGGTACCTTTTACGACCAGAAGGTGTCCGAGGTTTATACCCTTTATCAGAGCAAGCTCCGGTCCAATAATGCCTTGGATTTTGATGACCTGCTATTGGTGGCTGTATCCGTATTGGAGGAAAACGAGGAAATAAGAACCCGGTATCAGCGGCGGTTCCGCTACATTATGGTGGATGAGTATCAGGATACCAATGGGGCCCAATACCAGCTGACCAAGCTGCTGGCCGGGGGCCATCACAATATCTGTGTGGTGGGGGATGCTGACCAGTCCATTTATGGCTGGCTCGGCGCGGACGTGCGCAATATATTGAATTTTGAGCAGGATTATCCTGAGGCCCGTACCATTATGCTGGAGCAAAATTACCGCTCCACCAAGAAAATTTTGGCGGCGGCCAATGCCGTTATTGACCACAATCCCCACCGGAAGAAAAAGGTGCTGTGGACCGACAACACAGAGGGGGATCCCATCACCACCTATTTGGCCAGTGATGAACGGGATGAGGCCCGGTTTATTCTGGACAATATAGTTAAGCAGAATACCCTTTTCAACAGAAGCTATGGGGACATGGCGGTGCTGTACCGGACCAATGCCCAGTCCCGTATTTTGGAGGAGGCCTTTATGCGCCAGGGCATGCCCTATACCATAGTTGGGGGGCAAAAATTCTACGAGCGCATGGAAATCAAGGACATATTGGCCTATATGCGGGTGCTGTCCAATCCCTTTGATACGGAGAGTCTGTCCCGCATTATAAATGTACCCCGGCGGGGAATCGGTGATACATCGGCCAATAAGCTGCTGGCCTTCGCCAATGAACGGAACCTATCCCTCTTTGAGATAATTGCCAATCCGGATACCCTCAATGAAATTCCTGGTCTGACTGCCCGCACCAAAAATCCTTTGGGCACCTTTTCCATGCTGCTGCTGGACCTGATGAACAAGCAGGAGACCATGTCCGTATCGGAGCTCATGGAGGAAATTATTGAACAGACCGGTTATATCGAGGCCTTGAGGGCGGACAAAAAGAAGGGGGAGGACAATACCTCCCGCATCGAAAATGTTCGGGAATTTGTGGGGGTGGCCAAGGATTTTGAAAAGACTGAAACAGAGCCGGGCCTCTTTAATTTTTTGGAGCATATTTCCCTGATAACCGACCTGGACAAGACTACTGACGCCATGGACCGGGTTACCCTGATGACCCTGCACGCCGCCAAGGGTCTGGAATTTCCGGTGGTATTTATTGCCGGCATGGAGGAAGGCATTTTCCCCCATTCCCGCACCCTGGACAGTGCCGAGGAGCTGGAGGAGGAGCGTCGTACCTGCTATGTGGGAATTACCCGGGCAGAGCACAAATTATTTTTGACCCATGCCGATATGCGGACTATTTACGGTCAAACAAGGATATGTGAGCCATCCCGGTTTTTGGAGGAAATCCCGCCCCAATACAAGGAGGAGCTCTCTGTCCGGGGCCATAGAGGCTATGGCGGCAGCAGCTTTGGCAACAGCTTCGGCAGGGACGGGAGCTATGGCGGCAACAGCTACGGCAGTGAACGGGGCCACGGCAGCTCCTATATGCCCAGATTTTCCCAGGGAAGCAGCAGTGGGGGCCGTCATGGTCAGTCCATGTCCGCCACGGATGCCCTGAAAACCGTTGGGGGAGGCACCGGCCCCGTCCGTATAGTGACTAACGCCAATAATTCTTCTGGGGCAGCCACCGCCCGGCCCAAGGGCCCAATCAAGCCGGACACCAGTATTGTCTGGAAGGCCGGGGACAAGGCTGTGCACAGCAAATTCGGTACTGGCACCGTGGTGGCCGTAACCGGCAGCGGGGAAGACACCCAGCTGCAAATCGCATTTCCAAATCAGGGGGTTAAACAGCTGGTGCTGAAATATGCCCCAATCAAGAAGGCGTAATATGGATATAAAAGAAATAAAACAGGAGCTGGCAGCTCTCAGAAAAGAAATTAAATATCACAGTAATCTCTACTATAACAATGATGCCCCGGAAATTTCCGACTACGAATTTGACCAGCTGATGCTGCGGCTAAAAAAATTGGAGGCCGAATATCCGGAGCTTATTACCAAAACCTCCCCAACCCAGATGGTTGGCGGGGTCGCCAAACGGGAGGCCGGTGTATTGGTGGCCCATGATGTGCCCATGCTGTCCCTTCAGGATGTATTTTCCCGGGAGGAGGTTATAGATTTTGTGACCTCTCTGCAGGAGCAGCTGGGTGACCCGGAATTCGTGGTGGAGGAAAAAATTGACGGTCTTTCCCTGGCCCTGCGCTACCGTGATGGGGAGCTGACCCAGGCCATCACCCGGGGTGACGGTGTGGTCCAGGGGGAGGATGTTACGGAAAATGCCCGGGTAATCAAGGATATCAAACAGAAGCTGAAGGACAAGGTGCCCTATTTTGAAATCCGGGGTGAGGTTTATATGAGCCGGGCCGCCTTTGAACAGGTAAACGGACGGCAGGAGCTGTTGGGGCTGAAAACCTTTGCCAATCCCCGCAATTGTGCGGCGGGAACCCTTCGGCAGCTGGACAGCCGTATTACCAAGGAACGCAACCTCTCCATGTTCGTGTTCAATCTTCAGACGGCTAAAGGCATTGAGTTTGCCACCCATACAGAGGCCTATGAGTTCATGAAAAAGCAGGGCATCAAGGTAATTCACAATTATCAGGTGTGCCACACTGCTGAGGAGGTGCTGGCGGCCATCGATGCCATCGGCGCATCCCGGGGGGAGCTGGAATACGATATCGACGGTGCCGTAGTAAAATTAAACAGCCTGGCCCAGCGGCAGCAGCTGGGGGCCACCTCCAAGGTACCCCGTTGGGCCATAGCCTATAAATATCCCCCGGAGGAAAAGGAAACGGTGCTGAAGGATATTGAACTGTCGGTGGGCCGGACGGGCCGCATTACCCCCACAGCCATCTTTGAGCCGGTACAGCTGTGCGGTACCAAGGTGGAGCGGGCTACCCTCCACAATCAGGATTACATTGATGACCTGGATATCTGTATCGGGGACACCATCAAGGTGTTTAAATCCGGGGAAATCATTCCCAAGGTTCGCAGTGTAGTAAAGGATAAGCGTCCGGCGGGAGCCGTGCGCTTTACCATTGGCAATATTTGTCCGGCCTGCGGCTCCAGGGCTGTCCGGGAGGACAATACCTCGGATATAAAATGTATCAACCCCTCCTGCCCGGCCCAGCTGGAAAATCATATCATCAATTTCGTCAGCCGGGATGCCATGAACATTAAGGGAATTGGGGAGCAGAATATCAAGGCCCTTATTGATGCCGGGTATATCAAGGATATTGCCGATATATTTACCTTGAGGGAGCACCGGGATGGACTGATTGCCCAGGGAATTATCGGCAAGGAAAAGAATACGGACAAGGTGCTGGCCGCCATTGATGGAGCCAAGGCCAATGTGCCCCAGCGGCTGCTGACGGGCTTTGGCATATCGGGAATCGGCAAGGCCGCCGCCCGGGAGCTTATGCTTCATTTTGGCAGCATCGATGCCCTCTCTGCTGCGGATTTGGAGTCCATCATGGCGGTGCGGGACATTGGGGAAATCAGTGCCAGGGCCATTTTTGACTATTTCCGGGATGAGGCTAATATATCCATTATTAACCGCCTGAAGGAGCAGGGGGTTAATATGGTGCTGGAGGATACGGGAATTGTCAGCGATATTCTGGGGGGAAAGACGGTGGTAATAACCGGTACCCTGCCGACTCTGGGCCGCAGTGAAGCCAAGGCCCTTGTTGAGGCCAACGGCGGTAAGGCCGCTGGCAGTGTTTCCAAAAAAACAGACTATGTTTTGGCCGGTGAGGCGGCGGGCAGCAAGCTTACCAAGGCCCAGGAGCTGGGAATTACCGTAATTGACGAGGCAGAATTTCTAAGGATGATAGGAAAATAATCCACATGAAGAAAAATCAAAGTGCATTGAAAAAATATATAGTGGCGGATAAATATGGTGATATGTCGGTGGAGGATTATCTGAAATCCGTGATGAAGGTATCCAGCCGCCATCGCCAGCGGCTGTTTCGCTCCAGGAATGTCTTCGTAAATGGCCGCCCGATCCATAGCAAGCAGCGGGTAAAGGGAGGCGACCTGGTGGCCATTCGCCTCTTCGCCGATGCCAGCTATGGGGTCACGCCCCAAATTGGCCCGGTGGAGGTTCTATATGAGGATGAGGCAGTTATTGTGCTGAACAAGCCGGTCAATATGCTGGTCCATCCAGCGGGGCAGACGGACCGCTTTACCCTGGCCAATTATCTGGCCGGTTATTTTCAGGCCAAGGGCCAAATCATTACCATTCGTCCCCTGCACCGCCTGGACCGGGATACCACCGGCTGTGTGCTGTTTGCCAAGAAGCCGGAATATCAGACCAAGCTGGAGGCCCAATTAAAGGCCCATACCCTGCACCGGTTTTATAAGGCCCTTGTTATGGGCCAGGGGATTATGGAGGAATATCCTGACGGAATTCTTGAAGGCAATATTGCCAAGGTGCCCGGCCAGCCCAACCGGCGTCGGGTGGAGGATAAGGGTCAGCCGGCAGTGACTCATTTTAAGCTGGTGGAGGAATTTGGCCCCTTTACCCTGCTGGAGCTGTGGCTGGAAACGGGCCGAACCCACCAGATCAGGGTTCATATGGATTATGCCGGTCACCCGGTACTGGGGGATAAAATGTATGGCACTCCCTCCCGCCTGATTAACCGTCAGGCCCTCCATGCCTCTGCCATTCAGTTTCAGCACCCGGTGACGGGCCAAATGGTGGAGGTCAGCGCCCCCTTGCCCGCCGACATCACCTCCTGTATTGAACAGCTACGGGGGGCCTTTATCCCAGGCTAAGGGAGTCTTTATCCCAGGCCAAGAGGACTTTATCCCGGGCTAAGGGAGTCTTTCCCCAGATTAAGGGGACCCACACCCCAGATTAGGGAGAGGGGAAGAGATAATTGATTTACTGGATAGTTGTGAGAAGGTTAGACGATGAATAAGAAATATCTTTATGCTTTATCAGCTGGTCATTTCAGCTGTGATATAAATACCGGTGCCCTGCCGGGCTTATTGCCGTTCTTTGTGTCCATATATGGCATGGACTACAAGCTGGCGGCGGGCCTTATGTTTGCCTCCAGCTTTCTGTCCAGCATTATACAGCCCTTTATTGGGTATATTTCCGATAAAAAATCCTACGCCTATCTCATGCCCCTGGGCATCCTGCTCAGCGGCCTGTCCCTGGCCTCCATTGCCTTTATTCAGGACTATACCCTTATTTTTCTGGCCGTCACCATTATGGGGGTGGGCAATGCCATCTTTCACCCTGAGGCGGCCCGGAGGGTCAGCAGTCTGGCTGAGGGAAATAAGGCCCTGAGCATGAGTATTTTTTCTACGGGATGCAGTGCCGGCTTTTGTATCGGTCCTCTGCTGGGGGCGGCCTTGACCACCCTGTGGGGCATGGATGCCCTCATATTCTTTGGTGGCTTTTGTATTCTCATGAGCTCCATCATTGCCCTGCTGGTACCTGGCATGGGGCGTTTGGTTAAGTCCATTGCCCAAAAGCAGGCCCAGGATAATCGGGAGGCACAAGCCAATGATTGGCCTGCCTTTGGCCGTCTCACCCTGTTTGTTATCGTGAGAGCGGCCCTGTATACAGCCCTTACCACCTTCCTGCCCCTGTATTGTGTACATATTCTCAGCCAAAGTGAGGCGGTGGGCAGCCTTACCATTACCATCCTGGCCCTGGTGGGGATTTTCACCAACTGGATGGGCGGCTATGCAGCGGATAAATGGGGCAACAGCTTCGTATTGCGCATTGGTATGACGGTGATGGGCTTGGCCCTGGCCGCCTTTAATTTCAACAATAATTTGGCTCTGCTGTATGTGATAGTGGGCTGTGCCGGCTTTGCGCTGTATGCCTGTGTGGGACCAATGGTGGTGCTGGGCCAGACCTATTTAAAGAAAAACATCGGCATGGCTTCAGGGGTTACCCTGGGGATTGGCTTCAGTGCCGGGGGGATTATTGCCCCAATGCTGGGCTGGGTGGCGGATAATTATGGGCTCCGGTATGTATTTTATATTTTGCCCCTCTTTGCCCTTACTGGCCTGTTGGCCACCTTTACCTTAAAAGAAACCAGGGATTGATTTGCCTCCTTTGGGCCTTGAGGGAGAGGTTTAATTGATTATTATTACGTCATAATACTATTATGGCGTTTTTTTTTGTAAATTCTTAAATTATTTTTTGCCTAAAAAAAGGATTTTTAACGTAAACGTAGAATAGTTTACTCATAATTAGAATGTAGAACAGTGAAAGCAGTGTGCAACGGTATAGCTGACAGGTAGGGGGGATTTAAGAAAAAGGAGATGGGTTAATATGAACATGCAAAAGAAAGCAATTTTATTTTTTAGTATCTGTATTATTGCGGTCTGTTTGGCAATGGCATTTCTAGGATATCGTAATGCCATATCGGGATTTAACAACGCCTTAACAGACAAAGCACTTGATGATGGGGCATACCTGACTGAGGTAATAAACAGCAAATATGCCGGTGATTGGTCCATCAAGAACGGTCAACTGTATAAGGGCAGTGTAGCTGTCAATGGTAAAACTGATACTATTGATGGGCTCAGTGCTGCCACGGGTGATGCTATTACCATATTCCAGGGGGATACCCGGGTTACTACCACGGTAAAAAAGGAAGATGGTTCCCGGGCTATGGGTACCAAATGTTCCCCGGAAATCGCTGAACGGGTGTTAAACAAGGGCGAAACGGTGAATATGGTAGCTCAGGTAGTTGGCAAGGATTATTTTGTATGTTATCAGCCAATAAAAAACGGCAAGAACGAAATTGTGGGGATGCTGTTTGTGGGGGTACCGGCCACGGATTTGGATGCTATGGGCAGCTCCTTTATTGCCAGCATGTCAATAGCTACTGTTATTCTTATTCTAATTATGGGTGTTGTATTGACCTTTGCAGTACGCTATACCCTGAAGCCGCTTAAATCAGTTCAGCTCGCCTTGGAGCAGGTGGCCAGCGGCGACCTGAGTATACCGGATCTCCAGCTGGAGGGCACTGATGAAATTGCCTTGTTGGCCCATGATACCAATAGCATGAAAAATGCTGTCAGAACCTTGATGAAAAATATTACCCACTCGGCAGAGCAGGTAGCCGCCGCCAGCCAAGAGCTGACTGCCACTGCCCATCAGACCGGGGAAAGCATCCGGGTAGTGGCCAACAGCGCTGTACAAATGGCCGGAAACAATCAGGAGCAGGTAAGGGAATTGGAAAACACCAACCGTAAGGTCAGTGCCATGAATAATGACATGATGGATCTTACGAACTACTCCAATGATATGAAGGAAGCAGCCAACAACAGCCTTAAGGGAGTAGCCAACGGACAGGTTACCGTTCGCAAGGCCATTGACACCATGCACAATATGTCCAGGCAGATTGATGCATCCTCGGTTATTGTAGAGGCCCTTGGGGAACGGTCCGCCAGCATCGTCCAGGTTATAGAAACCATTTCCAATATTGCCAGTCAGACCAATTTGTTGGCCCTGAACGCTGCCATCGAGGCGGCCCGAGCCGGTGAAGCCGGCCGCGGCTTTGCAGTAGTGGCCGAGGAGGTAAGAAAGCTGGCAGAGCAGTCTGAGATTGCGGCCAAGAGTATTTCTGATATGATTACCACCATTCAGGCCGATACTATTAAAGCAGTTCAGGCCATGAAGGAAAACAATGAGGGAGTTCAGGAGGGGACCAAGATCGTATCTGAGGCAGGAGTAGCCTTTGATCAGATTTCCGAGCTCATTACCAATATGAACAATCAGATTGATGTATCATTGCAGGCCATCGAAAAGACCGGAGTGGTTTGCAGGGATATTCAGGGCATTATGGATGGGGTGGTTCAGGTGGGTAACCGCTCCGCCGATGAAGCTCAAAGTGTAAGTGCTTCCACCCAGGAGCAGGCGGCCATGATGGACGAAATAGCCAAAGCAAGCACCGCCTTGGCTGAGCTGTCCCAATCCCTTCAGAATTATGTAACCAAGTTCAAGGTTTAAAATAACCCATAAACAAAATTCCCGATGGATTTTTTATTAAATCTGTCGGGAATTTTTTGTGCACCTATATTTGATTTTATTTTAGCTTTGGCCGGTTTCTATGTTAAAATATATATAGAAAAGATTTTACAGAATTGGAGGAAGCTGATAAATGGCTGATATGATTCACAATATACAGGTAAAGGTATACATTGCTGACAGCTCCAAGCTGGGGGACAAGGCCCTGTTTCAGAAGCTGTATGATGAGGCAACGGAATACAGGAAGAATAAGGTGGATGGGGCAGAGGAGCAGCGAGGCAGGCAGGCGGTATTGGCTGCCGGTGCCCTTCTATCCCGCGCCCTGATGGAAGCCGGCTACGATGAAGGGGAGCTTGACCTGCAGTTTAACAACAACGGAAAGCCCTTTTATGCCCAACATCCTGAGCTGGATTTCAGCCTGGCCTATTCCGGGGATCGGGCCATGTGTGCCATTGCCATTGCCGATGGGCCGCTGGGAGCAGAAATTGGCTGTGATGTGGAGGAGAACACCAAGGAATTGGCGGAATATCTGGATGAGTACAACATGACTGCGGATAAATGGACCAGACTGGAAAGCTATGCCAAGGCAACCCAATCCGATATGGAGAGCTTATTTTACGGCAGTGCAAAGGTCATTCCGGGATTTATTTTCTCCCATCCTGAGCTGGAGGACAATTATAAATATAATGTATGCTGCCGCACCAAAATACCTTCTGAAAATATGATTGTAGTCGATTTTTCTAAATAATTTTATTACACCGATAATTTTAATTTACTTTCAAAATGAAACTAAAAACTTTTACTTGTATTTATTTTTTATGTTAGTATAATATTTGATGGATTGTGATTGATTATTACGGCTTTTGATTTATTTTGGAAGGGAGGATTACCATGAGACGTACAGATACCAAACAAAGAATTTTAAATGAATCCCTAAAATTATTTTCTGAGCATGGTTATGAAGCAGTAGGCGTTGAAATGATTGCGGCAGCCGTAAAAGTTACTCCACCATCTCTATATAAGCATTTTTCCGGCAAGGGAGAAATTGTGGAGGCCATTACTGACATGGTTGAGGAATTGTACGAGGAACACAGCCTGTCTATTGTAGAATTGGATGATATAGATATTGAACAAATGGATGAGGAGGCCTTTGTAAATTATCTTATACCATTTGCCGAGAATGTCCTTCATGACAGCACATTAAAAAGCATTATAAAGCTGCTGACCATAGAGCAGTTCCGCAATGAGACCATGCGGCGCATTTATGTTGAAAAGTGCTACAAGCTGCCGGAGCAGTTTAGCTATAATCTTGTGAAACGGTTATTAATGCTGAGAAAGCCTGATGACAAGGTGGATCTTGATTACCAGGTAAAGCTCATGACCTTTCCGGTAATTACCACCATCAAGCGCTGCTATTGCGACCCAAAGTATGAGACTGAGGGTATGGCTTTTTTACAAAAGCACCTTCGTAATATTTGGAAGCTATATTTGGCATAAGAAATAACGCAGTTAGTCTTTTTTTGAAGAAAAAAATGGATAACTGCGTTATAATTATTATGTGGGTATTTTTCTTTAGAATATAAAAAAATAGAGGAGGAAGGTTTATGAGTCAACAGGTTGGTTCTATTTTCAAAAAATCATTTTATTCATTTCTTGCCGTATTTTTATTGCTGTGTCAAACCGTATTTGCGGCTGATTTCAGCAAGGTAATGATTTTACACACCAATGATTCCCATGGCTATGACCAGTCAGATGACAAGCATATTGGTATGCCGGTTATTGCTCAAATCAAACGGGACATGGAGGCCCAGGGCTATGAGGTCATCATGCTGGATGCAGGTGATATTATTCAGGGCAGCTCTCTGGCCAAATTTGATAAGGGAAAATCCATCATAAAATACATGAATGCTATAGGCTATGATGCAGCCACCCTGGGGAACCATGAATTTGAGTATGGGCTGGAGGTCCTGCAGCAGCGCATGAAGGAAGCAAAATTTCCCTTCATTTCCAGCAATATTATTGATAATACCACAGGGGATAACTTTGTTAAGC
>NZ_CAMYWM010000088.1 GCF_947302755.1 uncultured Anaerovibrio sp.
TTGACTTTTTATGATTATACCACATTACCCATGAAAAATACATGGAGAGAAATCCCTTTACAGATTTCTCTCCATCCACTACCGCCTGTATTCACGGGCTATTTTCTGAAAGCTACTCTTGCCGGCGATATAGTCCTGATACACTATTTCCGGTGATTTTCCCATAATTATTCACTCAATCATAGCGCTCATCAAAAACGCGTTTGCTCTTCTTTTCACTTCTAGGCAGCAAGCCAATTTCCACAACCTTTACCAGCGGAGTAAACCCTATCCGGCTCTTGACTCTGGTGGCAACCCGCTTCGCCATATCCAGGAAATCCACGCTGCCGTTGGTCTCCACGTAAATACGCATGGTGTCCTTGCCGTCCAGGTGGGAAATACGAATCTGGTACTCGCTGGACAGCTCCGGGAACTCGGCCAAAATTTCCTCAATCTGTCTGGGGAATACATTAACACCCTTAATTTTCATCATATCATCGGTGCGGCCGCCAATAATATCCAGGCGGGGGAACCTGCTGCCGCATGGGCACTCTCCAGGAATAATTCGGGACAAATCATGGGTGCGGTACCGAATTAACGGTGCCCCCTCCTTCACCAGGGTGGTAATGACAATCTCGCCCCATTCTCCATCCGGAACCGGCTTCAAGGTCTGGGGATCAATTATTTCCAAATAGATAAAATCATCCCAATAGTGCATACCGGTTTCATGTTTACAATTGATGCCGATGCCCGGTCCGTAAATTTCTGTGAGTCCATAAATATCGTAAAGCTCAATGCCCAGCTCCGTGGAAATGCGCTCACGCATTTTCTGCCCCCACCGCTCGGAGCCAATAACCCCTTTTTTGAGCTTAATTCTATCCTTGATACCACGCTTTTCGATCTCCTCAGCCAAAAGCAATGCATATGAGGAAGTGGCGCACAATACGGTGGAGCCCATATCCTGCATCATCTGCAGCTGCTTTTCCGTGTTGCCCGGTCCCATAGGGACGCACATGGCTCCCAGCCTTTCACAGCCTGCCTGAAAGCCAATACCGGCTGTCCACAATCCATAGCCTGGCGTAATCTGAATAACATCCTGATTGGTAATGCCCGCCATTTCATAGCAACGGGCAAACATGACAGCCCAGTCGTCCACATCCTTTTGGGTATAGGGAATAATTACCGGCGTCCCTGTGGTACCGGAGGATGAATGAATGCGGACAATCTTCTCCTGTGGGGCAGTCATCAAGCCCAAAGGATAGGCTTCCCGCAGGTCATTTTTCTCGGAAAACGGCAATTTTTCAAATTCCTCCGGGCTGGAAACATGATTTATACCGGCCTCCTCCAGCTTCTTGCCATAAAAGCTGTTGGCAGCCTCCAATGCGTCTATGCGATCATTTACCAGCTTCAGCTGCTCTTCTGTTATCTTCATTATGCCTTACCCCTTACTCAAATATTTTTAGCATATTCCAGTGCTTTAAAATTCAGCTCATGGAATTTAGGCGGAATGCGGTCCAGAATAACCTTGCGGATATCCTCCTCATCCAGTCCCAAGGCCCCGCTTTTTACCGCCGCCCCCAACAGCAGGAGATTTACTATTTTGGTTGAGCCCAATTCCCGGCAGACCCGTTCAGTATCAATGGCAATAACCCTTTTCACCTTTTTCCTGATGTAATCCAGCATCTCACTGCCATTGTAATCAGAGCCGGCCAAGGCCGCCGTCACCGGCATTACCGGGCGGGTACTCACAATAACCTGCCCCTCCTTTTTCAGATAGGGTAGCAGCCTTACCGTTTCCCCGGGCTCAAAGCCAATAATAATATCTGCACATCCACTGGCAATCATTGGGCAATCTGCGCCTTCACCCAACCGCAGGTGACTGAACACGCTTCCGCCCCGCTGTGCCATACCGATGGTTTCCGCACTTTTTACGGCCATGCCCTTATTCATGGCCGCTCCGCTGATAAGCTTGGAGGCCAATATAGTTCCCTGGCCGCCTACGCCACAGAGGATTATATTTTTACTCATGCTGCTCACCTCCAATGGCCTGCACCGGACATATTTGGCTGCATAGCCCGCAGCCGGTGCAAAGGCTGTCATCAATTACCACCCGTTCATCCCGCAGTACAAGGGCAGGACAGCCGATTTCCCGTATACACTTACGGCAATTAATACATTTATCATGGTCTACGGAAAGGCATTTATCGGATTTGACAATGGCAATGCAGGGAGATTTGAAAATTATTGCCTTGACCCCCGGCAGAGCCGCAGCCCGCTTGACGGTTTCCACTGATTTATTATGGTCCAGCGGATTAACTGTCTCCACAAATGCAAGACCGATACCCTTTAATATTTTTTCGATACTAATTTTATTGACCACATCACCCATCATGGTCTGACCCGTTCCCGGGTGTGGCTGATGCCCCGTCATGGCGGTGGTGGAATTGTCCAAAACCACCAGGGTCATATTAGCCTGATTGTATACGGCATTTATGACACCGGGTATGGCTGCCGCGAAAAAGGTGGAATCCCCCACAAAGGCGAAGCAGCTGGTGTCCGGTTCAATATGGTCAATTCCCTGGGCGATACCAAGACCCGCCCCCATACACAGACAGGTATCCACCATATCCAAAGGCATGGCATTGCCCATGGTATAACAGCCAATATCCCCGGCAAACAGGGTCTTTTTCCCCTTCATGGCCTGCTTTACTGCATAGAAGGACGCCCGATGAGGGCAGCCGGCACAAAGCACCGGGGGCCGAACAGGCAGCTCAGGCATTTCCGCCTTGTCAGCCTCCGTAAGGGCCGACGTCTCCGGCGGATTGACGCCCAGGAATTTAGTCAGATTTTCCATAACGGAATCTAGGGTATTTTCCCCGGAATTCTTTACGTCCATTGTCAGCTTGCCATATATCTTTACAGGCAGCTGGTATTTCCCTGCGATATAGATTAGCTCCCGCTCGATAACCGGATCCAATTCCTCAATGCAGATAACCTCATCAAGACCGGTAAGGAAGCTGAGGGCCAAGGCCTCCGGGAAGGGATGGGGGGTAGATACCTTTAAGAGCTTAACCTCCCCCAAGGCCTTTAACGCCTCAGAAACATAGGTGTAATTAAATCCGCCTGTGGCAATCCCCTTCTTTGGGAAGCGGTTACTGTCTGCATATAATATCCGGTTCTTGTCGTAGGAGGAAAATTCCTGGGAAAGAGCCACATTGCGGGCCTCAATATTTATGTGGGCCTGGTAGGACAGCCGCGGGAAAATAACCCATCGTTTGGTATCCTTTATAAAGCCCTCCGGCAGGTTCTTGTTATACTCCGCCTCATCCTTGACCTGTATGCTGGCATAACCATGGGAAACTCTGGTTGTAGACCTGAGAAAGACAGGTGTCTTATATTTTTCCGAATATTCAAAGGCATCCTGAATCATATCATAGGCTTCCTGCACCGTGGACGGATCAAAGCAGGGCAGCTTGGAAAAACGGGAAAAATGGCGGGTATCCTGCTCGGTCTGGGAAGAAATGGGCCCCGGGTCATCTGCCACCAGGACCACCATGCCCCCCTTGACGCCGATGTACTCAAGACTCATAAGGGGATCCGTGGCCACATTAAGGCCCACCTGCTTCATGGTAACCATTACCCGGGCTCCGGCATAGGCTGCCCCGGCCCCCACCTCCATGGCGGTCTTTTCGTTGATTGACCACTCCACATAGGTGTCCTGTGGTCTGTGCTTCGCCACCGTCTCCAGCACCTCCGTGGAAGGTGTCCCCGGATATCCGGCTACAAGATTTACACCGGCAGCAATTGCCCCCATGGCAATGGCCTCATTGCCCATCAAAAACTCCTGATGCATTTGTATCTCTCCTAATGACATTTATTTGCACTGTTAATACACACGATTACACGACAACACAACTATTCTACCACAGGTGAACAGTAAAGCAAAGAAATACTTTAACTTTTTAAAGTATGTTAGCGAATGACAAATACAGTGCCCCCTCCGACCTGGGGCCACCAAAGCACAGCCACTCCCATAGATTCCCTTGCCATCCCTAATCCGCTGCTATATAATCCTTCAAATCACAGTCTCCCTTGCCGTCCCTATTCCACCTCTATATAATCCTTCAAATCGCGGCGAACCAAGGCGTTGGCCCCGTAGGCACCATCCACAAAGCCGATCCGCAATATCATCTGCGGTGTATTGGTAAGCTTCAACGCATTTTGCACAGCAAACCGCCGGGCCTTGTCTTCCAGAGCATAGCTCATTGGCTGTACCTCAATATCGTTGCGCACTGCATAAAGCCATGCCTCCGTCAAATGCATCCCGGCTTCGATGCAGCCCACATTGGTATCACTGGCAGTGATTATCAGAAATCCGGCACAATTTTCCGCTTGCCGCTGGGCCATTTCATACCCGGTCTGGGCAAAGGTATCGCTTCGGGCAAACCAGCGGGAACCAAAGGTGTAGTATATTGCCTTGCCCAGCCCGGTGATACCATTTTGCTCCGCCGTCAGTCCGTCCTTTTTCTCTTCAGCCTCTCCATTGGAAAAACGCAGCCATTCCGCCAGCTCATCCCGTATCTCCTGATTATCCCGCTGCTCGGCAGCCGCCGCCAAGGTCTGGTCCTTTATGACCCCAAAATCATCAGCCATTTCCGGTCTAAATACAGCCCCCTTAATTCCCCGCAGGCCATCCTGGAAAAACTCCGGTATCCCTGCCTTGGTGTATTCCCGTTTATCTGTATGGCGCCGCCTCATCAAGGTCAGCAGGCCCTCGTCCCGGGCCATACCACTATTGGCATAAATCACCGTAATACTTTGGCCGTGTTCACTTACATGAATACTGCTGTTATAGCCATAGGCCTCAAAGGCCAGCATACAGCTTCTGGCGTAGGCCCCCATGGAAATATAGGTCTCCCTGCTCTCCTGATCCACTACGTACAAAAGTCGGGAGGTATCCGGGGAAATAACCAGCTTACCCTCTGCCGGATATACCTTTACCTCCCACATCTGGGCGTTGTGGGAGTTGGGTGCCAAACCGGCATAATACAGTATCTGCTCCAGCTCACTGTTTAACCCCTCCACCTCTGTATCCGTATCCACACCCACAGGACGCCCTACATAACATACATATAGACAAAGAAAAACGCATACCGAAGCCAGGGACCAAATTATTTTTCGTTTTAAAGTCATACAATCCTCCGTCTCTATCCCTCATCGTAAATTGTACCAAAAGGGATTATCTTGTCAACTGAGGACAGGCTGAGCTTCTTTTGTTGCCGATAAAAAATAACACCTGTGGTCAAATAATATTATGTAATGAATTATCTTTACAATGTGTTTAGTTTTCTTTATCCGATACTAACGGGTTAAATCATGGACTGATGACGCTTGGGATGATTTCTGCTATTGGCAAAATCAGGACAAAAATTTCATTTTGCACGCAGTTTACTATTTCAAATAAAAAGAATCTTCCTCAGCCCACACCAAAGAAGATTCTCTTTTTTGCTATGTATTTATTTTACAGCATATTCCAATTCACAATTATCACATCAATCCTTCAAATAAGCCTCATCCACAAATTCATTGGTATAATTCTTAAAAAGCTCAATATCCTGGTCATCCAGCTGATAGAAGGCCTTGTAATAGTTTTCCCCGCCAATCATCTTTGGGGCGAAGCGGGACAGTAAGTCCTCATAGCCCTTTTGGGAATCGGCCAGCTCGATAATGCTGATCACCTTGCGCTGCTTTTCCTGGAACCGGGCCATATCCTCCTCGGTCAATGGGCGCTTGCGGGCATAGATGGCATATCCCTGGGGGGTATTCACAAGATACAGCATTCCCTTGGCCTTTTCCACTGCCTTGCTGTGATGCTCCTCCCGCAGCAGGTGCCGGAGATGGTCCCAGATAATATAAATTTCCTCATTACTCAGGTGAGGCTTATCTGCCACCGGAAAAAGCTCATATTTTTCCGCAAACCGCCGCATCAAAAAATTAAAGCAATACAGGGTTGCCTCTGCATCGGCGGCCGCTGAGTGCGCCGAACCATCCCGCCAGGTATAGCCGCATTCCTCAGCACATACCACCAGCCTTGGCACGTGATAATAGTCAAAGTCCTTTTCCTCATGGAACACGGCCCAGTACAAGTCGCGGACGTCCATTGCTTTTTCCGTTAAATGCTGAAATCCGTATTTTTCCAGCACTCTTATATCATTATCTACCGCAAACCCCAAAATTATTTCACTTTTATCAAAAATTTTCTGTATCTTGGGGATGTGCTTGGCAAAATACGGCTTATCGGCCACCATTTCAGGGGATATACCATGAACCCGCTCGGCAAAGTGCCATCTGTGAACCTTTTTGGGCTTATAGAGCTGATTGTGGATCAGCGCCCCCTGTTCGTTATAAATTGACAATTCCAAAATTTCATTGCTGATTCCGGTACTGGTTGATTCAGTATCCAGGCATGCGATATGCATATACTACTAACCTTCTCTCTATAAAACGATAACTCATTATTTCACAGTTATATATACTACATCACATTGCATTTTTCCTGCAAATAAAAAAATCGGATTGCAAAAAACAATCCGATTTCATGTGAACTAAACAATTCATTAGGCAAATTAATCAAGAGGGCTTCCAGTCTTCAGGGATAAACCGCGCTCTGCCAATCGGTCACAAATCTCCTTGAAGGATTTTGCCCCAAGATTTCTAAAGCTCATAATTTCCTCGGTGGTCTTGGCCGCCAATTCACCAATGGTAAAGATATTATTGCGCTGCATACAATGGGTAGAACGCTGGCTAAGCTCCAATTCGCTGATAGGAGCATTCATAAGCTCCTCCATGGCCTCATGGCCGCCATCGCTGTCCTCAGAGGACAGGCTGCAGCACTCCGGATCCGGCTCATCCACCACAGTATCCTCACACAGGGCCAGGAATGGGTTCAGACCCTCGATCATAATATTGGCCGCCAGCTTCAGGGCATCAGCAGGCATAACAGAGCCATTGGTAAAAATGTCCAAGGTCAGGCTGTCATAGTTAGTGATATTACCAACACGGGTATTTTTTACCACATAATCTACACGATCAATGGGAGAATACAGGGCGTCAATCGGGAACATGCCTTCATCAGCGGTAGTATTCTTGTCTGCTGCCACATAACCGCAGCCGGTCTTAATCTTTAATTCCATAGTAAAAGCTTTACCGGCTTTAACGGTGGCGATATGCAGCTCAGGGTTGATAATCTGCAGCTCACTGTCTGCCGTAATATCCGCAGCTGTAACCTCCAGGTCCTCACCATCAGCCTTAACATCAATGCGGGCTATGAGCTCATCATCAACTGGCTCAATGCACAGGTCCTTTACATTCAATACTATATCAATTGCATCTTCCACAGTATCAGAAAGCTTGCTGTCCATGGCGGTGGCCCCAGCAATCTTTACGGCTGTAACAGCTGCACCCTGGATGGATGACAGGAGAATTCTCTTGAGACTATTACCAATTGTGGTTCCATAACCACGATCAAGAGGTCCGCATATAAACTGACCATGAGTCTTATCGGTCACATCTCCGGAACAACGAATTTTTGTTGTATTGACATCCAGCATATCAAAACTCCCCTCAGGTATATTAATCCATTATTGCATACCATATATCCTACCATTAATATTCTCAAAAATCAAGCTACTCGCCAAAAATTCTATCCAGCATATCCATTTCCTGGTCACTGGCCTCCCTAAGGACATATTCCAGCTCCAGATAACTGTCTACCGAAATCTTCAGCAGCTCGGCAACCATATGAATACTATAGCCCTTTGCCTGGCGAACAGTCTGCAATTCCTCTAAAACCACTACTACTATAATCCCCTTTAACCTATAATTATCAGATATTTCAAACCGCAAGGCCTGACTGTCAGTTTCCAAACGAATGACATTTTATTATATGGTCAGGGTTTTGTAAAGTGAATTTTATACTATTTTTTTGAAGTGGACACAGCTGCCTTCAGCTCAACCTCGATGCGCTTTTGGGAATCTATATTATATAGGTATTCTGTACACATCAGATGACCGGTACTTCTGTCCCGGTAGAGAACCAGCAATGCCAGATGCCACTTGGGAACGCCATCCACATATCGCTGATATTCAAGGGAAAGGGTCGTATGACCTTCGCCAAATTTCTCCATCAGCCAATTGCGGTCCATAAAGGCCAAGTAAGCCTCCTTATATTCCGGCAATACCAATTCCTCCACCAGGTGCCTTACGCCTATCATATAGCTCATGTCACTTACAAGGCCACTTTCTTTCTCCACCGTAAGCAAATCCTGTTTGGACACGAAGGTTTCATCAGTAACATCAAAATGGATTACAAAAACCAGACTCTTCAGCAAATACTTTAAGGAATCCTCCATGGTAAATTCCGCCGGTGAATAAGGCTCAAAGAGGTAATTAATATACTGGACCACCACCATCAGCATTGGATGCTCATCAGTATAATCAAGACTTTTGGACACCGTCATGCAAACCCAGCGATAAACCTCGCCTACCCGGCGGCGGTATTGAAAGCGCAGGGGCTCATCCGATAATCCTATATTGGCCGTCAAATTCTTCAGATCAGTAAATTTTTTATATGCCTGCAATTCCTCCGAATGAATAAGATGATTATCTATGAGATTGTTGTTCCAGGTCGGAAAATGCTTGGAAAAATGATAGCCCAGCTTTTCCTCATCTCTGTCTATCTGGATAACCTCACATATACCGCTATACCCATCCATTTTAATTATTGTCTTAAAGCTCTTGTCAATAATATTCAAGGTATCCTGACGGGCCGCCACATCATTATCGGCTATTTTCCATGTGTAAAGCACCCATGGACTGCTCTGGGAAAACAGGGTGGGTACTATACGCTCAAAGGTGACCCAAATATACTGGCCATCCTTCCGGCAACGCATATGAACCCGGCGGCGATGCTGCTTCTTGGCAATCTGCAGCTGGGTGGCCACAATAGAGGTTTCATGGAGGAAGCTTTCCCGATCATTAGGATGTACCATACCCGCATCAACATACCGCTGTACATACTCCTCAATGGTAACCGGACGGGGATTCATGATTCCATCCTTCTCATCGGACTTCTTAATGAAGTGATACTCCCCGGTAAAGGGATTGACCTCGGCTACCTTCCAGAAATAAGCCGTAATATCCTGCAGATAGGACCGGGTCATCTTCCGCTTGCGTATTGTGGAGGTAGTAACATTATTGGGATCAGCGATCAGCTTCTCAAATTTGTCGATGGACATTGGCTGATAAAAATAATAGCCCTGAACGTATTCACAGCCCATCATGGACAACAGCTCAATCTGCTCCAGGGTTTCAATCCCCTCTACAATTATGGGCAAATCAATCTGCCGGGCCATATCAATAATGGAATAAATGATATTAATCCCCCGGCCACGGTTGCCGTTGGAAAAATCCAGGAACCGCATATCAAGCTTCAATACGTCCGCATCCACATCCTTGAGCATATTCAAGGAAGAATAGCCACTGCCGAAATCGTCAATTATAATCTTGAAGCCGTTGCGCTTCAGTGCTTCCTCGGCTTCCTTCACAATGCCTTCATCTTCCACATAGGCACTTTCTGTAATCTCAATTTCCAGTGCGCCCACCGGAATCTGGTACTTATGAACCATTTCCGTAAGGATGCGCACCACATCCAGGTTTTGAATATCAATCCGGGACACATTAATAGACACCGGCACCACAGGAAGTCCGGCCTCCATCCAATGACGAATGGTCTGACAGGTTATTTCCCAAATATGCTGGTCCAGCTGGGTAATATAGCCGTTCTTTTCCAGGAATGAAACGAATTTACCCGGGGTAATCATCTCACCGTCGGCCGTAATCCATCGAACCAGGGCCTCGGCCCCCACGATGCGCCCATCCACAATCTGGCATTTTGGCTGCAGATAAATGGTGAACTCGCTGTTGGCCATAGCCCGCTGAATACGTGGCATCAAATCCACTGTAGTAGCCAGATCCCTGGCCATGGTCTCACTAAACCAATTAATGTCAGCATAGGAATAGGCATAGCATTTCCCAAGGGCCATGATGGTATAATCATACATATCAATGGCATCCGTCTTATCCCCCTGGCTAAACTTGTAGGCACCCCAAACCGGGCGGAACAACGGATCCGTCATATAGCGGCCCACAATCAGCTTAACACTGCCAATAAGGGATTCCACCAAATCATCCTCACCCACAAAGAAAACGGAAAAATAATCACTGCCCATGTACCCGGCAATCATATCATGTTCCTGACACAGCTTGTGGAGGTAGCTTCCCAATTCAGCCAGAAGGGCATCACCCTTGTCACGTCCGTACCATTTATTAAAATATTGGAAATTCAATATATTTACGGACATCATAATCCCGGCAACCGACTCATCCTTTACTCTGTGATTTACCAAATCCCAATAAGATCGCATCAACGGCAAACCGGTAAGATGATCAATATTAATTTTGCTCTCACTACAATTGGAGGTATTCTCCTGAAAATTGTCATTTTCGTTCATAGCTGACACCCCTTTAGGTCATTCTACCACATAAGCTATTACAATGGCTATCAATAAATAATTTGTTTTTATTATGAAACCATACCACGCACTACCTAAAAAAGCGCAAAGTACCCCTAT
>NZ_CAMYWM010000089.1 GCF_947302755.1 uncultured Anaerovibrio sp.
AAAACAAAGAAAAACATTATATGCCTGTATGATACCTTTGGTAAGGAAAGAATATTTGGGCGTACTGAAGTAATAAACGCTCTAACAATAACGCCAAGCCCTGCTTCGGCCTTGATAAAGAAAATGTTGGAATTAGGGCTGATTGAAAATGTTCGTGGCCTTGGTAAAGGTAAATATAGATTTGTGGTACGGGAGGTGTAAGGATGAATACACCTAATATAAGATTTAAGGGATTTAGTGATGATTGGGAACAGCGGAAGTTGGGGGATTGTTGCCGTGAGTTCAAAAGTGGTTCTTTTATTCCGACAAGTGATATTGAAGAAAGCGGCGAGTATCCTGTTTTTGGAGGTAATGGTCTAAGAGGATATGCCTCAGAATATAATCACGATGGAGAATTTGCTCTTATTGGTAGGCAGGGCGCTCTTTGCGGTAACATGAATTATTCTGAGGGTAAGGCGTACTTCACGGAACACGCTGTGGCTGTTCAAGCCAATGAATCTGCCAATACTAAATTCATGTACTATTTATTGGATAAGATGAACTTAGGACAGTATTCTGGCCAATCAGCCCAACCGGGATTGGCGGTGGGGAAGCTGGTTAAACTAGAAGAATTATTCCCTTCTGTTGATGAGCAGAAAAATATAGGCAGACATTTTACGATCATCGATATCCTTATCACCCTTTATCAGCGTAAGTGTGACAGCTTAAAGCAGGTCAAAAATTATATGCTGCAGAAGATGTTCCCTAAGCAGGGGGAGAAGGTGCCGGAAATCCGCTTTGCTGGATTTACTGGAGATTGGGAACAGCGGAAGTTGGGAGATGTTGTTGGAGTATATGATGGTACACATCAAACTCCAAATTATCAAAATAGCGGCGTAATGTTTGTTTCAGTAGAAGATATTCAAACGCTTTCTTCTGAAAAATACATATCTGAGGAAGACTATAAGAGAAATTATTCTGTTGTTCCTGAACAGGGCGATATTTTGATGACAAGAATAGGAGATATTGGGACTGCCAACATAGTAAAAAAAGCAGAACCTCTGGCATTTTACGTAAGTTTGGCATTGTTGAAGAATCGTGGATTAAATGCTGAATTTTTAAAGGCAAATATATCAGCTCCGGAATTTCAAAATGAATTATGGTTACGCACTCTCCATACTGCATATCCTAAGAAAATCAACAAAGATGAGATTGGGAAATGCATTATAAGTATTGCTCCATGTATAGATGAACAAAAGCAAATAGGTAACTTCTTTGAAAAAATAGACAACCTTATCGCCCTTCATCAGCGTAAGTCAGACAGCCTTAAAGAAATCAAGAAATTCATGTTACAGAATATGTTTCTACAGAATATGTTTCCGAATAAGTAATTATTGCTGGAGGTAGAAGTAATGCAAGAACTGGAAATATTCAAATTTTATGTCTTTAGGCATATTCCACGGGAGATATTTCCGCAGTGTTTCTTCGTCCTCCAGATTCTTTTCCTTAGGCATTTCGGTTAAGATATCTTTGCTTTTGTAAGGCGCGTATGTAATTTTCCATATTGGCTGCAGGCTGCCAAAGAATTCTTGCGTATACGGTATAGGAACTATGAAAGACACAGGTTGTTTCTTCATGGTTCCTATTTTACATTAGAAATGTTTACAATACCCAAAAATATGATAAAATATATTGATGTGTAGAACGCAAACTCCTATGTAAGCTGGGGAGGAATAGATGATGAAATTTAATTTTACCAAGCTTCAGGGCACGGGTAATGATTTTGTTTTAATTGATTGCTTAAAGGAGCCGAAGCTGGATTATATTGGTGCAGCCCAGGCCCTGTGTGACCGCCATTATGGTATTGGGGCCGACGGAATTTTGCTGGTGCTGCCTTCGGATAAGGCCGATATTTGTATGCGGATTATCAACGCCGATGGCAGTGAGGCAGAAATGTGCGGCAACGGTATCCGGTGCTTTGCCCGTTATGTTTATGAAAAGGGCATTGTAGCCAAAGAGGAATTTACGGTGGAAACCGGGGCAGGAATTCTGGTGCCCAAAATGATATTGGAAAATGGCCGGGTGAGCCAGGTTCAGGTGGATATGGGGGAGCCTATACTGGAGGGGGACAATATTCCCGTTAATGGCTTTGGCCTAAAGCGGGTTATCGGTGAGTCCATTACGGTAAAGGGCAGAGAGTTTAAGATGACTTGCGTATCCATGGGCAATCCTCATTGTGTGGTTTTCGTGGAGGATGCAGAGGGCTTTCCAATTTATGAGTTTGGGCCTCTGTTTGAGTCCCATGAACAATTCCCCCGGAAGACCAATACGGAATTCGTGGAGGTAAAGGACAGGACCCACCTTCGCATGAAGGTGTGGGAACGTGGTGCCGCTGTGACTCTGGCCTGTGGTACGGGCTCCTGTGCAACCCTTACGGCTGCTGTATTAAACGGTCTGGCTGACCGCAAAGCAGAAATTCAGCTGGATGGCGGCAAGCTTCAGGTGGAGTGGGCCGACAACAATCATCTGTACATGACCGGCCCGGCTGAGGAAGTCTTTACGGGAGCAGCAGATATTTAATTTTTAGTATTTTTCAATTTATTAGGAGTAAAGAATGATAAAGAGCATGACCGGCTTTGGGGCCGGCGATTTTGAGGATGAGTCCTTTAAGGTACATGTTGAGATAAAAACCGTTAATCAGCGGTATCTGGAAATTGCTTTCCACATGCAACACACTTTGGCTCGTTTTGAGGGGGATATTACCAAAAAAATAAAGGAATATGCCTCCCGGGGCAAGCTGGATATTAACGTAAGCTTTCAGGACCTGCGGGATAAGGCCGTGTCCATTATTGTTGATAAGGGTCTTGTTCGGGCCTATAGTGAAGCCTTGGAGGCCATTAACAGACAGATCGGTACTGACAGACCCTATTCGGCCATGGATATTGCCCGTTTTCCAGATGTGTTAAAGGTGGATGATGATGCCAGTGAGCTGGATGCTGCCGGTCCGGCTATTCTGTCAGCTGTTGAGGCGGCCATGAAAAATCTGGTGGCCATGCGTGAGCATGAGGGGGAGAACATTCAGGCCGATTTGCTGGCCCGTGTTGATACTCTGGAGAGCTACGCTTCTCAGCTGGAGAAGCTGGCCCCGGACATTGTGGCGGCCTATCGTCAGAAGCTGGAAACCCTTTTGGAGCAGTATCTGGCCAAGGAGGATATTGACGAAAACCGCATTATTCAGGAAACGGCACTGTACACCGACAAGGTTAATTACACGGAAGAGGTGGTGCGCCTGTACAGCCATTTTGACCAGTTCAGGACCATCATAAAGGCCAATGAGCCGGTGGGCCGAAAGCTGGATTTCCTGATACAGGAGATGAACCGGGAAATCAATACGGTAGCCTCCAAGGCCAATTCCACCGGAGCCGCCCAGATTGCAGTGGATGTAAAATGTGAAATTGAAAAGATCCGGGAACAGATTCAGAACATTGAGTAAGGTTGTGGCTTTTTATGAATATAAAGCTTATAAATATCGGCTTTGGCAATATAGTATCAGCCAATCGGGTAATTGCTATGGTCAGCCCTGAATCGGCTCCCATCAAGCGGCTGGTACAGGATGCCCGGGAGCGGGGTCAGCTGGTGGATGCCACCTATGGCCGGCGTACCAGAGCCGTGATTATTATGGACAGCGGTCATGTTATTTTGTCGGCTGTTCAGCCCGATACCATGTCACATCGCTTTGACGAGGAGGAAAAAAATTAATGCGTAAAGGTCTGTTGATTGTTATTTCCGGACCATCCGGAACAGGCAAGGGGACGGTGTGCGAGGTAGTTCGCAGGAAAAATCCCGATATTGCCTATTCCGTATCAGCCACCACCCGGGCTGCCCGGCCAGGGGAGCAGGATGGGGTAAATTATTACTTCCACACCAAGGAAGAATTTGTCGCCATGATAAATAATGGGGAGCTGCTGGAATGGGCCAACGTATACGGTAATTATTACGGTACCCCCCTTAAGCATATTGAGGAGCAGCGGGCCAAGGGCATTGATATTATTTTGGAGATAGATACCCAGGGGGCCATGAATGTCAAGGAAAAATGTCCTGACGGATTGTTTATTTTCCTGGTACCGCCTTCCCTGGAGGAGCTGAAAAACCGGCTCTGCGGTCGTGGTACTGAGGACGATGAAAGTCTGAAGCGCCGTCTTGGGTCTGCTATTGCCGAAATCGAGATTGGCCGTCAGTACAGATATGTTGTGGTCAATAAGACAGTGGATATCGCTGCTGAGGAAATAACCAATATTATTCAGGCAGAACGGCATCGCACTGATTTAAATATTGAAATTTTGGAAAAGTTGAAAAATCGGAAGGAGATTTTATAATGGATATTGTAACCCCATCCTTAGACCAGGTATTACCAAAGGTAGACAGCCGCTATACGCTGGTGTCCTTGGCCGCCAAGCGGGCCCGTGATATTATGGACGGTTCCCACAAGGTAACGGCTGATCGTACCTCCACCAGAGATGTAACCAATGCCTTGGAGGAAATTTACGAGGGCAAGATTACTTACAAGCGTCTGCGCAATACTACCAAATAAGGTTTTAGTTTATTTTGTCCCACGCTGAGGGGAAAATTTCGACGGTATTCAGCTGGAGCTAGGGACTGCACCTGAATACTGCTTCATTGTGTTGTATCATTTTATATTTTATAAGGAATAGCCTATGCTGAAAGACAAGAATGTTATACTGGGAGTTACTGGCGGTATAGCAGCCTATAAGTCTGTGGAAATTGCCAGCCGTCTCCGTAAAGCCGGTGCCTCGGTTCATGTGATTATGACCCACAGTGCCCAGAATTTTGTTACCCCCCTGACCTTTAGGGAGATTACCGGCAATCCGGTAACCACTACCATGTGGGGTGAGGTGACCAATTACAATGTGGAGCATATTGCCTTGGCAAATCTGGCGGATTTGGTTATTGTGGCTCCGGCTACGGCCAATTTTATTGCCAAATGTGCCATGGGAATGGCTGATGATATGCTTACCACCACCCTGTTGGCCACCAAGGCACCTATTTTCTTTGCGCCAGCCATGAACACCAATATGTATGATAATCCCCTGACGCAGAAAAACATCAATACCCTCATCGAAAACGGGTGGAATTTTATTCCTCCGGAGTCAGGTCATTTGGCCTGTGGGGCAGATGGACTGGGACGAATGCCGGAACCTGTTGATATAGTGGATTTTGTGCGCTTTACCATGGCCTTTGCCGCTGATATGCTGGGCATAAAGGTGCTGGTGACAGCGGCCGGTACCTACGAGCCAATTGACCCGGTGCGGTATATCGGCAACCGCTCCAGCGGAAAGATGGGCTATGCCATTGCCGAGGCGGCCAAAAAGCGGGGCGCAGAGGTTATTCTTGTGTCCGGGCCATCTGCACTTACTGCCCCTGAGGGGGTGAATTTTATCGGCGTGGAAACTGCTGCCGAAATGCGTGATGCGGTAATGAACCATTGCTCAGAGGCGGATTTGATTATTAAGGCGGCAGCGGTGGCCGATTATCACGTTCGCAACGTATCTGATCATAAAATCAAGAAAAATGATGAGGAGCTGACCCTGGTTCTGGAGAAAAATCCGGATATTTTAAAGGAGCTGGGGGCGAAAAAGCGTATTGGCCAGATTTTGGTGGGCTTTGCCGCTGAAACCCAAAATTTGCTGGAATACGCCAAGGCCAAGCTGGAAAAGAAAAATCTGGATATGATTGTGGCCAATGATGTGTCCCGCAAGGATGCGGGCTTCAATACCGACACCAACCTGGTAAAGCTGCTGTACCGCAACGGCACAGTGGAGGAGCTCCCGCTGATGTCCAAGCAGAAATTGGCCGATGAATTGCTTAATCGGGTATTAAAACTGAAATATTAGATTGAATTGGTGCAATATACGGATTTTTGTTCGTATATTGCTTTTTTTTGGCAGGAATAGGGGAATTGGTGACGAAATATTTAGTAATACAGATTTTGAAAGGGTGAAAAATATGTTAGATATAAAAAAAGAACAAAATGGTTCAGAGCTTAAGCTTATACTTGTGGGGAAGCTGTCCATACAGGAGGCCAAGGCTTTGGGCCAGGTAGTTGATGATGAGCTGGCCGATGTTACGAATCTGACCTTTGACCTTAAGGAGCTGACCTATGTATCGTCAGCCGGTCTAAGAGTATTGCTTACCGCTCAGAACATAATGGATGAGGCAGGTGGCAGAATGACCTTAGTAAATGTTCCGCCCTTTATTAAGGATGTTCTTAAATTAACCGGATTTAATAAATTTATGACCATCGAAGATTAAAGTGCTTTTTTGTCAGGGGAGATAAGCAAATGAAATTATTGGTAAATGAATTCTTGGCACAGGCAGCGGCCCATCCTGACCGTCCGGCGGTAATGGACTGCTACGGCACGGATACATATGGTTGTCTAAATCGTCGTTCAGCTGTTTTGGCTGCCCGTTTACTTGATGGTGTTCAAGGGCAAGGCACTGGAATGCGGGTTGGGGTATTGCTGCCCCGGGCCCGGGTTTATTTGACGGCAGTATTGGGCATATTGCGGGCCGGCGGAGCAGTGGTCCCCCTGGAGGAGGATTACCCGGCAGAGCGGGTACAGTCTGTGCTGAGGGATGCGGGCTGTATGACCTGCATTTCCACTGAACAGCTGGCTGAAAAGGTCAGTGGTATTCCTGTCCTCACCCTGGAGGATATATTTGCTGAGGAGGATACCCTTAAGGTGGATGAAACCATAAATTTATCTGCCCCTGATAAGGAAGGCCTGATACTCTTTACTTCCGGCTCTACCGGCAAGCCAAAGGGGGTAGTCCACCCTCAGACCTTTTTCTCCATGTGGCTCCATTCGGCAATGGATTACCATGTCTTTTCGGATAAGGATATAACCTGTTGTATGGCCGGTATGACCTTCATTGCCTCCTTTGTGGACCTTTATCCGCCACTTATGGTGGGAGGCAGCGTCTACATTGCCAGCTCAACGGAGCGGATGAATGCGGATATGCTGCATAAAATTATTCAAAAGCGCCATATTACCGGAATGTTTTTGCCGCCCCAGATGTTCTATGTAATGCGGGAGCTGTACGGTCGTTTGCCCCTGGACTATGTTGTTCTGGGTGGGGAAAAGGTGAAGCCGAATTACACTATGGACGGCAATATTGTGGAGGTATATGGCTCCAGTGAATGCGCCGCCATTCTTCTGCATAGGGTGGCCCAGGAGGATTCCCGTATGCTGGGCAAGCCGGGGAATGGGGTACAGGTTTACCTGATATCTGATGATGGGGAGCTGATAAAGGAGCCGGGGGTTCTGGGGGAGCTGTGCGTGGAAAGTCCCTGGGTGGCCTTGCGCTACAACAATCTGCCTGAGGAAACGGCAGCCAAGTTTACGGATAATCCCTTCGGTGCCGGCCGCCTGTTTCACACAGGGGATTACATGGCCTATGATGAGGCGGGAAATCTGCTGTTCCATGGACGCAAGGATCATATGGTGAAGCTGAGAGGCTATCGGGTGGAGCTTGGTGAAGTGGAGCTCACCCTGCAGCGGGCCAATGGGGTCAAGGAGGCGGCCTGTGTCACCATCCGGGTGCATGGTGGGGATAAGCTGGCCTGCTATTACGTGGGGGAAGAGGTGGACAGCAATGATCTACGAAATCACGTAAAGGCTGTTCTGCCGGAATATATGGTGCCGGATTATTTTGTATATCTTGATGAGTTTCCCCGCAATGAACGGAACAAGGTGGATTATCTGGCCCTGAAAAATATGGAGCCACCGGTTGAGGAGGAGGAATATGAGCCGCCGCAAAATGAGCAGGAGGCCCGGATTTGCAGGGCCTTTGCCGAGGTGTTGGATTTACCTCGGGTCAGTGTGCTGGCCGATTTCTTTAATATGGGGGGAACCTCTCTTTCCGTGGCCATGCTGGTGGCCAAGCTGGATGAAGCCAGCCTGTCCTTTAATGACGTGGCCTCCTATCCAACCCCACGGGCTTTGGCCGCCTATTTGCAGGAGGGGGCCGGGAACCATCAGGAGAAGCTGGCCATGGACCGGGAATTTTATCCTTTGACGAAAACCCAGATGGGTATTTATCTGGAGGGCCTCACCGGGGGGAATAATGCCACCTACACCTTATCCTATTTGATGGTGGCAGATACCAGGGTGACGGCTGAGCAGCTGGTAAGGGCTGTAAACGACGTGGTGGCCGCCCATCCGTCCATGAAATATGTTATCCGGGCGGGGAAGGATGGTATTCCCCACATGTATATGGTCCCTGAGGCCTTAGTTAAGGTTCCTGTAATAGACGGTAGTGAGGATAAACGCCTTGGGTTTATTCAGGAATTTATGCCAGTGGTACCTATGACCGATGAACTGCTATTTTATTTTGCTGTTTATCGTACACCGGAAAGATGCTATTTGGCCTTAAAGAGTCATCTTATTTTCTTTGATGCCACTTCCTTAAGTCTGCTGATTAGTGAACTGAATCGTGCCCTTGGTTCATACTCCGGCAATGTAGAATTTTTGCAGGAGGATTACACTATACAGCAGGTGGGTATGTACGAGGAAGCACTGATGCAGGGCGGTGCCCATGAACAGGCTGAGGCTTATTATCAAAATCTCTTTGCTAAAATGGATGAGGTGCCATCCCTGGCTGGCGATCGGGAGGGAGCCCTTACCCCGGGTGTTAGCGAAAATATTCGTTATATACCGAAAAACCTTACAACAGAACAGGTCAAAGCCTTTTGCAGCCGGTACCAGCTTTCCGAGGGCAGCTTCTTTATGGGGGCCATGGCCATATTGTTGTCCAAATACCTTAGCAGCAAGCAGGTGTCCTTTTCCAGCGTATACAACGGCCGGGCCCGGGCGGGAATGGATACCACCATTGGTACCCTCATAAAGCGTATTCCGGTTTACGGCGATTTTACCGAAAATATTTCCGTAGTGGATTATTTAAAAAATATGGGTCGCCAGATTGTCACCAGCATGGGTAACGATATTTATTCCTTTGATGAAGTGCTAAAGCATTGTCCGGTAAATGAGGATGTGGAATTCATCTATCAGGGGGATTTGTTTACGGATAACATGGGCGGCAGCAGCACTGGTGAGGGCAGCAATCTCCTGTGGGGTGATTCCTACTTCCTGGAGCATTACCATACCGGTATGGTAACAGGCTGCTTCTCCATTCAATTTTTCTCTACCGATAATCAGTATAATATGACCATTGAGTATCGTAATGAGCGGTTTTCACCGGCCTTTGCGGAGCGGTTTGCCCAGGATTTGTTTACCGTGGCCGAAGGGCTTCTGACAGAGGACTTTATTGGTGATATTTCCCTCCTTACCCCGGAGGACAAGGAGACCCTGGCCCACTTTAATGATACAGCAGTGGCCATGGATTTTGTGCCGGTACAGGAACAAATTCGCCGTCATGCCCAGCTGACACCGGATAAAGCGGCGGTAACGGCCGCCGGCAGGACCCTGACCTATAGGGAATTGGATGAGCTTTCCGACCAGGTGGCCCATTCCCTGATACAGGAAGGGGTTACCAGGGAAACCCTGGTGGGTGTGCTCTTTGATCGGGAGGTTTGGGCCTATGTGGCGGAAATCGGTATTTTAAAGGCCGGGGGTGCCTTTGTGCCATTTATTCCCGAATATCCGGACGAGCGAATTGAATTTTGCCTGGAGGATGGCCAAATTCCTGTTTTGCTTACCTCCAAGGCGTTGCTGGCAAAGCGTTCCGCCCTTAGGGAGCATTGCAGGCTTCTGTCCCTGGATGAGCTTCTTGACCGTAATGGGTCAGAGACCAGGGGGGCAGAGTCCGCCCTGCCGAAGGTGGGGGCTGACAATCTGGCCTACTGCATCTATACCTCCGGTACCACCGGTAAGCCCAAGGGGGTACTGATTGAGCATAAAAATATTGCCAACTACGTTCATCGCAACGAAAAATCCCCGGAAATCACCCACTATACCCAGCCGGACCGCATTGCTCTGGCCCTTTCCTACTTATCCTTTGATGTTTCCATTGTGGAGGAGTTTGTGCCATTGTGTAATGGCTGTTCCGTGGTGATTGCCACCGAAGAGGAAATCCACACTCCAAGCCAGCTGGCCCAGCTGATTAGGAACAATGGGGTAAATGGTATCACCTGTACCCCCACCTATCTGTTGGGGCTGTTGGCCATACCGGAAACGGTGGAAGCTCTGCAGCAGATTAGCTTTTATGATGTGGGGGCAGAGGCCTTTCCGGCCGGTCTATACCAGAAGCTGCGGGAGCTGCGGCAGGACAGCGTGATTTTAAACGTTTATGGTCCTACAGAGGCCACTATGGGCTGTGCCGCCGAGGAAATGGTGGAAAGCAGGGTGGTGACTGTGGGCACGCCTATTGCCAATACCCAGTTCTATATTGCTGATTCCTTTGGCAATCCATTGCCGGTTGGCATTCGGGGAGAGCTGATGATTTGCGGTGAGCAGGTGGGCCGGGGCTATGTTAATTTGCCGGATAAAACGGCGGCATCCTTCTTTATCCATGACGGGGTCCGGGCCTACCGCAGCGGTGATTTGGCGGCATGGACCGATGAAGGGAAAATACGGGTCTTTGGCCGTATTGATAATCAGATAAAGCTCCGGGGCTTCCGCATTGAGCTGGATGAGAT
>NZ_CAMYWM010000090.1 GCF_947302755.1 uncultured Anaerovibrio sp.
TATCTTTCTCTTATAAACATATCTTTCTCTTATAAACATATCTTTCTCTTATAAAGGCTGGTGATTGCTCCGTGATGACAAATCTATTTTCCATAAGAGGACGGGCCCTGAGGACGGGCATAGCCCTGATTACTGCTCTTACCATTAACAGCGGTATTGCCGCCGCCCAAACCCTCACCATGAATTCCACCGGACCAGAGGTGGTGACTGTCCAGCAAAAGCTGAAGGAGCTGGGCTACAACATAAAAAATGTTACCGGCGTCTATGACAACAGCACCAAACGGGCTGTATTGGCCTTTCAGCGGGACAACAAAATCAAGCTCAGCGGGGAGGTTGATGATAAGACCATGAAGGTAATCAACACCCTGCGCCCGGGGACGGTAGACACCACGGATAAACCGGCCAAGGCAAAGCCAGCCCCCAAGGACAAGGACCACAGCAAAACTGACGGCAATGTCCAAAGCAGTACCGAAGACAGCAGCCGAAAGCCGACTGCTGCGGCAAAGCCTAAATTCGTGCCGGAAAGTAAGCCCTTTTTACCAAAAAATAAGGTTAATGGCCTCCTGGCCACGGCCAAAAAATATATCGGCGTAAAATACCTGTCCGGTGGCACAACCCCCAAGGGCTTTGACTGCTCCGGTTATCTTCAGTTTGTATTTAAACAAAATGGCTTCTCCCTTCCCCGGACGGCGGACGTACAGTACAAGCTGGGGAAATACGCGCCGGTAAGCAAGCTTGAAGCCGGTGATCTGGTGTTCTTCCACACAGATAAATCCGGCGAAATAAGCCATTGCGGCATTTACTTGGGCAACGGTAAATTTATCCATGCCTCCTCCAGCAAGGGTATCCGCATCGATGAGCTGTCCAATGAATATTGGAAGGAGGCCTTTGCCTCCGGCAAGCATATCGTACAATAGAGCTCAGCACTTATTTATACATATTTTTCCAAAGAAAAACCCCCATCAACGGATACCTGCGTATCCACTGATGGGGATTATTTTTTAAGTTTAAGTTAAACTGTTATTAAACTGCTGTCTGATTACTTGCCGCCTGATGCCAGATCAACCAGTCTGGATGCAGTCTCTGACAAAGAGGAAAGCTCCTGGGCCACATCGGAAATAGCCGCCGACTGCTGACCAACGATATCAGAGGTTGCCTCACCCTTGGCCACCGTTTCCTGGACAGACTCACCAATGCGGTCCGTGAATTCCTGAATCTTGTCCACCGTCTCACGGGAGCTGTCAGCCAGCTTACCGATTTCCTCAGATACAACGGCGAAACCGGCACCGGCCGTACCAGCACGGGCTGCCTCAATGGAGGCATTAAGACCAAGGAGACGGGTCTGCTTGGCAATATCCCTGATAAGGCTGGTGAACTCATTTATCTTACCGGAAATCTCGGATACATTCTGAATTTCTACATTCAGGCCCTTCTGATTGTCATTTACATTATTGGCCGAAGCAGCCAATTCCTCCATGGCGGCGGAAACATGAAGAACCGTATCGTTAATGGAACCAGCCAGTTCCCTCAACCGATACTGCATAAAACCGATCTGGGACAGACTGCTGGCCATCAGAAACAGACATTCAGCCGCCTGCTCCAGACGTGCCTTGGGCACAATCTGAATCTTCCGTACAGCCTCCACGTACTTTTCCGGATCCACATTTATCTCTCTGGCATAGGCCCGGAATTTCTCCTCATCCGGTGGGGCCGTCAAAACCTGACCGCCTAAAATGGAACCAATCTGTCTGCCGTTAAGCATTATAGGCGCCCCAAAATCCATCAAACCGGCATGGCACTCGTATACAGATGGACGACCGGTTCTGGCAGCCGTCTCACCACCACGCCTGTCACATTCTTCACAGCGGCGGCAGCCCTCCCGGGAATCACGGGTGTACTTCATACAAAAATCTGACCAGTCAGTAGGTCTGGTAATAGGCTTGCCATCTGCATCCACAGTAACAGCGGTCATACCAACTGCTCTGGCAAATGTATCCTGGAATTTCTGCAAAAATTCCATATCAAAAATATCTTGCACGCGAATATCATCTAATTCTGCCATAAATAAACACCTCTCCTTGTGAAGCTTGGTTCATAATACACATCAATCCGCTCTTAAAATTAGTATAAAAAAGATAATAACATTATACCTTTAATAATTAATTTAAACAACTAAATTATGTGTATGCCTTTGCTACTCCCTGTCCTGTCCATTTAGGGATATACCCCTCCCGGGCGGTTCCCGCCTCTTGAATAAAGCACCGGGTAAAGCCCAAGTCCAGGGCATAATCCACTACTGAATCATACTCAAATGTGGTAAGGCGACGCTTTAGCCTGGGGTGAGTCACAGCCCTGTAGGCTGGCGTATATTGATTCATTATACTCACCATAATACTGTCACCAAATTCCTCCCACAGCCACGCCAAAAGCTGCATACTGTCCTTTCTGGCCCCTGGCAGCACCATATGTCTTACCAGTACCCCCCTTTGCAGTATGCCATCCCGTTCTACAGCGGCTCCCGTCAACTGAACCATCCGCTTTATAGCCCGGGAGGCAACCTGAAAGTAATCCGGGGCCTTGGAGTAGGCACCAGCCAATTCCGCCGAGTAATACTTCAAGTCCGGTAAAAATACATCCACCATATTATCCAATAGGTCCAAGGTGGAAATATTTTCGTACCCACTGGAATTATACACCACAGGAAGGGAAAAACCCTTTTTTTTTGCAAAAAATAATCCATTAATTATTTGCGGAACATAATGGGTAGGAGTAACCAAGTCCAGAGTAGCCGCTCCCCGGAGCTGCTGCTCGCAAAAAATCTCCCCCAGCCGTTCATCCGTCACATCAATTCCCTTATATCCATGACTTATTTCATGATTTTGGCAATATATGCACCCAAGGTTACATCCGGAAAAAAAGACGGTTCCCGCCCCCTGGGCACCGGCAATAACCGGCTCCTCCCAGGGATGAAGGCTTACCAAGGCCATCCTGGCCTTAACCCCGCCTCCGCATACCCCCTGTCCCTCCATACGGTTGGCATGACATTGTCGCGGACAAAGGGTACAATCCCCCAATATGGTACTGTAGCTTCCAGGACTCATTTTTTGGCCTCCATCAGACTTTCATCCAAGATATTGCCATATTTGGGCAGCCACCAGGAAATGGAGCGTATGGTATCGCAATAAATCTGCATTTCCAGCACATCCATGGGCTCTGCTCCCCCATTGGCCTCAATAGGAATGGGCTGAAGGGGATATATATCCGCCTCCCCATAATAGTCCCTGGTGAGCCATACGGCATAATTAACCCCCATAGTGTTCCGGCTGGTCAGGCTGGAGCCTATGGACATGTACTTAAAGCCCTTTGGTGCAATCATCTCCACCAGGGTAGGGGCAATATCGAACTGACTGCCCGCCGCCTTGGAACTTAGCAGCTGTGGGGTTACCCCCTTGCCGGTAATAATAAAGGGGACACCGTAGCGCTCGTAAATGTTGGGGGTCCTGTCAATGTTATAGCGTTCAGCATGATCACCCACCACCAAAACCAAACTGTCAGGATACTTTTCCTTGATGGTTTTGATAAATTTGGCCATTTCCCGGTCCGCATACCAAAAATGCCCCAATTGCCGCAGCAGCTCCTCATTGCCCTTGGCCTCCTCAGGCAGGCCCGCCATTACTGTCCGGGCATCAAAGCCCTTGGCGGATAAATCCACGTTAAATGGGGAATGATTTGAAACATTCAAAATAACATTAAAGCTGGCCCGTTCAGGGTCAATGCCCTTCAGCACCGCTTCATAAAGATATTCATCATCCACACCCCAAACACTGCCGGTGGACTCCGGCGGCATACTGCCCCGGCCCCGGAACTGATCAAAGCCCTGGGCCAATACAAAGGGCTCTATCCGCTCCCAGGTAGCAGGCCCCGCATACCACATAGCTGTATAATAGCCCAAGGCCTTCATCTGGGGAGCTATGGCAGTAGGATACGGACCGGCAAAGGACTCCGGCATGGTGGTAAGGTATAAATTGGCATCCGCCAGTCCCGTCACAATTCCCGTCACTGCCGAAACCGTACTGCCCCCATTGGGCAAAAAGGTGGGGCAATAGGCGGTATCAGGCTCACCAATAATCCGCTTCATGCCATCGGCTATATGAAGCTTCTTGTATTTATCCAGCAGGGGCCAGTTGGCATAGCTTTCGGAAAGGATTAAAAAAATATGCTTGGGCTTATTAACCAAGGGCCCCTGGGCAGTCCGCCCAATATAATCCGCCAAATTATTGCTGTCAGGCTCTTTACCGGCCATATGGGCCGCCAGCTCCTGTATCTGCCGGGTGGTGAAATCAAGGCCCTCACTGGACAACAGGCGCCCGTTCATGCGATAGCCCCGATAAATGGCCTGATAATCGTCCAAAATAGCCTCATTCAAAAAGGCATCCCTGGTAATTCCCGCATTTTCCCAGCTGACGGAGTTTTCCCAGCTCAGGCTGCCACCGAAGAATACCAGGCGGGCCACCAGATAAAGGATGGATATTACCAGTATTTTCTCTGCCCAGATACCGGACCTGCCCAATGCTGACAGCCTTCCCCCTGCCCCAAGACGTTCCGCCAATTGGAACGCAAGGAATTTATTGAGCAGCCACCACACCACAAAGGCCAGCAGCAAAGCCCCGGCCAGTCTCAGCGGCAGGTTAAATTCCTGGACCAGGGACACGAACAGCGCATAAACATCATCGTTGGCCGTATTGAACAGCAGCTGGTGAAATCGGGAATGAAACTGATGGTAATAGGGGATGCTGGCAAAGAACAATATCATGGTGACAGCCGCCGTTACGGCACTTAATACCTTAAAGAGCCATTTGCCGCCCCTTCGGCTGAACACAGCCGCCAAAGCTGATGGCAGCCCCACCGCCACCGTCATGATACCGGCCGTCTGTATACTTAAACGGGTCCCACCGAACAGGGCCAGCCATACATCGGCCGGGCCTGCCTCGCTGCCCATATAATCCTGGAGAAGGGCGATAAATATCACACGGCAAAGAGAAAGGACTGACAGATAAAACAGAAATACCTTCAGCCCCTTAATTATAAGATTATAATAATTATTCCAGTCCTTAAACTGGTTCAGCCAATTATTTGTCATTGTAATTCCTTAAACAAACCTTATGGTACAATAATATCCACACCGTAATCAGCGGCGGCCCTGCGGATTTTTTCGTCAGGAAGGGCATCGGTAATGAGGCCGGACAGGGTATCCAGGGTTGCGTAATTATAGTTGCCGTCCGTACTGAGCTTCTTGGCCTCGGCCACCACATAGGCCCGCTTGCTTACCCGAATGATCCGGGCCTTGTTGATACCATCCTCAATATCGTAGGTGGATACACTGTTTTCCATGACATCCACACCAACGGCCCCTACAAAGGCAATATCCGGCTTAAGGCGGGAAATGAAATCCATGGTCATACCACCCCAGAAGCCATCCCGGCTCTTATTTATCTTACCGCCGGCAAAAATTACCCTGATTCGCGGATGACGGGCCAAAATAATCAATATATCAATCATATTGGTCACAATGGTCAGCTCCCGTTGATCCTTTATCAGCAATTCCGCAATAGCCAAATTGCTGGTGGAAATATCCAAAAAAACCATATCGTGCTCATGAATAAGCTTCACCGCTGCCTGAGCAATCCGCCGCTTGGCATCCACATCGGAGCCCTTGTGCTTGCTGACCTCTATGGCGTGAATATTTTCCCTGATGACCACTGCTCCGCCGTAGGTTCTCTTCAACCGTCCCTGCTTCTCCAGGGAGCCCAAATCCTTGCGGATACAATCGTCGGTAACATTAAACTTGGCACTAAGCTCCTTAACCCGAACCTTCCCCTCGGCGTTAAGCATATTCATAATGCTTTCCTGGCGCTCTTCCAAAAACATTTGTCCCACGTCCTTAACTATAGTTTAATCTTAGTGATTCTCTATGTTATTAATTTATCACATTTTCTATTGTTTTGCACGCATTTACAAAAATAATAGCGCAATGAACATTTACCGCCTGGGTGGGGCCTCCTTTTCTATCATGTCCTTTAGATGGGAGATATCCGTATCATTGGTCAATAAATACAGAAAATCACCGGGGTAAAGCCGGGCCTCCTCCATAGGATTAATCCGTTGCAGCCCCCGTTTTATATCCACCACCACAGTTTGCTCCGGCCATTTTATATCCCTGATAAGGGCTTTATCGGCCATGCTGCCGCCAGCCACCACCAGCTCCAGGGCTATACGGCGGCCTGAGGAATTATCCCCTATTCCCTGGGCCTGCTCCTTCAGGCGGAGGGCACGGTTCAGCAGCTCCTCATAAACCGGCTTGCCCCCTGTAAGGTCAGCCACCAAATAGGCGGTCATGGACACACATATAAGGGCCAGCAGGTGGTGAAATGAACCGGTCATTTCCATAATAAGCACGCTGCCGGTAATTGGCGATTTTACCACTGCGGCAAAAAAGGCCGCCATGCCAAATACAATCAGGTCACCGGCGTAGATTTCCGGCAAAAAGCCGGCATTTACCAGCAGACTGCTGAATACCGCCCCACTGACAGCCCCTAATACCAGCATAGGCAAGAATATGCCCCCCGGCACCCCTGAGCCAAAGCACACCAGGGTGAAAAGAAACTTTCCTGCAAAGAGAATAACCAAAAAATACAGGGGGTACCAATGCCGGGACAGGGCATCCACCAGCCGGTTGCCGCCTCCTAATATTTCCGGCAAAATAAAGCCCAGGGCTGCCGCCATAGCCAGCGGCAGCAGGGGACGCAGCATTCCCTTGATTTTCAGCCTATCATAATAATTCATGGCCAGCAGCAGGCCGGGATTGAAGCTGCGGCCTAATACGCCAATGAACAGACCTAATAAAATAAGGGTACCAAACATATTTAGAGGAAATACCTCCAGCTCCCCAATATGAAATACTGGACCTGCCCCAAAGATGACCTGGGTAACGGTGGTGGCGGTAACCGCCGCCGTAACGGAGGCCATAAGCAGCACCGGGGAAAAGCTTTTATTCAGCTCCTCCAGGCCAAAGATAACCCCGGCCAAGGGTGCGTTAAAGGCCGCCGCCAAGCCGGCGCCGGAGCCGGCGGTCATGAGAATCCGCTCCTCATAACGGGTTCTGATAAATCCCCGGCTTACTCCCTGACCAACACAGGCCCCCAGCTGGACACTGGGTCCCTCCCGTCCCAGGGACAAACCGGCACCTATGGCCAGCACACCCCCAATGAGCTTGGAAACCAGCACCGACAGCCACCGCATATTCATCCGGCCACCCAAAATTCCCTTAATCTGGGGAATACCGCTGCCGGTACACATGGGCTCGTTATCCACTATTTTCATCAGCAGCCAGGCAATAATTACAAAGGCCGAAAAATAGATGGCTGGTACATAATAATCACCATTATTAAAGCTATCCTCCACTATGCTGTATATCATGGGCCGTAGAATTTCCGATACCCCCAGCAAATAGCGGAACAGGGCAATGACGCACCCGGCAAAAATGCCCACAAGAATGCCTTCTATAAATAAACGGAAATGAAAACGCCGTTCCCGTATCATATCCTTGACTAATCTATCAGTTGTTGCCATATTTGTACCTCATCCGCCGCCCTTCAGGACCAGCCTCGGATTGCCAGCGGTCCCACGACGGCATGTAGTGCCTAGTACCTTTAGGTGCTTCCCCGGAGGGGAATGCGCATAAAAAAAGATGTGAAAAATGATTGCTCATTGTTCACATCCCTTTAATATCTACTATTATTCAGCAGTAAATGGCAACAAAGCGATGTTACGTGCGCGCTTAATAGCTACGGTAACCTGACGCTGATGCTTTGCGCAGTTGCCGGAAATACGACGAGGTAAAATCTTACCGCGCTCGGTAATATAACGACGGAGCTTGGCAACGTCCTTATAGTCGATTACTTCTACTTTATCTACGCAGAAACTGCAAACCTTCTTGCGAGGTCTTCTGCTTCTATCACGCTTAATCAAGTATATTCCCTCCTATCAAAATGGAATATCGTCATCCGATACCGGGCTTCCACCGAAACCACCCATAGGAGCCGCCTCAGCCGGAGCTGCTGCAGGTGATGGAGCAAATCCACCGGCATTTGGATCCCGTTGCTGCTTTGAGCCCATAAATTCCACCTCATTAGCAATCACCTCAGTAACGTACCGCTTAGTACCATCCTGAGCCTCGTAGGATCTGACCTGCATACGACCTTCTACCAGTATCTGACTTCCCTTTATGAGGTTATTACCACAAACTTCAGCTAATTTTTCCCAGGCAATAATCGGAATAAAATCCGCCGTCTGCTGCTGATCGCCGGCACTGCGGCCATAGCGGCGATTAACTGCCAAAGTAAATGAAGCAACTGCCTTGCCAGAAGGTGTATAGCGCATTTCTGGATCACGGGCCAATCTGCCTGCCAGTATAACCTTGTTCATGGTCTACCTCCCGAAACTATTACTCTTCTACACGAACAACCATGTGCTTGAGAAGATCATCAGTAATCTTCATAACACGGTCAGCCTCAGCTACGCAAGCAGGCTCTGCAGTTACATTCAGCAGAACATAGTAGCCCTCGGTACAATCCTTGATCTCATAAGCAAGACGCTTCTTGCCCCACCGATCCTCGGAATCAACAGTACCGCCATTGGCAGCAACCAGCTTAGTGAACTTCTCAACTACAGCATTAGTTGCCTCTTCTTCCATTGGTTTAACAATGAATATGACTTCGTACTTTCTCACGAAATCACCTCCCTCTTTGGTCTTTGGCTCCTTATTTTAAAGGAGCAGAGAAAGTTATCAAACGAAAATTTGAAACTATCCTTGTCCTTGTGACTTGAAAATTATACCATCATGCAGGACGCTATGCAAGGATTTTTTTAATTACCTCATCCACCGTCTCCAAAGACTGGGAGAGTCCCCCGACGGAGCTTTGCTCCTAGTACCTTGGGGTGCTTCCCCATAGGGGAAGGCATAAAAAAAAGACTGCAACGCAGTCTCTTGAAGTTAAATGGCAGGGGTAGCAGGACTCGAACCTACGAATGCTGGATTCAGAATCCAGTGCCTTACCAACTTGGCGATACCCCTATTTGTCTTTCAGACAACGAGAATTATATCTAAAAGGAGGCGGCTTGTCAACAATTATTTTTCAATATGTGAATTATAGGCAAAAAGCTGTTGGCTTGAACATTTAGTCACTGTGCGTTAAGAAACTTTTTGTTGCTATACCTTGATTATAGTGGGAAAAATCATCTGTTTGAGCGACGCGAAGCTAGTCCTTTAGGGCGAAGCGAGTTATGATTTTTTCCGCTATATAAAAGCAAGAAAAAGTTTTAGCACAGGGACGGCGTGAAAGCCAACAGCTTTTTGCCCGATAAAATTTAATGTATGTTGGGCAGCTGCCAATTTATGGGCTCCTGACCTGTTGACTTCAAAAATTCGTTGGCTCTGGAAAAGGGCCGGCTGCCGAAAAAGCCTCTATAGGCCGACAGGGGGCTGGGGTGGGGTGACTCAATTATCAAATGAGCCCTGTTGGTAATCATGGCCTTTTTCCGCCGGGCCGGTGCCCCCCACAAAATGAAAACCATGGGTTTTTCCCGTTCATTTAATATGGAAATAATTTTATCAGTAAAGATCTCCCAGCCCTTTCCCTGATGGGAATTGGCATTATGGGCCCGAACCGTCAAAACAGTGTTCAGCAATAATACTCCCTGTCTTGCCCAGGGCTCCAGGCAGCCATTGTCCGGCACCCTGCAGCCCAAATCCGTTTCCAGCTCCTTAAAAATATTTTGCAGGGAGGGTGGCGGCGGCACATTGGGCAGTACAGAAAAGCTCAGACCATGGGCCTGTCCAGGCTCATGGTAGGGGTCCTGACCGAAAATTACCACCTTGGTATCCGCCAAGCTGGTATAGTGCAGGGCATTAAATATGGAATACATATCGGGAAATATTTGCCGGGTGCGGTATTCATTTATAAGAAACTGCCGAAGCTCTTTATAATACGGCTTCTCCATTTCAGGAAGCAGATATTCTTCCCAGTCATTTGTAAAAATTCTCACAGCTATCACCTAACAAGAAGTATACCACAGCACATAAAATGAAAACTTATTCAGGTGGAGTTTTAACTCCATCTGAATTTAGTTGAATTTTACCCAGGGCTTTACGGGTGCTTAACTCCCACCTAAGAGGAGGGAGTCTTAGCACCCGTTAGCATCGGATAAAAATAGAAAAAGGGACCGCAAAAGCAGTCCCCCTTTTTAGATTTTGCTATGGAGGTATTCACGGATTTCTGCACCGGTTTCCATGGCCATAACCTTAGCCAGATGCTCCTTGGCCTCCTCCATGGAAACAGAGCGTATCTTCTCCTTTACCCTTGGAATGGATGGAGCACTCATACTCAGCTCGGTGATGCCCATGGCCATGAGAATTACGGCCGCATAAGGATCGCTGGCCATTTCACCGCACATGCCCACCCATTTGCCATTGTT
>NZ_CAMYWM010000091.1 GCF_947302755.1 uncultured Anaerovibrio sp.
ATAAGCCTATGGGGGAGGTGGCCCCTGATGAGGTTATTTCCCGGTTATTAGCGGATTATCCCTCCAAGAAAATTGTGAATATGGTAATGCCGGCGGCAAATAATGGCTTTTATGAATTTCAAATGGCGGAGGTCAGGGAAAATGCCAATTTATATGCTCCTTATGAGCTGATTTTGGTACAGGGGAACAATATAAATAACCGTATTTTCATTCCTGACGGCGGTTTGCGGAACATTTTTGCCGAAGCCTTGAATATTCACATTCATAATCATTACCTATTGGTTACAAAAATTTTATGGGGGATTATGGCCTTGCTCTCGGTGGCAATGGCTGTAAGCGGTGGCTTATTATATTCAACCCGCTGGTGGAATAAAGCCTATTCCCTGACAAATATTAAAAAAAACAAAGGAAGAGGTGGATATTATATTGCCTCTTTCTCAGCGGTATTAACAATAATTGCCATGATAATACCCTTGCTGGAGGTTGGACTGGAATATATTGCAGTTGGTGCCTTTATGTTAATCTTTCTCATATCGGCATGGGCAATTAAACAATTAAACTAATAAGTGCTGAATTTTTGAGGGGACAGATATGGTCTGTTCCCTTTGTACTATGAAATCTTAGCGGATCAAATCCGAAGGCTGCAGATGAGCTTTAGATTTCGTTGTAAGGGCGTAGTGCGAAACACCGTTTCGCACGAAGCTTCTTATATCACCATTTATTATAGCTTGAGCTATCCATTAATAAAAAATATGCTATTAATACCATTTTTATTTGACAATTATACTATAAAGTGTATACTAAACTATGTTGAACAAATGAATATTGTATTGGAACAGGTGCCGCAAGGCTTAATAGAGAAGCTGGTAAAGTCCAGCACGGTCCCGCCACTGTAAGAGGAGCAAAGCTATAGTTTTGGTCACTGGAGCAATCTGGGAAGGCATGTAGCAGAGCTATGAGTCAAGTCAGGAGAACTACCTGTTGTTCAATCACCGTTTTTACCTGCGAGCGACAGGAAGGGGATTATATCTCCTGGACATCAAAATGTTGGGGAGTATGTTCTTGCTTTTCTGCCATTATGGAAGAAAGGCTTTTATTTTTGTGTGCACTTATTGACGGTTAGATATTGTTCTAGCCGTTTTTTATTTGGGCACTAATATGGTAGGAACGGGGGAGATTTGCCAAGTGAAGGATTACAGAAAATTACTGCTTGTTGTCAGCGTATTACTTGTTGCCCTGTTATCAGGGTGTGCCAGACAGGACAATACAGTTGCCGGCGAATATGAGGTTACGGACTGTCAGGGAACGGTGGTCCATTTTAAGGAGAAGCCCACCAGGATAGTCACCATGACCATTGGCACCGATAATATCGTGTTGGGGCTGGTGAAGCCTGACCGTATGATTGCTTGCAATGCCAATTTGGATGACCCAAATAGCTCCAACGTGGTGGAATTGGCCAAACAAATTCCCAATCGGGTACGTCACCCCAAGCTGGAGGAGCTATTGGCCCTTAAGCCTGATTTAGTAATTTCCGCCGATTGGGGGACTCTGGATTATGTTACGTCCCTAAGGGATATGGGCATAAATGTGGTAGTAGTCAAGGCAGCCAAAAATCTTGAGGATATAAAGTATAATATTCGTCTTATTTCGTCCGCCCTGGGGGAGGGTGATAAAGGGGATAAGCTCATTGCCTTGATGGAGGACCATTTATATGGGCTAAAGGCCAAAATTGATGAACAGGTTCCCCTGGACCAACGGAAACGGGTGGCCCTAATATCCGTGGTGCAAAATTATGGCGGCAAGGATTGTATTTATGATGATGAATGTACCTGGGCCGGTGTAATTAACGGCTTATCGGAGGTCGGGCTGAACCGTGGGGTTAAGCTCACCAAGGAAATGCTGCTGAAGATTGACCCGGATATTATATTTCTTCCCAGCTATTCCGCCCATGGCTCCTTTGATAATCAGGCCTTCAAGGACCAGTATACCAAGGATATTTCCCTGCAGCAGATGAAAGCCATAAAAAATGGTGGCATACGGGAGCCAAGGGATGCCTATATATACTCGTCATCCCAGGATTTTTGCTTTGGGGCCCAGGAAATAGCCTATTCAGTTTATGGTGATGCCTTTTATTTGGCTGATCAGCAGCATTTGTCAGTGGCGGAGTGAAATATGAAAAAAGTAATAAGTGTTAATAACATAACCAGTGGTTATGATAAACATAAAATAATTACCGATGCCAGCTTTGATATTAATGCTGGTGAATTTGTGGGTATTATTGGTAAAAATGGTGCAGGAAAAAGCACCATGTTAAAAACCCTGCGGGGCTTCCTGCCGGTGGAGAAGGGCAGTATAAAGCTGTTTGACCGGGAGCTGAGTGATTATTCCCAACGGGATTTGGCCATTCAGATTGCCTATTTACAGCAGCAGGTGGAAATGACCTTTGATTACACGGCCCGGGATATGGTGATGGCCGGTCGCTATCCCTATATAAAATGGTGGGAGCAAAGCAGTGACCGGGACCTGGAAATCGTGGAGGCCTGTATGAAATATACCGGGGTAACGGAGCTGGCTGATACACCCATTAAGGCCATGTCCGGCGGACAGCGGCAGCGGGTGTACCTGGCCAAGGTGCTGGCCCAGCAAACCCATGTGTTATTTTTGGATGAACCGGCTTCCGGCCTGGATTTATTTTATCAGGAGGAAATTTTCCGCTTTTGCCGTGAAATGTGCAATTATGGAAAAACTGTAATCATGGTGGTTCATGAGCTGAATTTGGCCGCCAGATTTTGTTCCCGCCTGATGCTGCTGAAGGAAGGCACCATCCTTGCTGATGGGTGTCCTGATGCGGTCTTGAAGGATAATTTGCTGACGGAGGCCTATGGGGTGGACATCTGTTCCCTGATTAATAAGGAAACGGGTCATCGGGATATCTTTACAGTTCCCCCTCCGGATGATGTGGACAAAAAACAGCTTATTGCCACCATAATTGGCAACAACAAGCATGATGGAAGGGGGGCTAATAAATGAGAAATTATCATTTTAAGCTGGTTTCCATTATTTTAGTGATTGCCCTGATATTGGTGGTATGTACCTCCCTGTCGGCAGGACAATATAATTTGGATTTTATCCAGGTGGTGGCCTGGTGTCTGCATAAAATGGGTATTCCTTTACTGACAGAGATCAATGTAACGGAGCAACAGGAAGCGGTGCTGATGTTTATCCGCTCACCGCGTACCGTAGTCGGTCTGTTGGTGGGGGCTGGCCTGGCGGCCTCCGGAGCCGTACTGCAGGGCCTGTTCAGCAATCCACTGGCGGATCCGGGGATTATTGGCGTATCCAGTGGTGCCACCTTCGGTGCGGTTATTGCCATAATTGCCGGAATTAACAGCACCAGCCTGGTGGGCCTGCCAATATCAGCCTTTATAGGTGCCGTAGTGGCAGTTTCCCTGACCATTGGTCTGGCCACCCGTCATGGCCGTATTCCGGTGCTGACCCTGTTGCTGGCCGGTGTTGTGGTGGGTATGCTCTTTAGTGCCCTGACGGCGGCTATGCTGACTATTATGGATGACCATAAGGTACAGCAATATCTGTTTTGGACCATCGGCAGCCTGGATTATCGCCGCTGGGAGCACGTGCTTATGGGTGTGGTACCTATAAGCCTGGGCATTACCATTATGCTGATGATGGCCCGACACCTTAATATTCTGGCCCTGGGTGAGGCAGAGGCCAAGGCCGTGGGCATGAATGTTACCAAATACCGGCTTATATTATTGGCCGTTGCCACCATGACCACCGCCAGCAGTGTTTGTATTACCGGCAGTATCGGCTTTGTGGGGCTGATTATTCCCCATATGATGCGGATGCTGGTGGGACCTAACCACCGCCGCTTATTGCCGGCCAGTATGATCGGCGGCTCTGTATTTTTAGTATTTTGTGATTCGGTGGGACGCATGCTGCTGACCAACAGTGAAATCAATGTGGGCATCATGACCGCCATTTTGGGCACCCCATATTTCCTCTACCTGCTGAGGAAAAATATGGATATACGATAATACAACGGGTAATTTTAGTATTTTATCGTTGGATAGCAAGGCTTACCATATACGGTAAGCTAATAACGGGCATATTTTCAAGGCCTATGGCCTTGTGAATAATATTTTTTATTTTAGGAGACATGAATATGAAAAACAAGAGGTTGTTAAGTACGGCTGTTGCCTTGGCAGTAATGGCCGCCAGCTCCGGCGTTTACGCAGCGGAGATTGCAGATTTTGGTGACGAGGATGTTGTGGTAACTGCCAACAGAACAGAGAAGAAGGATGTCGAAGTCGCTGCCAGCACGGAGGTAATTACTGCTGAAGCCATTAAGGAAATGGGAGCTGCTTCCGCCATGGATGTATTGAAGAAGGTAAATGGCATTCAATATGACTGTATCGGCAATGCAAACTCCAATATGGGTACCATGACCAATGATGTTATCATTCGTGGTTATAAGGATGGTACTTTGATTTTGATTAACGGTACACCAATGGAATATCGGGGCAAGTACGATTTAGGCTCCATTGATGCCCGCAACATCGAGCGTATTGAGGTAATAAAGGGCAACGGCTCCGTTCTCTATGGTTCTGATGCCATTGGCGGTGTCGTTAATATTATTCTGAAAAAGGGCGTGGACCAAAATTCTGTAACCCTTGGCTTTGGTAACCGCAGTGCCTATAATTATGGGGTTAATGTGGGAACGGATAGATGGCGCATAGGGTATTTTAGGTCAAAAATTGGTAAGGAGCATGACCAGTGCTCCCCAGCTTGGCAGGGCGGTGCTGAGCTTAAATATTACACCCATGATTTGACCAAGGAAAATTTGACGGTTTCCGGTTCCCTCAGCAAGCTTTGGGATGTTTATTATAATTTTTCGGAAAATATGGGTTATTATGATCGTAGGTTTAGCGACCTTAATGGGGAATATGATGGGCCATTTAAGGTGGGTGACCAGTACCAGACCAGACGCTATGATACCATTAATCACAATATGCAGGCTGTATTCCATGATAATGATTGGAAGGTGTCTATATTCAACAATATCAATTTTATTGAATCCAAGGGCTTTACAGATGCTAAATATAAGAATAAAAAATACAGCTACGCCAATACGGAGTATCACACCAGGGAGAAAAATACCTCTTATGGTGTAGATGCCCAAAAGAAATGGCGGTTATCCGATGCCACCAGTTTGATTGCCGGCTTAAGCGGTCAGCGGGAAAGCTACGACGCTTATGTAACCACAAGTGGTACCAGGTCCAATTATGATAGAAATGTTTGGGCGGCCTTTGCTCAGGTTGACCATGATTTTGACGCCAAGAACAATGTTACCTTTGGTGCCCGTGAAACCTGGACTACCGGTGCCTTTAAGGATCAGAATTACAACAACTTCAGTATGTCTGCCTCTTGGCTCCATAAGATGAATGAGGAGAATAACCTGTATTTGTCTGTGGCCCAGTCCTTTAAGATGCCTACCTTCTCTGAAATGTACAAGGAAAGTGATTTCTCCGTTCCAAATCCTGATTTGAAGCCTGCCAAGGGTATAAATTATGAATTGGGCTGGAAGCAAAATCATGGCAGTCATACCTGGAAGGCGGCCCTGTTCCATATTGATGTAAAGGATAATATTACTGCCACCTGGCAGAAGGACCCTGTAAAGCAGTATCAGTATACCAATGTTGACTTCCGCAATACCGGTATTGAGCTCTCCTGCAAAATTGATGGTGGGGATAAGTGGAGCTACAACTACGGTATTACCTGGCAACATCCCCAGAGCAAGAGCAACGCTGACAAAAAGGGGGATATGAAGGACAAATGGGAAAATGTCTATGGCCGTCTCCAGTTGGATGGTGGTATTACCTATCGGTACAATAAGTTTAAGTCTAATCTGAACTTTTCCTATATGTGCTCCCGTTACCAGTCCCAGTCCGGTCCCAATGAGCCGGTTAAGCCATATCTCCTGACCACCTGGAACTTTATCTATACCCCGGATGAGCACAGCGAGTTAAATCTGAATATTGAAAATCTCCTCAACAGACGTGACCGTACCTCCAATTCCTCATCAGATTATTACTGTGCTCCAACAACCTTTATGTTGAATTACACTTACAAATTCTAAAAGCAAAATACAAACTTAAAGAGACAGCCTCGTTGCTGTCTCTTTTTTCACTTAGCATTATTTCTCAATTGGTGGTTCTATTATTGGTTTAAGGCTAATCGTAATAGCGCAGTCGTTAATAGACTTTTACCCCAACGGCTAAACCTTCACCCTTTAAGGCTAATCGTAATAGTCCAGTCGCTAATAGCCCAGTCTTCAATAGCCTGCACTTTCTTCACGTATGGCCTTCAATATCTGGTATTGGCGGTATAGTTCTTCCTTTTCATCACGAATGTGGTTGTGGGCTTCCAATATGCGGTCAATGGCTTGGGAAGGATCCATGGTATGGTATGGCAAAAATAATTGGCGAAGCTCCTTGGGCTTTATGATTTTATATACCTGCAAGGAGGATTTTTCGTATGTATAAGAAAAGTAACGGTAAATGTAGCCTATCCAATACAATTCATCAGCAGCATATTTTATTTTTCCATAATTTGAAGGGCCGTATTGTTCCTCGATTCTTTCCAATATATCGCGTGGCTGAATGTTGGTATCCAATATATCGCCACTGTCCAAGGCTTTGGCTATTTGGCTGTTCATAAATCTTCGTATGAAAATTTCAGAGCTCATGGATAGAGCCTCGGCTGATAATTCAAAGGACTTACCCTGCAGTTCACACAATAAGAGACCACTTTTATCTAAATTTTTCATTATATCACCACCCTATGGTTATTTTAAAATTTCGTCAATATAATGGCCTTTTCCCCTGTATTTTATTCGTGCCAGTTTAACCTTGTCATCACTAAGCCTGGTATCTGAGGAACGGAGATTTTTATAATACTGACGCTCCTTGTCAGAAACATAACAGCGTTCGACAAGCTTTAAATTCTTAAGCGATTTTTCGGTGATGAAAACGTACTGAAATCCTAAATTAGTTGCGGCCAGACAATGCTTGCATTGTTCATCAGTTATTTCGCCATAAATAAACGAATTAATAATCTGGAACATCCTGTTGTCAGCTATGGGTGCGATTATATAATCGTACAATCTGGATTTTTCTGCCAGCCTTTTTACGATAGGATGATGCTTATATTCATCTATAGCCCCACGATAATAGGCTATTGTCATCATCCACTCCTGGTCAACCCTGTATTGCTTGTGTGTCAGGCCTGCATCAAAAAAATCTATCAGGTAAATACAGGATTTATCAAAGCCTGAAATAAATGATATGGCCTGTTCGTATTTTTCACCAGTATAAAATCCCTGCCCAAAATCGTTATTTTTTCTGCTCCTGTTAATCCCTGGTTCACCAATTATTTCTGATTTCGCACCGTGAAATAAAAGCTTATGGCCATTTTCGAGATTGTCCAGCCATAGCATTTCCTTCAATTTGTTTAGCTTTATGTTGTTCTTAAAGGCAAAGCTGTATATTTGTTCCAACAGCTTGACAGATGGTGTTGTTTTGCCAAGCTCATTTCTGGAAATTGTAATTCGTTCAATACCGATTTTCGATGCAAGCTCTGCCTGGGTTAAGCCTAATATTGCTCTGATGGCCTTCAAATCATCCCGAAAATTGTACTGCATATAATCTCACCTCAACTTATTTATATCATATTACTCAAACAAGTTTAAGTCAACTTCTTTGATACATATTACTCAAACAAGTTTTTAGACAATTGAACAATGGCGTTATAACCTGATTGACTGGTTGCTGGGGGAAATTATTTGAACACAAAAAAACAGGATTGTTTACGTGCCGGGGGAGCACGAAACAATCCCGTCGTTTTGAGAACATTATTTTTAATGGGGGATAGTAACAATCAATCGATTATTATATAATATGCTTATAACGCCATTGTTCAAATTTTTCTTCTTTAGAAGAAAAATCTTCCAATTAGCGTTTCAACGAGCTGGGAGATATGCTCGCCAGCTGTTGTAGTTTGTTTTCCAAAACCTAAATAGGTGGGGGAAATCTTAAAGCTCGTTATATCAGAGGCAGATAGCCAAAGCAGTTGCTACTACCAAAGCTGCAAAGCCACCGATACGCAACTCATGAATACCAAGGCGATAGCTGAGATCGCTCTCTTTTGCAGAATGGAAATCCTCACCCTCCAGGAAACTATAATGATGGGTATTAACGTTCATTAACAAACGCTCCATGTTGGAAAGTCTAACTGCTGCTTTCATAGCTAATTCCTCCTTTTAAACATCTATTGTTCCTCGACTGTGACTATAGTATATACCGTAAATGCTGAGACTTCTGCCTTTTATACGACAAAAAATGTTCTCTATGCGACAAAAGAGGCGGTTTTTTATGATTAAGAAAATGACCACAATACGTTTGATGGCGGACAAGGAAAAGGAGCAGATGCACGATAATCCCCTGTTCCCCTGCAGCATATATTGTATTGACTGGAAGAAGGGAGGCATTCAATCCCTGCCCTGGCATTGGCATCGGGAGCTGGAATTTATGTTTGTCGCCTCCGGCAGTGCGTTGGTGGAATATGCGGGGAAGCAGTCTGTTTTACAGGCAGGAGATGGCTTTTTCTGCAATTCCAGGGTATTGCACAAATATAAGCTTCATGGGGAGCGGTGCCAGCTTTACTGTGTGGTATTTGACGAAAAGTTTATAAGCGGCGGAATAGCCAATGTTATTTTTAAAAAATATGTCCAGCCCATTGTTACCGATGAACTCTTTTCCGGAACATATCTCCATACAGCCATAAAGCGGGAACGGGATGCCATCATCAATATAAGAAAAGCCTTTGAAGCCGCCCAAAAGGAAATATTTGGTTATGAGCTGGATTTGCGGTATCATATAGGAAAGGCCCTGGCCATATTAAGTGATCACCCCACAGCCTCCAAGATAGGCTACACCACTCCCCAAATGGAGCGGATTAAGATTATGGTGGATTACATTCATGGCCATTATGGGGAGCAGCTTTCAGTGGAGGAATTGGCTGACCAGGCTGGTCTCAGTGAACGGGAGGCCCAGCGGTGTTTTCATGCCATATTTAATATGTCACCACGGCAATATATACAAAATTACCGGTTGCAGGTGGCAGAGGAAATGCTGGTGGAGTCCAACGAGTCCATTTTGGCTATAGGCATGGCCTGCGGCTATTATAATCCCAGCCATTTCAGCAAGGCCTTTCGCCTGTACCGGGGCTGCAGTCCCCATGTATTCAGAAAGCAAAACAGTTATTCCGAGGATAAGGGGTAAATTCGATATCGTTCAGATGAAATTTTAAAATCACCTGAATAATTCTACGTTTTACCTGATGGCTTGTTAAGGAGAAATGCAAAGATGATTGTGGAAATAATAAGTGTAGGAACCGAGCTTTTGTTAGGCAATATAGTAAATACCAATGCCCAATTTATCGCCAAGGAGCTGGCCAAGCTGGGCATGGAATGCTATTACCAGACTGTGGTAGGGGATAATCCTGACCGTATTAAGAATGCCCTGGATGTGGCCTTTGCCCGGGGAGATATGGTTATTCTCACCGGTGGCCTCGGACCTACCAAGGATGACCTGACCAAGGAAATGCTGATGGATTATTTCCATAAAAAAGCTGTTCTTGATGAAAAGGCCTGGGAAATGATGAAGGACCGGCTCACCCGCAGCGGCTTTACCCAGTTCACTGACAGCCAGAAAAAGCAGGCCTATGTGCCCAATAATTCAATTGTAATGTACAATCATAACGGCACTGCTCCCGGGTGTATTATGGAAAATAATGGTAAATATTGTATGCTCTTTCCTGGTCCCCCAAAGGAAATGCAGCCCATGTTCAGGGAATACGGCGTGCCTTATCTGCAAAAATTCAGTGACCGGGTATTTGTGTCCATGGATATAAAGATGATGAGCCGTCAGGAGGTATCAGTCACCATTGTAGGCGAGGGCCCCTGTGCAGAACGGCTGGGGGACCTGTGCGATAATGAAAATCCCACGGTGGCCACCTATGCCAAGGAGGATGGCTGTCTCATACGCATAACCGCCGCAGCCCATAATCGGGAGGAAGCCCTCAGGCTTATTGCTCCGATACTGGAGCAATGCAAGAAGGCACTGGAGGAGGAATACATAAAGGACATTTTTGAGGATAAATAACATATCCTTGGAAAAGTATTGGATTTTCAATTTTTTTGTTGACAGAGATAGGTGAAATAACTATAATATCAATTGTTGCGTAAAGCATATATGACTCACTAGCTCAACTGGTAGAGCATCTGACTCTTAATCAGCAGGTTCGGGGTTCGAGTCCCCGGTGGGTCACCATTGATATTTTTCAGGCTGGCTTCAGCCTGTTTATATGACTCACTAGCTCAACTGGTAGAGCATCTGACTCTTAATCAGCAGGTTCG
>NZ_CAMYWM010000092.1 GCF_947302755.1 uncultured Anaerovibrio sp.
AAAATTGGCTAATTATGGCCGACCCTGAGTGGCTAATTTCGACCGACTCTAACAACTATAAGGATACTGGAAAAATTCCGCTTTTCGGAATTTTCTGGTATGGTTATTTGAGAGCATAAAAAAAGAGTGGCCGCACGGTCACTCTTTTTTTAATAACAGTCAGGGTAACTGTTATTGCTCCTTATTCAAGGAGCATTTCAAGTAGGTTTTAATTATGAGCGAAACCTTAAAGTGCTTCGGACACTTTAATTAATTTCAATATTATGGTACCAAATCCCTTGGTATTTGTCCATTTTAGAAGTTTCGGAATTTTCCACTCTTATAAGCCCCTATTTGGTGGAGTGAGGCCTATATGTTGATCCAAAACTTAAATTAATAATATAATCTTCATCTGTATAAGGCTTCACTGGGAACAGGAGCCGAAATATCCACCTCAAAAACCTTAAATAATAAGGAAATTTCCATGTAACAAGGCCATCCAAGATTGGATGGCCTTTAGTCTTATCCCTTTAATCATCTAGTTCCCGCAAGCTGGTATAAATCTCATTGGTAAATATCCCAAGAACAGTACGCTTGAGGTCATCATTATTAAGCAGCAGCGAGAAGAAGTCCTTATTCTGCTCCAATCCTTCAATGAGGGCATCATCAATATTATCATAGAAGGAGAACTCAAAATCCTTTTCCGTGTTATTCTTGGCGGAAACCTTCAGCTTATCCGACTTCATCAGCAGATCCTTAATCTGAAGCATAGCTTTTAGAGCCACATCATTATCATAGGACTTACCGGTACGGGAGTTAATATCCTCAATAATCCGGCTGAGCTTTTCTATCTTATCCTCCGTAAGATTAAAGCCATCAGACTGCGGCAGTTTAACAACCGGACGTGATGCCAGCTTTTCCTTTTCGTGTGTTTCACCCTTTTTCTGAACAAACCCAGACGCCTTTATTTTACCTTTTAAATCAAAGCCACTTCCACCGCTTGATATATCCAAATAAGACAGCAGATATGTGATAAAAATGTACTTCTTATGAATATCTACATCCTTAAAGCAGCTGGCCTGCAACAGGAACTCATAGAAACGGACAAATCCACGCATACGGACCCGTATTTCCTTCTGTTCCTCTGCACTATACTGCTTAACCGCTTTTTCTGCCTTTTGGAGATAGAAGGTCAGGGCCTTCTTTTCCGCAGAAGTAATAGCATTTTCCCGCTGCTTAAACAGAAGCTCATTGAATTTTTCAATATCAAGCGGGTCCAATACCATAAAACCATCCAGGTTTGCTTCCAGGTCGTATATATGCTTCGGATTAAGATTACCAGCCAAAAGTGTTGTAGTGTAATACCGTGAGAATGACTTTTTGACTTCCTCATAGGTATTTACAAAGTCAAGGATAAAGGTCTTCTTGTCGTATGGCGGACAAATACGGTTCAACCGGCTATAGGTCTGAACGGCATTTACCCCTTTCAGCTTCTTCATTACATACATGGCACACAGCTTATTCTGGTCAAATCCCGTCTGATACTTGTTGGCCACTATAAGCACATTATAATCATCACTGTCGAACAGTCGTGGAGTTCTCTCCTCGCTGCAGCCGTTTATAGATGGCTCGGTATACTCTGTATCATCGTCATCCAGAGTGACCTTACCTGAAAATGCTACCAGGGCATCAATGCCTTTATACCCCTTACGGGCAATATAATCCTTAAAAGCCTTATGATACTTTACAGCGGCCTGTCTGGAAGCTGTTATTACCATAGCCTTGGCAGTACCACCAAGGTTTCCCATAACCACATTTCGGAAATGCTCCACAATAACCTCTATACGTTGAGCGATATTGGTTTCATGCAGTTCAATGAAACGGGCAATCTGCCTTTTGGCATCATCCGTTTTCATTTCCGGATCTTCTTCAATCTCTTTGTTCAGTCTGAAAATAGTGTCATATTCCGTAAAATTCTGCAACACATCAAGGATGTAACCTTCCTCAATAGCCTGCTTCATAGAATATAAATGGAATGCTTCATACTGTCCCTTAGTATTTAGGCGACCAAAGAGGCGCAGTGTCTTATCCTTTGGGGTTGCTGTAAAGGCAAACATGGATACATTAGGCTGTTTACCGGATTTTTCTATCTGGTCGTTTATCATGTCATCAGCATCTTCATATTGCTGATTTCCTGCTCCCAAGGAACGGGTAATAGCCTGCATATCCTTACCCGCTGTAGATGAATGAGCCTCATCAATGATAACTGCAAACTTTTTATCCTTCAGATTGGCCACAGTGTCCACGATATACGGGAATTTCTGAATGGTTGTAGCAATTATCTTGGTATTATGGGACAGCTCATAGGCCAGGTCAGCCGAAGTACATCTGTCATCCATTACTTTAATAAGGCCAGCAGCATGATCCATACTCAAAATGGCTTTTTGCAGCTGTCGGTCTACCACCACTCTATCGGTCACAATGATGATATTATCAAAAATAATATTGTCATCACTGTCATGGAGAGATGCCAGACGGTAAGTGAGCCACGCAATGCTCTTGGTCTTACCGGAACCAGCAGAATGTTCAATAAGATAATTTAGCTCAGTCTTATATTCTGTAACCGAAGTCATCAGTTTTCTGATAAGGTCCAGCTGATGATACCGTGGGAAAATAACACTCTCGGAGTAAGTTGTCTTGCCTGTCAGCTCGTCCTTTTCTTCCTTACGCTCTACAAAAATAAATTTGCTGATAAGGTCTATCACCGTATCCTTGGTAAGAATATCCTCCCACATGTAGGATACACTGTATTTATCCTCGAAAAGCGGATTACCGGCACCAGAGTCTATTCCTTCACCACTGCCCATATTAAATGGCAGGAATGTAGTAGATTCTTTATCCAGCTTGGTGGCCATATAGACTTCTTCTAAATCCATGGCAAAATTTACAATACAGCCAGCCTTAAACAGGAACAGCCTATCTTTTGGATTTCTATCTATTCGGTACTGTTCAATGGCATCGTGATAAGTCTGTCCAGCAGGATTACATTTAAGCTCAAAAGACATGATGGCCAGACCGTTCAAAAAGATAACCAAATCAACCCGTTCGTCATCAGATGGCCATACTTCCTCTGCCACAGACAAGATATTGCTGTCATAGAGCTTGATTAGAGTCTTGTTAAAGGTAGTAGCAGGCTTGGTATACATCAAATCCAGATGTCTATTACTGATTTCAATACCATTTTTCAGTACTTCCACCAAGGAGCTTTTATTGGCAGTAATGGCCTCATTGATGACATTAACAATAGTTTCTTCCATGTCATCCTTAAAGATTTTCTTCAGTTCAGCCATCACATCGGACTGGGCGGTATTCAAAAATTCAAATAACATACCCCGGTCCATTGCATAAAGACGGTCAAAGTCTGAATTAGTACGAATACGGTAGCCATTATCCGTATGCAGATATTCCATTATTTCATGCTGATACTGCTTTTCCGACAGAATTTCATTCAACTTCCGGCACCTCCTTTTTGCCTGTTACATATTCATAGATAAGGGATTTCTTGTAGTCGGCAAGAACTTCCAGCTGTTCTTGCTTCTCTTGTATAGCAAATCCAATTTCACTACAAAAATTATCCAAATAATCAACGATTTTATTTTGTTCTTCAACAGGTGGAAATATACACTTTGCTGCATAAAAAGCGGAATTCCCAAGATTCTGTAATCCTACTGTCATTCCGTTAGATAGTTCTGCAAACATATCTCGATAAGGGGCTGAATGAAACAAGTACTCATAAAACTTTACATTTAATTTAGTTTTTGGAATAAAAACACCATAATGAAACGATACCATACCACTATATTTTGAACAGAAAAACACACCTAAATGAGCTTTAAAACGATTAAGTACTAAATCATTAGGCCATACTTTTTTCCAGCCATCATAAGACTTCGATTTCATAGCATATTCTACCATATCATCACTTTTTACTAGACCATCTTTTTGTGATAAAGACAATGGCGTTTCAGATCCATCTGCCCTTATAGATCTTTCTACAAACAAATAACCTGCTTTAAGAAAATTCCATTTTTCTGGGATATCTTTAACCCAGATATTTGAAATCTTTTTCATAGGCACATTTTTATCCAGCCCCTTAGTCACAGCCTCAGTGATAACCGACTGCTTATATGCCTCCAATGTGTATATTTCGGAGTGAATATCCGTAACAAGCGCATCTATTTCTGAGCATTTTCTGTCGAGAAAATTGGCTATTTTGTCCTGTTCATCTTTAGGAGGAACAAGATATGATAATTCAGATAGTTTATTCCATCGTAAATCACATGAACGAACCCGTATTCCAGTTGCCAATGCTAAAAACACATCGTTAAATGCCATATTGCGTAGAAAATACATTATATATTTTTTATTTCCTAGTGTATCTAAAACATTTAAAACAGGAGAAGCCTTTCCTCTTGAATCTGAAATCCCTATGGCTCCAGCAAAACCATCCATACCATGAATTACTAAATCTCCAATGTCTATTCCCTGATAACCAATCTCTTTATCTGATATTGTAAAACCTTCTTCACGTCGATTGCTTCTTAAAGTTACTTCTCCATCTCGAAAACAAGTAATGACACCATCATCGTCTTTAACTGGCTTTTGCATATATTTGAGATAATATTTGCCTCGAATAACATCCCATTTTTGGGGAATCAATCCGGTCCAAGGCAATCCGCTATCTTTCATTTCTCGCATATAAGCCACCTAAGCCTTTCCAAAGAGCTTCTGTATACGCTCCTTTACGCTGCTCTCCAAAGAAACAAACCGCTCTGCCAGTACCTCACTGGCCTCTGGTTGAGTGTATTTATAAAAATAACGGGTAAATGGTATCTCTGCCCCCGTCTTTATAACTTGCTTTTTGGCAGTCAGATTTTCCTCCCAGAACCACTTTGCATCAGGTACATGAGGTAGGACTTCTCTAGACATATAATCCTCAATATCCTCATCCCACCGTACTATTTCCGTATCCTTAGTTTCCTTATCGTAGATTATTTCGCCCTTATTTTTGCCACTAGTATATACTTGGATTTCCGCTTCCTTATCCATCACAGACAGACCATCAGCAATTTTATCCATGAGCTTTGCATCCACATCGGCTCCGGCCAATACTTTTTCCAATTCTGGCATAAAGGCGGCAGGACTGAGCCATTTTTTATCGCAGGCGGCACCCTTTAACTTTTCGAGAATAATGTCATACAGGGATTTGGTATCGTAGAAACCTTTGAGAGTTTTTTGTTCTTTAGCATTAGCTGATGTACCCTTTTCCTCTAGCTCTACAACCTTTATCTCATTCCAAAGTCCCTTTAAAGCACCCTTTTGAAGCATATTCTCTATGCGTTCTTCAGTGAATCCATAGCTCCTCTGCAATGGCTGCATAACAGCATACTCACGATAAATAAACTCAGTATTATCATAAATCTTAGACAGTTCGTTTTCCTCAAAGTCTGCATAAAGTCTGGTAATCTCTGCTCTGTCTTCCGGACTGAACTCATTTTTCTTGTTACCCAAAGGCTTACGAAGTTTATGAAAAATTTGAGTTGCATCAATGAGCTGGATTTTACCCTTCCGCTCTGGGCGTTTATTCTTGGAAAGAATCCACACATAGGTTGCAATACCAGTGTTGTAGAATAAGTCCGTAGGCATAGCTATAATTGCCTCAAGTAAATCCTGCTCTAAAAGCCAGCGGCGAATCTGTGATTCACCTGATGCAGTGCCACCAGTAAACAGTGGTGAACCATTTTCAATAATAGCGGCTCTACCCAGCTTGTCATCCATCTTGGCTACAGCAGATTGAATAAACAAAAGCTGAGAGTCACCACCGCCGGGCAGACCTGCCCCCCAACGGCCATCAAAGCCTTTGGTATGTTCCTCTTTTACCGCTCTTTCCTGTCCTTCCTTGGCATCTGCACCAGACCAAGGTGTACCAAAAGGTGGATTTTCTATTACAAATCTCATTTTGGTATCTGGGAAACAATCTTCTTTTAAGGTGTCAGCATGACGGAAATTATCAGCATTCTGACCTTTGATAAGCATTTCTGCCAGTCCCACTGCATATGACTGGCCCATATATTCCTGTCCAAACAGGCGTACATCAGCCGTAGAATTGAAATGATGTAGGTAACTATAGGCAGTTGAAAGCATGCCACCAGTTCCACAGGCCTGATCTCCTACAGTTATAACTTTTCCATCATCAAAAATATCATCACAGCCTTCTGCTGTAAGTAGCGATACCAAAAGTTTTATAATGTCACGTCCAGTGTAAAACTGACCGGCATCCACATTCTGATAGAAACGACCTATCAGATTTTCAAAAATATATCCCATTTTTATGCTATCAAAAGTCTTAATGGACAAATCCAGCTCAGAAAAAGCCTTTATAACCGAGTACAGGCAACCATCCTTGTCCATTTTCTTAATGTGGTCATCCATATTAAGCTCACGCAGAATAGACTGCACATTGGCTGAGAAGCCATTTAGGTATTCCCTAAAGTTGGCTGCTAAATGCTCAGAGTCGTTACACAGCTCATTAAGGTCATACTCGCTGGTATTATAGAACTGATAGCCCGCTATCTTGTGCATGGCCTTGGCCGGATAATTTGGATTGTTTTTATAGGTTTCCACTACCTTTGCCTTGGTCTTTTCCAAGGCACATTCAAAGCGGCGAATTATAGTCATAGGGATAATTACATCACCATACTTATCAGGCATATAGGAACCACGGAGCTTATTGGCAATACTCCATATAAAATTGGCTTCCGGGGTTATATCAACGGGATTATCATCCCAAAGTGCTGTTGCTTTATAATCACGCATATAAACACTACTCCTTTTAGTTTACTTATTCCCTGCTGATAACCAGCAGGGAATCTTTTATTCTACCAGTGCCGAAATATCAGAAAGAACCTTCTGTCTTTCCAAATCTATTTCCTTCAAACGGTTCATCAATGTGGTATATTTTGCTGCTATCTTATCCTGCTTAGTCCTGTCTATATCAGGGATCTGAACCTTGTATAAATCCTTGATACTTATGGTTCTCATGCCAGCACCTTTTATGTACTTGGACAGCTCCTGCTGACCTTCAGTACTACTAAGAAAAAGCATTACATATACCGGATTCATCTTCTTAGGATCTACTGTAAGCCTAAAGAGATTTCCATTAGCCAGGATTTCCTTGTCATCATCAATATGCACTAAGCATATTTTGAATGGTGTCAGCTTGGATATCACAATATCGTTGTTTCTGAGGATAGCATCTTTGTATTTTTTGTCTATACCAGTAATATATGGCAACTGGTTTTCAATTTTGCCATCCACGATGTCCTGAAGCATAAGATACTGATATTTTGTAGGAGTTTCACTGGCTAATTGAGCCAATTCTTCAGTCTTTATGGTTGCGCCTCGTTCGATATCACATATATCTTTCAGAACAAGTCCATTTTCTATTCCATCCTCGGTATAGTGATTTACACTAAGGATGTAGTCAGACTGCATTATCTCTGTGGTGGAAACGATTTTGCATTTTCCAGTACCGGAATCATACATCTTGATGATTTCCTCTATCTGCAGAGGCTCAATAAATATCTCTTTGCCTCTTTTTTGACAGCTGTCCGTTGCATCCATCATTTTTATGCCATCACGGTTATTCTTGCTGAGAATAATAATAACCGGTGCCATGCTGGTTGTTAGCAATGTTCCAGCTGGCAGAGCAATAATACCTTCAATGATGCCCTGATTAACCAGTGTCTTTCTAAGCTCCTTATCAGCATTATTGAATAAGGCTGCTGGGGTAGTTAATGCTATAACCCTGCCATCCTTGTTCTTCTGATATGCAATTAGAGCCTGGCTCCACGTTCTTACTCCAGCCTTTTTTAATACGGACTTATATGGCTGCAGATATTTGTTCTCCAGTAAAGCGTTATAATTATCGCCATTTTTCAAGAAGGCTGTATCAACCGTAGATTTTGTCATTTTTACATTGCAGACACTATCATCGTCCATATCAGCCAGTTCAATGCGCAGATTCATATTATTCCAATAGGCCTTAATATCTGCTATTATAACGGCATTTAGATTCACTTCGACACCGTATGCAGAAACTCCTTCTCCTGCTGCTTTTAATAAGCCATTTCCACTACCGCATCCATATTCTACATAAACATCACTTTTATCTAAATGATGTAATCCCAATAACAGGTCATTCATATAGCCGTAATGCTCAAAATACGGTCCCATTCTGCGATTGTTATAGTTGGAATCATCGTTCAGTCTTTTCATACCATATTCTATGATTTCTTTGCCATATTGGGCAGAGATAACCTGGAGTTCCTTATAAAACTCTGCATACTCCATTATTGCAGCCTTGGTTTCTTCTCTCTTAAAAGCCTTCATCAAAGAAGCCATTTCAGATTGTTCATGCTGTAATGACCATGCTGCAACAGTGGCTGCACAGAATACCCCTGGGGTGTAATCATAGCCTCTATCTCTCAGGAAGTTTCCAATCTGCCACATGAACTCTTTAAATTCTACGTCAAAATCAATTTCCACGATAATTGCCTCCTTATATCACTATCACGCAACTGCTATACATCCATTATCCAGCTTATCATTTATTATGTGCTTAACCATTGACAAGGTGAGTTTCAGGCCATTGCCATTATACGCTCTTGCTACCGGAGGATAACCATCTTCCTGCTCCATCTTGGCAATGATACTGGAATATTCACCCATACCACGCATAGAGTGTGGTACTGGACCAACTATTATCAGGGAATAATCATCATTATACTGATATTTCCCCACACCTCTGTTTTTAAGGCGGTCATAACCACAGAGGAACTCTACTCTATCACCAGAAATCCCTTTGCTCTTGCAGAAACCTTTTAATTGCTGTTCATTAAGAGAGGTTTCACCGATTATCAGAATCTTGCCAAAGCCATTGGTAGATTTACAAGATGCTATGCTCTGTTCCTTTAGAGATTCAACATAGCTCATTAATCGGTCAGTACCGCCATTATATGCTGCTAAAATTCCATTCATTAAATCTTCTTTAGTCATGGTTGCAAGTTCCATAATCTTACCTCCCTCGTGTTACTGTTTCATTTTGTAATTGTATAATACCAAAAGTACTATCCAATGTCAAGAAAATTTCTATAGAACTTTTTAAAAATTTACATAGCATTCCCCCCCCCTTGTATTAGCACTAAAAAAAGAGCTGCCTTTGGGCAGCTCCATACATAATCTCTCAATATAGCGATTTTATTAATGATATACAATTTACATTGTAGGTTTTGGATTCAATATAACACCGTACTATAAGGTCTCTTTTTATACTGCTGGATAAGGCATAACCAGCACTACCTATAAGATCTTGCGTTTCTTTCAAGCTAAAGTGCAGTGCTATTGCAAAAGCAAGTGCCGTTCCCTTGGTTGTGTGATAATTTTTATCACTCTTAATCTTGGAAAAAAGTGCCTTGTCAATTTCTGCTTTTTTGTATATATCAGCAGGCTTTTTCCTTTTTCCTTAATCAGTTCAGTAAGTTTTTCAGAAAAACTTAACTCAACCTTATTTCTGATTTTATCCAGCAAATAATTGTAAGGTATCACCTGTAACATTAGTTCCAGCAAAATTCCTCCTGCCAGGAAGATATTTTCTGGGTCCCTTTAAAATCTCAAAAAAATGTTTATCGTCAGCTTCAGCATCAGGCTCATAATGCAGCCTGATATATTCATCAATGTCCTTTTTGCTTAAAACGTTTTCAGCCATAGCCATTCCTTTAGTCTTCGTCCAGCTTTTCCGGAGCCTTCGCACCAAATATATCCTTTATTTTCCCTTTGGCCTGAGCCCGAATATTATCATCTATGTACATCTGAGCCAAAATTAGGGCAACACCAATAGCCGCAACATTCTCTCCTCCGTTAAATACTAAGTAAATGTGTTTCTTCAAGATGATTTAAGTATAAATCTTTGAAAATATAAAAAGGTTGCCACTCAGGCAACCTTTCTATATCCTTCGTAGAATTGCCTCCTAATTAGTGCCTGCCAAATAATTAATAAACACCACTAAATATCTATAAATACTAGCAATAATTAGAAGAATATGGTATAATAAATGCA
>NZ_CAMYWM010000093.1 GCF_947302755.1 uncultured Anaerovibrio sp.
ATCAAGTGATGGATGAGGTGGCTGATGGAGTAGAGGATATGGCCACCATGTTCCAGGAGCAGGAGAATTTCCAAAATCGGGTGCAGACCACCGGTATTGTCCGCCATCAGACGGCAGTTGATTTGGCCATGGTGGGGGTTGGGGCCCGGGCCAGCGGATATGTCCATGACAGCCGTAGCGACTTCAGCTATGGCGTCTATGATGAGCTGAGCTTTGTGCCTTATACCAAGCCTATGGGGGATGTGGCGGCCCGTTTGCTGGTGCGCATCGGTGAGCTGTCCGCCTCCTTTGAAATGGTGGACAAGCTCATTGATTTGCTCAATACCTGTGATAGTCAGGAGCTGTCCCTTCCAATGAATTATACCGAGGGAAGCGGCTGGGGCATCAGTGAATCAGCCCGGGGCAGTAATTTTCAATATGTGGCGTTGGATGATAAGGGCTGTATTGACCGGCTGTTTGTCCGCAGTGCCTCCTATGCCAATTGGCCGGCCCTGCCTATTGCGGTTCAGGGGGATATTATCCCTGATTTTCCATTGATAAATAAGAGCTTTGAACTTTGCTATGCCTGCATAGATCGATAGGGGAGATGAGTAAAGGCTATGTTTAAGGTTTTGGAACGTATATTTAAAGACAAGCTTGCTACTGAGTCCATCTCTCTGGCAGGCAGTGAACGATATAGAGGCCCCATTGAGGGTGAGGCCAGTGGCGATGTATTATCCACCTGTGGGGCGGCCTGCCCCGTAAAGGCCTTTGTGTTGTCTGGGGACAGCTACACCATTGATTATAAAAAATGTATTTTTTGTGGTCGTTGTGTAGAGGCCTGCGCCAAGCAGGCAATTAATGAGTCCGGCCTCCGGCACAGGCATGAGGATGCTTTGCCGGTATTGATGGAGAGCGGCCAGGAGGTTTTGCAGGAGGTCCTGAAGGTAAAGCTGGGACGTTCCCTCCATGTCCGTCATTTAGATGCCGGCTCCTGCAATGCCTGTGATTTTGAAATGGGGGCCATGAGCAATCCGGTATACGATTTACATCGCTATGGTGTCCATTTTGTGGCCTCGCCCCGCCATGCGGATATGCTGATGGTAACAGGGGTAGTTACCCGCAATCTGGAACAGGCCCTGAGGATGTCCTATGAGGCCTTGCCTGAGCCTAAACTGGTCATGGCCTGTGGAGCCTGTGCCGCCGGCGGTGAGACCTATGGGGATACCTATGCTGTAGTAGGGGCTGCTGATAAGGTTGTACCCGTTGATTTATACGTGCCGGGCTGTCCGCCACGCCCATCGGCCATGATAATGGGGCTGTTGGCCGCAGCGGATATGCTGAAGGAAAAAATGAAATAAATAATAATTCATGAGGAATAATGAATAACTAATAACAAATTATGGTATAATGGAAGACAGTGTGTGCTCTGATTAGTACACATACATATACTTTAGGGGGATATTTTTTATGAAAAACGACGAAAATGAGTTTATGCAACACGAATTGCGTCTGCCTGAACTCACAGTTCGTGGTATGCTGTTGGGTGCGATACTTACGGTGATATTTACTGCATCCAATGTATACCTGGGATTGAAGGTAGGACTTACTTTTTCCTCTGCCATTCCGGCGGCGGTAATTTCTATGGCCCTTTTAAAGATGGCCAAGGATGCGAATATTTTGGAAAATAATATGGTACAGACCCAGGCTTCAGCGGCCGGTACCCTTTCCGCAATTATTTTCATTATTCCGGGCATGCTGATGATCGGCTATTGGCAGGGCTTTGAATTTTGGCAGACCCTGTTGGTTTCCCTGTGTGGTGGCTGTCTGGGCGTGTTGTTTACTATACCCTTGCGGCGGGCTATGGTGGTAAACAGTGATTTGGCCTATCCTGAGGGAGTGGCGGCAGCCGAAATCCTGAAGGCAGGCAGTCATTCAGCTGAGGACACCGGCAAAAGTAGCGGCCTTAAGGAAATTATGGCCGGAAGTGTTATTTCCGGTATTGTGGCACTGTTTACCAACGGATTTCAGATGATAGCCGGCGGTCTTTACCTGTGGTTTCCCGTGGGTCGTGGTATTTCCCAGATTGCCTGCGGCTACTCCGGTGCCCTGGTGGGGGCCGGCTATTTAATAGGTCTAACCTCCGGCTTGGCCATTTTGGCAGGTATTATTATTGCCTGGTGCGGTTTTGTGCCCTACTATACCATGACCGGAATACTGCCGGATGGTATGACCATGGAACAGTTCGGTATAGCTGTTTTCAAGGATCGGGTGCGTCTCATCGGTGCCGGCACCATGGGCGTGGCTGCCATTTGGACCCTGATTACCCTGGCCAAGCCCGTAATCGAGGGCATAAAGGAATCCCTGGCTGCAGTGCATATGTCCACTGAGGAACGGGGCCTTCATCGTATGGATATTGATATGTCCCTTAAGAGCATTGGTGCCGTTTTTGCCCTGACCATGATTGGTCTTTTGGGAATTTTCTATGTCTTTGTTTCCGCTGAGGGCCTTCCAATGTATGAGACCCTTATCTTTACTGTCGTGGGTGTGGCAGTGGCTACCCTTATGGGCTTTTTTGTGGCTGCGGCCTGCGCCTATATGGCCGGTCTGGTGGGTACCTCCTCCAGTCCAATTTCCGGTATTGGTATTATCGGTATTATAGTTTCTTCTCTGGTAGTTTTTTTCCTGGCCAATTCCTTTGGCATATTCGATATACCTGGTGGGGAAAAGTTTGCTACGGCAACAGCTATCTTTACCACATCGATTATTTTGGCAATTGCCTGCATTTCCAATGATAATATGCAGGATTTGAAAACCGGTTATCTGGTTGGGGCTACACCCTGGCGTCAGCAGGTGGCCCTGTTGTTGGGCTGTGTGGTAGGAGCCCTGGTAATTGCCCCGGTTCTCAATCTGCTTTATGAGGCCTATGGCTTTATGGGGGCCATGCCGCGTCCTGACATGGATCTGGATCAGGTTCTTTCTGCCCCACAGGCTACCTTGATGACCACTATTGCCCAGGGAATTTTCTCCAGTGAATTGGCCTGGGAATACATCTACATCGGTATGGGCTTGGGACTCGTGCTGATTTTGATCGACCAGCTGTTAAAGAAAACCACCCAGGGCTGTGCCCTGCCGCCATTGGCTGTAGGTATGGGCATTTACCTTCCGCCGTCGGTTCAGGTACCATTGGTGGTAGGTGCCGTTATGGGCTATTTTGTCAATAAGAGCGTCAGAAAGGCCAAGGGCGAAGAAGGGGAGGCCGAGGGACTGCGCCGGGGTACCCTGTTTGCCTCCGGTATGATAGTTGGTGAATCCATTATTGGCGTAATACTGGCTGGCATTATTGTGGTCTCCATATCAAGTGGTGGCAGTGATTCACCGCTGGCTATAGCCGGCTTTGAGGCCTTTGAAGATATATTGGGCTTCATTGTATTCATGGTGGTTATGACCATTTTTGTAAAGGTTATAAAGGGCAACCCAAATAATTGATTTATTCGGCTGAATTCAGTGGGGGCATCAGGCTCCTGCTGAATTTGGTCTCATTTTATTCTGTGGATTATTTTTATTAAGAGGAGCAGGTTATAATGTTGGATTATTCAGATGAAACTATAATTGATGGTGTGCTGGCAGAATTTTCTCAGCTGGCCCGGATTCCCAGAAAATCCGGTCATGAGAAGGCAGTCAGCGATTATTTGGTGAAGGCCTTTTCTGATATCGGCTGTGAAGTACATCAGGATGAGGTAAATAATGTAATAGCTGATTTGCCCGCCACTGATGGCATGGAGTCTGCCCCCAAAATTATATTGCAGGGCCACATGGACATGGTTTGTGTGGCAGACCATGGGGTGAGCTATGATCCCTTAAAGGACCCTATAAAGCTGGTACGGGATGAAAAATTTCTTTCCGCTGATGGTACCAGTCTGGGGGCTGATGATGGTATTGGTATAGCCGAGGCCCTTTATATTATGAAACACCTGAAATCCCATGGACCTTTGCGGGCTGTAATAACCGTGGACGAGGAACAGGGCATGACAGGGGCTGTTAATCTTGACAGCAAATATCTTCTGGATGCCCAGTATCTTATTAACTGTGATTCGGAAAACTATGATGAACTAACTGTGGGTTCTGCCGGCAGTGTGAATATTAATTTCAATCGTCAGCTGACTTTTTCCGCCCCTCAGGGGGATACGGCTTATAAAATCCACTTAAAAGGCTTGGCAGGTGGCCATTCCGGTATGGAGATTAACAAGGGCCGGGGCAATGCTATTCGCATTATGGCAATGGTTCTTAACGCCCTTGATGAGGCGGGGATTTCCTATGAGCTGGCTTATTTTACAGGTGGCAAGGCCAGAAATTCCATTCCTGCTGTAGCAGACGTGATTATTTCCACCATGGCTGAAGCTGAGGTTATTCAGGAAATTATCGACACTGAAAAAGAGAGCTGTATGGATAAATACGGTGATGTGGAGGATGGCATTGAATTAGTCCTCAGTGAAGTGAATATGCCGGAGCGGGTAATGTCCGAGGAAGACAGAGACAGCATTATCCGTATTATAATTTCCCTTCATAGTGGTGTATATGCCATGTCCCAGGTGGTTCCCGGTTTGGTTGAGACTTCTGCCAATTTGGGAATGGTGAAGATGGATGATGATGTAATCACCATGGCGTATTTACCACGATCTTCCATTGATGCCAAGATCAGTGAGTTTGTGCTACAGGCTGATATACTGGCCCAGATGGCGGGCTTTACCGCCGTTATTTCCAATCAGACACCGGCATGGAAAGAAAATCGCAATAGCAAGCTGGCCAAGGTGATGCTGGAGGTCTTTAAGGAGCAGAATGGGATGCCTATGAAGGTGGAAACCATTCATGCCGGTTTGGAATGTGGCTACCATGTTATGAAAAATCCCCAGCTGGATGTGGTCTCCATTGGGGTGAGTACCTTCGATATTCACAGTCCCAAGGAAAGACTGGAGCTGGCCACCATCCCACCCCAGGTGAAGCTCATAGTGGAAACCATGAAGCGGCTGACAACCTGAAAGTCAGACTGCCTGTATATTTTGCACAGTAGTTAGTCGGTGATTATAACGCCATTGTTCAAATTTTTCTTCTTTAGAAGAAAAATCTTCCAATTAGCGTTTCAACGAGCTGGGAGATATGCTCGCCAGCTGTTGTAGTTTGTTTTCCCCCACCTAAAGCGGTGGGGGACATCTTAAAGCTCGTTATACTGGAATAATGTTATTTGGGGGATATCAGCCATGCGGATAATTATTACCGAATCATATAATCAAATGGGGGTGGAGGCGGCCAATATTGTTGCTGGACAAATTTATCTTAAGCCAGACAGTGTTCTTGGATTGGCTACTGGCAGCACACCGGTTTCCATGTATCAGCGATTTGCAGCCGTACATAAAAGTGTGGGGCTGGATTTTTCTCAGGTTACCACCTTCAATTTGGATTAATATATTGGTATGGGTCCGGAAAATCCACAAAGCTACCATTATTTTATGAAGGAAAATTTTTTTCAGCGTATAAATATCCGCCCGGAGAATGTGTTCCTGCCTGATGGCATGACGGAGGATATAGTGGCTGAGGGAGAACGTTATGAAAAGCTGATAGCTGCCAGAGGGGGCATCAATTTACAGGTGCTGGGAATTGGGCAAAATGCCCATATAGGCTTTAACGAGCCAGATGTGAAATTTGCTGCGACAACCCATAAGGTCGAACTTGATGAAGAAACTATTCAGGCTAATTCACGTTTTTTCAATAGTGTCAGTTAGGTACCACGCTATGCTATCAGTATGGGTATTGAAACAATTATGATGGCGGAGCATGTTATCCTGCTGGCCAATGGCCGTAATAAAGCCGAAGCGGTATACAAGGCTGTGTGCGGAGATGTAACCCCGGAGGCTCCGGCCTCTATTTTGCAGCTGCATCGTGATGTGGCTCTTATTCTTGAGAAACAGGCGGCTTCATTACTTCCAGTCACTATTCGCGGAGTACAGATAACGATAAAATGATAACTTATTCAGGTGGAGCCTTGCCTCCATCTGAATTTTTTTATACAGTACTTTATAGTAGGGGTAAAACAAAGGCTAAAAAGTTTTAATAATAAAGTAATAAACTGTATAGTTATAAAAATAATATAAAATTTGACAATAATGCTTTTATTAATTATACTGTGAGTCGTGGCTAATAAGTAGTATAGGTGCTCCAAGGAGCTTAATAGAGAAATCGGTACAAGCCGATGCGGTCACGCCGCTGTAATGCTGAGCGAGTTTTATTTATGTCACTGGGAATATCCTGGGAAGGCAAAACAAGCTATGAAGCAGAGCCAGAAGAACTGCCTATATTCGTGATATCAGTTGCGTTCTGCGAGTGACAGAATGGCACTTTTTTAGTGTGTTTCCCTTCTGTTTATTGCAGAAGTGATTTTTTATGTTTGGAGAGATGAGAATGAAGAAGAAAAAATGGTTAACCTTGGCTATTGTAGCTGTTTTGACGACTGGGGCGTGGTCAGTTGCTTTTGCTGAAAAAGTTTCAGATTTTGGAGATGAAAATGTTACTGTTTACGGTGATGAAGAAAAGGATGGTTTTGTAGCTGATAAAGGTTCTGTAGGTATATTAGGTAATCGGGATACAATGAAAGTACCTTTTACGACCACCAATATTACAGAGAAAACAGTTGAGGCCTTTGGTAACCCTAGCCAGCCTCTTGATAGCGTGTTAGCTGGTTCACCATCTATTCGTGGTACCGGCAGTATTTTGCATAATGATTTTCAACTGCGTGGTTTTAGAGCTAACGGTAGCAGCTCATATGTAAATGGTGTTCCTGATATGTTTACTCAGTTTAATGCACCACTGCATGTTATAGAACAAATTGATGTATTGGCAGGGCCTAATAGCGGTATTGGCGGTACAGGTACTCATTATGAATCTAATGCTGCTGGTGGTTTGGTAAATTTCGTAACTAAACGGGCGACACATGATTTTAACCGGCTTACCTTATCTCATACAGGGCGAGGAATGTTGGGTGGTTATTTGGATTCCAGCTTCCGTACAGGTAAAAACAAGGAGTGGGGGTTCCGTTTAAATTTGGAGCAGGTCGATGGTGAGACAGCTGTAAAGGGACAGAAGGTTAATGCTTCAAGTATTTATTTAAATGTAGATTATAAGGGAAGAAAGAGAAATACTAATCTGTTCACCGGTTATCGTCAAAATGAGGTGAGTGGTGGACAACGTTGGTTTAAGCTTGGTGGTGCCGTTACGAAATTCCCTAGTGTGCCAAATCCATCTAATGACTATGGCTATAATGGACAGGTAAAGAGCTCCTATGGTTGGCTTGCTATTTTGAACCACGAACAGAAAATGGATGATAGCTGGAAATGGTTTGCTAATTTTGGTTATATGGGCAATAAGCTCAACAAGAATGTTATGTATCAGAATAGTGCCATTACTATCCTTAATGATGCAGGTGATTATAATCTAACTAGCCAACGGACTACAACGCCACAGAATGCCACCTATGCCCAATTGGGAATAAATGGTAAGCTTGAAACTGGTGAATTAAAGCATGATATAACTATAGCTGTTGATAAGGCTTGGCGTACCCGTTATGCAACTAAGGCTTCTCCGGTGACTAATTTGGGAACTGCCAATATATATACTGGTGTAGTTAACCAGCTTATGGATCCACCTACGGATTATGAATACGGTCTTACCAACAAGACCCACATGAGTGGAATAAATTTTGTCGATACTATCAGTTATGGCAAAATGGATGTATTGCTTGGAATCCATCATCATGAATCCCATGTTGATGGATATAGTGCGGCTACTGGTAAACAGACAAGTTCAGTGAATAGCAGTGCCAACTGCCCAACCTATGGAATTATGTACAGTCCAATGGAAAGCTTTGCCGTTTATGCCAGTCATTCTGAGAATTTTGATGGAGGTGCTATTGTAGGCAATACCTATCAAAATGCAGGTGAAATTCTTCCACCAGCCAAAACCAAGCAAAATGAAATCGGTGTCAAGTATAAGTTTAACAATGGTGTATTGGCCAGCCTAAGCTATTTTGATATTACTCAGGCTAATAATATTGCCGTTGATCGGGCAGATGGTACTTATCTGGTACAGGATGGCCAGCTTAGACATAAGGGCGTAGAATTGGCAGTAAGTGGGCGAATTGCTCCAAAATGGAACATTGCGTCTGGTATAGCATATCTTGATGCTACCAAAGAGAGAACGGCTGGCGGATTACAGGATGGTAAGACCGAGGATGGTACACCAAAATGGACAGCCTCTATTAGTGCCCGTTATAAGGCTGACGACAAATTCTCTGCCTTTGGTCGTATAAGCTATGTAGGTACTTCAACTATTCTCAATGAAAAGTTTAGAGCTCCAGCCTATACTGTGGTGGATTTAGGAGTAAATTATAGAACGAAGATTGGCTCTTGCCCGGCTTTGATCAGTCTCACCTGCTATAATGTGTTTAATAAGGAGTATTGGATGGTATCTCGTGGTGATAATAATATTTATCTTTCTACTCCTAGAACCTTTGCTCTTTCCATGTCATTAGATATTTAAAATTAGATATATATCCATTAGGGTGCGGCATACTATGTAGCACCCTTTTGTGCTATATTACCCAAGATAAGGGGTTGAGAATTGGTGATAGCTATATGATGGATTGTAGGAAAATTCTACTGGTTATAACGGTGCTGCTTTTGGTGTGCTCTTTGACTAGCTGTGGTAATGACAAAGTAACTATGGAAGATAATATTGATACTGATATTATTACTTTAGCGGCGTACCGTCATTTGGCTCCTGGCGAAAAGGATGGCTTTTATTGCAGCAAAATTCTTGAAGTGTGGGAGCCATTAATCACTAATGACGAAAATACAGGAAAGCCGGCCCCATGTTTGGCCGAACGCTGGGAAATGGCGGATGGAGGTCGGACCTGGCGCTTTTATTTAAAGAAAAACGTAGTATTTCATGATGGCTCTAAATTTAATGCTGATTCAGTAATTGCTAATATTCAGCGTATGAAAAAGGGACTAAAGCGTTCAGGTTTTTATAATTTAGATATTAATAATTTCTATCCATCTCTTGACCAAGTAAGAAAAATAGATGAATATACTTTAGAGTTTACTTTCAAAAAGGCCAATATTAACCAACTTTACAACATGATGAATTTTGGTAGTGCTATGTACGCACCAGCTTGTTTGGATGATGAGGGAAATTTTTCTGGTGTGGCCATAGGAACAGGTCCATTTTATATTGCGGAAAATAAGCTGGGGCAGTACGTTAGATTGGTACGGTTTGATCAATATCATGGGGAAAAGGCAGCCAGTAGTGAAATAATTATAAGAAATATTCCCAGTGCTGATACACGATTTGCTGCGTTGAAAAGTGGTGAAATTATGGGGGTATTGGATTTGAATGCCATGCCACCAGTTTTGGCTGAAGAATTGGTAAAGGATAGCCAGTTTGCAGTAAGTACCTGCAAGTCAACCATGGTAAGGTTTTTATTGGTTAATGGTAACAAATTTCCTTTTAATGACGTGAGAATGCGTAAAGCTATTAGTCTGCTGATTGATAGGCAGGTTCTCACTGATTCACTCTATTTGGGGTATGCTGTTCCAACAGTTAATATATTGAGCTACTCTAGTCCATTTCATAAGGATTATGCTATTGAACACGATGTTGAGTTAGCGAAAAAACTGGCGCAGGATGTGTTACAGGGAGAACGGGCTAAAATAGTATATTGCATAAATGGTGC
>NZ_CAMYWM010000094.1 GCF_947302755.1 uncultured Anaerovibrio sp.
CGTTGGACTCTTCAAGGAGTTTGTGATTTAGTCGACAACACTCATCCCATTCGTATATATCACAATAAGGCCTTTCATCACAGTTCATACAATCTTTATAATGCGGGTGTTCGGTCATACCGATTAAACATGCACGATACGGATTTGGATCATTGCGGATTAGATGTCTTTGCCAAGCAGTACACATTACAAACACCACCTTTTAATTTTATTATACCATGGGAGGAGACTGATGAAAAGTGGCCAACAGGATAATGGAAATGGCGATACGTTTAAAAGGTCAGCTGGATGCCTCACTTCCTGCTTCTTTTCGTGCGGTTATGAATAGTGCCGCTGAAATAGGGAAAAAATACAATAGTCTTAGTATGAATATGCAGAATTTACAGGCTATTGAAAACAAATTAAGTCTGGAATCGAAAAATCTATCTCAAGCATTGGCACAGCAACAAGGAATAGAAAAAATAATGGAGAGGTTTAGGGCATTAAAACTGGCTAGTAGAGAAACAACTCACGCGTTTGAACAGGCTAAAGCAAAAACTGCACAGTTAGCCGCAGAATTTAGACAGTCACAAGCTGCAACAGATGAATGGAAATCAAAGCTAGACCAAGCAAAATCGACACTGCAATCAATGAAAGCAATTTTACCGACTGATAAAGTAAGATTGCTCAAATCAGAAATTAAGAGCCTAAATGCCGCATATCGTGAAAGTGCTGCAGCTACCAAAGCCGCAGACCAGGCATTTAATAAATCCAAGGCTAATGCAGAGTCCTTAAAGGGTACTTTATCAAGTCAGCAGACAGAACTATATCAGCTTCGAGGTGTACTTCAACAGGCCAAAATATCTACATCTGACTATGCCAGAAGCTATACAAATTTAAAAAATAGGATTACTGAAACTAATCGGGCACTAAATAATAATGAGCAGGCAATGCGTCAGGTTAAGGCTCAGCAAGAAGCAAATAAAAGAAGAAATGACGCTATGGCGAATTTATATAACGCTCAAGGCAATTTTTCAGCTGGATTAGATGCTGCTGAAACGATTATGAGCCCCTTTGTGGGGTCTATAAAAATAGCAGCAGATTTTGAAGAGGCCATGTCTAAAGTGAAGGCCATCACCAGGGCGAATGGGGATGAATTTACCGCTTTGCAGGAAAAAGCCAGGGAGCTGGGTAGAACAACTAAATTTACCGCTACCCAATCGGCGGAAGCTATGACCTATCTTGGTATGGCTGGTTGGAAAACCAATCAGATATTGGCCGGTATGCCTGCTATGTTGGCTCTGGCAACTGCAAGTGGTACGGATTTAGCCAGAACGGCAGATATATTATCCGATGATTTATCAGCATTTGGGCTGTCAGCTGATCAGGCAGCACACATGGCAGATGTATTCTCATATACTGCAGCAAATGCCAATACAACCGTAGAAATGATTGGTGAAACCATGAAATATGCCGCCCCTGTAGCAAGAGGATATGGTGCAACAATGGAAGAGACAGCCGCATTAACTGCTCTTATGGCCAATGCAGGCGTAAAAGCCAGTCAGGCCGGTACATCTCTTAGAGCGGGGTTCTTGAGATTGGCTGGGCCTCCCAGGATGGCGTCTAAAGCTCTTGAAGAAATGGGAATTTCCCTATCTGATGCTACAAGAGAACAGGAAGAGGCGCGAGCAACCTTGCAATCATTAGGCATAGATATGGATAGCTTCAGCGGTAGTCCGGCCCATAAGATGGTGGCAATAATAACCGAATTAAAGAACAAAACGGCAGATATGGCAGACGAGCAAAAGCTAGCGGCCCTATCTGCTATTTTTGGTACTAATGCAGCTACAGGCTGGTTAAATGTTCTAAATGCGGGTCCGGAGGTTTTTGATGATTTTGTAAATAATCTTGAAAATTGCGATGGTCATGCCGAAGAAACATCCCGAATAATGCAAGAAAATCTTGCAGGCGCAGTAACGAAGTTTAAATCCGCATTTGAAGGAGCTGGAGAAGCAATAGGCAAGAAGTTCCTGCCGTATCTTACTCCATTAATAGAATATGCTGCGAAAGCAGCCGAGCGTTTTGGTACATGGGCAGATGAAAATCCAAGCTTAATGGTAACACTTGGAGCTATTGCAGCTGCTATATCGGCCATTATAGTGGGTGCAACAAGCATGGCGTTAGTATTTGCTGGTTTTTCTTTTGTAACAGCCCAACTAACAGCAATGAAAGTTGCCATTACAGGTCTGGAAATCTCTACAAAGCTGGTTAGTGCAGCTACAAAAATATGGACCGGTGCTCAATGGCTTTTAAATGCGGCTCTTAACGCTAACCCAATCGGATTGGTAATTATTGGAATAGCAGCATTAATAGCTATAATTTATGTTCTCAAGGAAAATTGGGAAATCGTTGTTGAATACATGACAGCCATGTGGGAGTCACCTATAGCAGCCTTAGTGGCGTTTATCGCTGGACCTATTGGTTGGCTTATATACACCGCTTCGGCTGTAATTGCCAACTGGGAATCCTTGCAGACATGGTTTGAATTGTTATGGAATAAGCCATCGGAAGCTATAGACCAGTTTGTTGGTTTTGTTGTAGACAAATTACAGAGCCTTTTAAACAAGGCCAAAGAATATGGCGCAAAAATAGCTGAAGCTCTTAGCTTTGGAATATTTAGTACTGAAGGCGGTGGAGGCAACGATGTAAGTCACAATGCCCAGGGCGGTATCTACAACAAGGGCGCGTTCCTTACCACCTTTGCGGAGGATAGCCCTGAGGCGGCTATACCTCTTGACGGGTCCCGCCGTGCATTGTCACTTTGGCAGCAGGCTGGGCAGATGCTGGGCGTTCTTCCACCGATACCAGCTGATTATCAGAATACCGGGGCGGCTGTTTCCTCTATGCCGACTATATTGCGGAACACTGAAATGGTTATTCCTTCGATACCGGCCGTTTCCCAAAATACCGGGGCGGCTATTCCAAGGCCGGTATCCCGTCCGGTGGCCATGGAGCCACCAAGGAGCAGACAGGATATTAAAATGGAATTTGCCCCTACCATTAATATCAATGGTGGTGGCAATGCTTCTGATGTCGGGTCAATTGTTAAAGCGGCACTGCGAGAACAATATGAGCAGTTTATGGCTGATTTGCCAAGGCTGTTTGAGGAAATGCAGTCCAATAAAAGGCGGTTGAGCTATGAGTAAGACATACACAACAATTCAGGGAGATATGTGGGATTTAATTGCTTACAAGGTATACGGTAATGAGACATACATGACCAATTTGCTGGAGGCCAATGAGCAATACAAGGACATATCCATATTTCCTGCCGGGGTTGTTTTGGCCTGCCCGGATATTCAGGCCAAAAGGTCACGTATAGCCCCACCATGGAAGGGGTGAGAATATGCCGGAGCTATTATCACGGAGAGCATGGCTGGCCGTAAAGTACACCAAAAAGGGCGAGACTGAGTCCAAGGATATATCCGAGGATTTGGCCAAGTATCTGATTTCTGTAGATTTTACTGACAACCTCTCTGATACAGTGGATGATTTGACCATAACCCTTGAAGATAGGGCCAAGCTATGGCAGGCTGACTGGTACCCGGACACTGGCTCAAAGCTGGATGTGACGGTTTACACCCTTAATAAGGAGAACCTTGACGAAGGGCAGAAGGATTATCACGTGGGTGAATTTGAGATTGACCAGATAGAGGTCACGGGTTCGCCCTCTACTGTCCAGATCAAGGCAGTATCCGTTGTTTCAGAGTCCACCTTGCGGGGCGTAAAGAAAAACCGCACTTGGGATACCATTTCGATTTGGAAATGCGCTGATGATATAGCCAAGGAGAATGATATATCCTGTGAATGGTACTGTACTGATAATCCAAACCTGGATCATGTGGAGCAGTCCGATGAAAGCGATTTGGAATTCTTACGCAAGGTAGTAAAGGATGCTGGTTTTTGTCTTAAAATTGCCACTGATAAAATAATCATCTTTGACGAAGAAAGCCAGGAAAAAGAAAAAGAAACCTTCACATTTTCCCGGCCCGGAGCGGAAAAAGAGGATAATCAGGAGGAGAATGAGCAGGAAAAAATTGAAAAGTTCCTTTCTTACAAGGCCGTGGCCAAGACCCGCGACACCTATAAAGCCTGCCATGTGAAATATAAGAAGGGCAAGGAAAAGAAGGTAATTGAAGCCACTTTTACAGCCCCGGATAAAACCGATGGTAAAACGCTGGAAATCAATGAGCAGGTGGAAAATGTTGCTGAGGCTGAACGACTGGCTCGAAAGAAGCTGAGGGAAAAGAACAAAGATGAAGTAACAGCCAGCTTTACTTTGTTGGGTGATCTGAATTATTCAGCTGGCTTACTGGTGAAGCTGGAGAATTTTGGCAAATTTGATGGCAAGTACATTATTACCAAGGCCAGCCACAAGCTGGGAGGCGGATATATAACCAGTCTGGATTTAAGGCGGTGTTTGGATGGATATTGATGAAAAGACCAAAAAGGCCCTGGAAAACCTAATTTTTACAGCCGTTGTCTGTGAGCAAAACGCAGCCAAAGGGACTGTAAAGGTTACCAGGGAAGATAAGGCGGACAAGGTATCAAATGACATGTTTGTGCTGCAGCGCGGCACTAAAGCCACCAAGGATTTTTGGATACCAGCTATAGGTGATGAGGTACTTTGTATTCAGGCCCCGAATTTCTCCGGGAAGGGAACTGGAGACGGCTTTATATTAGGAGCCATATACAGTTCTGTGGATGCACCAGTGGAAAATAATCCCGACGTTCGGAGCGTTCATTTTGCTGACGGCAGCTTTGTTAAATCTGATGGCGGCGGAAATATAGAGATTATGGCCACTGGAAATTTTATTGTTAATGCAACTAATATCTATCTCAATGAATTATAAGGGGTGATGTAATGCCAGCACAAACAAGAATAGGGGATGCGAACACCGGACATGATGCTTGCCCACCGATTACCCTTGCAACGGGTAGCCCAAATGTTTTTATCAATGGCATTCCAGCTGGACGGGTAGGGGATAGCTACAATCCTCATGGTTGTCCAGACCATCCACCTCACAGTGGAGTTATTGCCAGTGGGAGCAGCACCGTTTTTATCAATGGTATTCCAGCGGGGCGGATTGGTGACCCTGTATCATGTGGTGGGAGTGTGGCAGAGGGGAGCCCTAATGTTTTTGTAGGAGGCTGATAAAGTGGAGTGTCCAAGTCGGACACGCTCTTTGGGGCCTTAGTGCATTTTTAGGAGGCTGATAGAGAGTGTACATAGGTTATATGGGTGATGTTTCATTTGAAGTGTCGCCAAATCATTTATTAACTCCAACAAAGCTGTCCCAGGGAACTAGCTCCAGATGGCAGGAGCACGATTTAATTCTCAAAAAGCCTGTAAGTGAGTTTTTGGGCCCGGGATTAAAGCAGACATCCTTTGATATCGTATTGACCACCGCCTATGGCATTGAACCAGCGGATGAAATCAGTAAATTGATGGAGATGTGCGAAAAAGGTGAGGTTTTTCCGCTTATCATTGGCGAAAAGCCCGTAAGCGAAAATTATTGGCGTCTGGAAAGCGTAAATACTGGTGAAACCTTTTATGATCCTGAAGGCAAGCTGATACATGCTGTGGTAAGTGTGAGCCTAAAGGAATATGACGACAGCAATTACAAGGAAGAACAGGCACAGGCAGATTTGTCCTGAGTGGGCAGCTCCTGATAGGTCTATTACCAAAAATGGAAAAACCGGCCAGCCATGGTATATAAGGGCTGGCGCATTTTATGGAGGTGGTAGCTTATGGCGTACCTTGTCACGGCCAACAAAAAACCGGCCATTGACTTTACTCCTGATTCGGTAGTAAGTGAAGTGCTGCAAAATGTGCAGACGATACTCACTACCATCAAGGGTGAAATCCCGTTGGACAGAAGCTTTGGTATAAGTGGCAGTGTGGTTGATATGCCAATGCCCAGGGCCAAGGCTGTATGGAGTAATGAAATATTTACTCAGGTAAAAAAATACGAACCAAGGGCAAAAATTGAAAGGATAACCTTTGACGGGGAAATATCCGGCAAGCTTATCCCGACCGTGGAGGTGACCATTAGTGAAACTGGCTGATTTACCCAACATTGATTTTGTGAATGTCAATGCAGACGAGGTAGAGGCGGCACTCTTTGAAAGCTATACGAACATTACAGGGCGTACATTGGCGAAGGCTGATCCGATACGCCTTTTTATATTGTTTGTGGCTGATGTAATAGTGAAGATTCAGAACAACATTAACAATACCGGGAAAATGAATTTATTGAAGTACTCCACCGGTGATTATTTGGATAATCTGGCAGCTCTTTTAGGCGTGAAACGCATTGAAGCAAAGGCAGCTACTACCACAATACAGGCAACTTTATCAGCTGAGCGTGATGTCGAAACCATTATTCCAGCTGGTACCCGTGTAAGCGCGGGCGGAGATTTGTATTTTGCTACAGATGAAGCCCTGACAATAACAGTTGGTGCAACAACTGGAACTGTGGGAGCCACCTGCTTGACAATTGGAACAGCTGGTAACGACTTTCAGGCGGGGGAAATCTCCAACATTGTTGACCCAGTGGCCTTTGTGGCTGAAATGGTTAATACCACCAAGAGCGAGGGTGGCAGTGATGTGGAAAAAGATGATGCACTAAGACAGCGGGTTTTTGAGGCCCCAGAGGGCTTTTCTTGTGCAGGGCCAGCCGGGGCATATGCTTTTTTCACGAAGTCACTGAACAGCTCTATTGTGGATGTGTCTGTAAGCTCTCCGGAGCCAGGGGATGTTTTGGTGGTTCCATTGCTGTCAGGGGGCGGCATTCCTGAGACAGAGTTTTTGCAGGAAGTTGAAGAGGCTTTATCAGCTGATGATGTAAGACCTCTGACAGATAATTTGAGCGTTGAGGCTCCGACGGTGGTAGATTATGACATCACAGCCACCTACTACATTGAAAATGGCATAGATGCCACCACAGTACAGAATAATGTAAGCGAAGCTGTCAGCAGATTTGTTGAATGGGAGCAGTCGAAGCTGGGACGTGATGTTGTTCCTTCTAGACTCATTCAGTACATTATGGCAGTCAATGGCGTAAAGCGGGTGGAGGTAACAAGCCCGACTTACACAACCGTGGATACTACTGAGGTGGCCAAGGCAGAGAATATTTCAGTGACAATGGGAGGCGGTGAAGATGAATAGGAAGGATTATTGCATTGCTGAACGGCTCCCAGAGTCACTGAATCGGGATAATTTGTGTGAAGTGGCCCAGGTCATTGATGAACAGCTCCATGAGCTGGATGCATTAAATGAGCTGATATGCCTTTACCCGCGTATTGATGAATTGTCCAGTGAGCTGGTGGATGCGCTGGCCATACATTTTCATGTGGATTTTTATGATACCAGCTTAAGCCTGGACAAACGCCGGGCCCTGGTAAAAAACTCCATACGCTGGCACATGAAGAAGGGAACAAAGGCCGCTGTAGAAGAGCTGGTACAGACTGTTTTTGAAAGCGGTATTGTATCTGAGTGGTTTGAGTATGGGGGCGATCCTTATCGTTTTAAGGTAACAACAGTTGACACGATGCCATCAGATGAGGAAATAAATAGGCTTATTCAGGCCATAAATTCTGTAAAGAATATCCGGTCACACTTGGATGAAATAGGTTTTATTCGTTATCTGAATGCAGATTTGTGCTTCGGCGGTGTGCCTAACTTACATAAAAGAATCACAGTATCACCAGCAGAGCCAACAGACCAGACCTGGTCCAAACAGACTTATGTTGGTGGCGCAATGAGTCAGCATTTCCGTTATGATGTATCACCGGAACCACCAACCAACCATGAGGTACAGGATATTATGTACTTCGGTGGCGGTGTTTCCAGACATAAAAAGTTTACAGTAGCAATAGCTACAGAAATGGAGGAATGAACATGTCACAGTGGGCAGGCGGCGTTTTGACAGCCGCAGGACGAGCATTACAGGCAAAAGTAGAGGCGGGGACCACCGCACTGGTTCTCACAAAAATCAAACTGGGCGATGGCACAGAGAGTATGGATGCCGTGGACAACCTTACCGATTTGGTAGGGGCCAAGGCTGTATTGGGCATCAGCTCATCTGTAGCAGACGGAGACCATGCAACCATCACCGGTGTTGTACTTTCCACTCAGCTGCAGGCAGGCTTCTGGGCTAGAGAGTGGGGCCTCTTTGCAACAGATCCGGATGAGGGCGAAATCCTTTATATGATTACCATTGATGCACAGCCAGAATGGCTCCCAGCCAGCACAGCTGCAGCACAGGTATCTGCTACCTATGCAATGAATATTGCTGTAGCCAATGCAACCAATATCGAGGTACAGATTGACCCAGCAGGGCTGGTTGATGTCGAAATGCTGGATAGCTACATGGGCCTTGCAAAGCGCTCCACTGCATGTGTTCTTGGTGATACAGCCATGCTTGAAAACTTGCCAGCCATGTATTTTTTGGAGTGTACGACTGCCGGTACCACCGGGGCTACCGCACCAGTGATAACTCCACCAGTAGCAGAGGGCGATACCATCACTGACGGGAGTGCAGTGTGGACGGTGAGGAAAGGTGCGTCAAAGCATGACCTTTTATCATTTCTTCCATTGACAGGGGGCGGAGCATTGACTGGTCAAGCCCTTACATGGAATGGAGATGACCTTGGCGAAAGTGCTATTGTGGCAAAGTCAATGGGAAGTATAAATGGATATGTTAAAAACGCAAGCGGTGAACTAAGACAATGGGGAATAACGGGAGGTGTCAACGTGGGGGATACTAGGGTAGTAACCTTCCCTGTCTCATTTTATAGTATAACGACTTTTGGTCTTAGCATTGGTCCTGCCAATGGCACTGACTCGGATGCCTATACAATCAGCGATGTCACAAAAGACGGATTCTCAGTAACTGCAAAAAAGTACATCCCGTATGGCATAAAGTGGCTAGCTATTGGCAAATAAAGGAGGGAACATAATGGAAACAAAATATCTATGCAAATTTGACGCACAAGGCTATCGCCGTGCAACCTATTTATCCTGCGAATACACCGAAGAACAAAAGGCTGACATGATAGCCAAGGGCTTTGTGGAGATAGATGAGGATGAATGGAATTATTACGTAGGCAATCACGGCATGGGCGACAATGGCACTGGCTATATCCGTGTAGACGGCAAGCCAGTATCTGCACCGCCATACACACCGACCAAAGATGAGAAGCTGGCACGGCTTGAGTCTGAGTATCAGCAGGAAAAGGCCAAGCTTGAAGGCTATTTTAATACCGCATTATTAATGAACGATACCGAAACGCAGGAAGAGCTTAAAGCAGAGATGGCAGAACTTGCCGACTGGTATGCGGAAGAGAAAAAGGCAATCCTTGACTAAGCCTTGACTAAAAAACAAGCCACAAAATCAGTATCTATAGGGTTTAAGCTAATTTCCTTGACTAATTTATATTTTTTGTTGACTAAAAGGAGGCCACAATAATGGGCAGAATAGTAAAAGAACGGTGTCCGCATTGTAACAAAGTCATGAGAAATGACGGGACGGCAGACAATCCGAAGTGGGTATGCAATAACCCGACGTGTATTGAGTATGTACCACCGAAGGAAGAAGAGGCAGGAGGCACCAAGGAATGAAGAAATTAATAT
>NZ_CAMYWM010000095.1 GCF_947302755.1 uncultured Anaerovibrio sp.
GCCGGCATTGAGGGCTTTCATGTAGTCCTTGGCAATGCTGCGCACGCGGGCAGAGGCCTCCTGTACGGTGAGGCCTTCGAGCCCTTTGGTGATATTCGAGATGTTGTTCTGCTCCGTGCCGGTCTGCACGACGACATGGTCGCCGGTTTCGGAGTTCTTCTGCGCGCCAGCCAAAGCGTCCTGAAATGCTTTTACGGCTGCGTCGTTGTTCATTGTGGAGTCGAGAAGGTTGTTGGCTCCTTCGTGGGCTTGGGCTTTTTGCTCAGGGGTGAGGGAACCAGGCTCAGGCGGTGTTGGCCCAGGTGGCGTAGGTCCCGGTGGTTCAGGAGGTGTAGGAGGTGTAGGAGGCGTAGGCCCCGGTGGCTCAGGTGGTGTAGGGCCGGGAGGCGTCGGAGTTCCGCCGCCAACCTTAGTGAATTTTTCCTGGAAGGAGTCTGTTTCACCGGTCAGATTACCACCTACCAGGGCAAAGCTTCCGTTTGAAAAGCTTACCAAGCCCATGTGTATCAAATTATCTTCGGAGGCCGTATATACTTTGTCAGGGTCGCTTTCCGAATCGTTCTTGGTGGCAACGGCTTCCACCAACACATTACTCATGTCGGGATCGCTGCCCGTATTCAATTGTGCATAGTCACCGATAGCGACCTGCCCGCCCAAAACATGAATTTGGTTATAGCTGTTGCCGTTGGCGTTCAGAACCGTATTTTGGCCAATCTTGACCACATTATCAGTGGCATTATAGGTAGTGCCGTTAGAATAAAAGCTCTTATTACCCATAACCAGTGAATACTGACCATTGTTGGTCGCCGTCAGATCAATAGTAGAATTTTCGGTCTGGAGTCTCACATGGTCATCCAGTATGATGCCGCCAGCCAATACCCCCAAATAATGCTTCATATTGATCGTAGCAGGATTGGTCTCCCCACCCTCAAAGACTACCATAGCATTATTGGTATTGATTTCCGGACCCCAGCCCCCTGAGGTCAATTTGCCGAAGCCAGTGGCGTCAAGGTTTTGCATGGTGCTCAGGGTCAAATAGTTGGCGTTAATGAGGGAGCCCTGACGGAAAATGATGCCGTTGGGATTCGCCAAAATCAAATGACCGTTACCAATGTCATTCAAGGTACCGTAAATATTGGACATCTGATTGCCGGTAACCTGGTTCATCAAAACGAAGCCATTGCCGGTATCGAAGTTTAAGGTTTTTCCTGCACCAATATCAAAGGTTGCCCAATTAATCAGGGCGTTGCTGGTAGCAGTGATAGTAGCGTTGTCGGCTGGGTTCGCAACGAGACCTGTGACCGTACCCGTAACGATAGATCCCCCCGTAGGCATGTCAGCGGCATATACTGTCCCCCCAGCGGAGACGGTCATGGTAGCGGCTATCGCTGCTGCCAGCAGTTTCTTTTTAATTTTTCTTGACATGGACATAGTGGTCAACTCCTTTATATATGTCCTGATTTACATTCTAATATGGTTTGTACCAGATGTCAGAAGGTCTTGGTCAACGTGAAGGTCCAAGGACGTATTGAATTACCGTTGTCCAGGCCTCCGTAGCTCATGGGATGAGCATAGTCGATGCTGGCATACAGCCCAAGCTTGTCACTTCCGAACCGATACCCTATTCCGAAAGAGGAAATATGTCGGTTCCCTGTTTCGCCGAGATTAACCGAATTATTGGACAGCCAGGCCGCATCCATAAACATCACAAATCTGGAATCCGGGATAAACTGCGGCGTGTAAATCTCGAAGCTGCCGCCAATACCATTGTCGCCTGTGGCCACCCGCTCCTTGAAGCCCCGTACACTTCCAAGGCCCCCTGCGCCGAACTGCTCGCTTTGTACAAGATCATTTGGTGTCCATTGGGCACCGGCAGCTACGCCAATAATCCAGTCATTCGTGGTTTTGTATTGATAGCCTGCGCCGAGACGGAATATGTTGAAGCCCTTATCGGTGTTGGGACGGACAGCAGCATAGTCATCCTTGTTGCCAATCAGGTTGGTGGTCCAGCCGATGTTCCAGGAGAAAGTATCCTGATCGCCTCTCGTCACATCATAATAGGTGGTGGAAAAGGTCCCGACCTCGTAGTTGGTGCCCATGTTGTCAGGAAGCTGAATACCTGCCGCCCGGGCGATCCAGTTCTGGGCGTTATCGTATTTCTTGTAGTCGAAGCCAAAGTCGAGGATTTGACGGTGTGCCCTGCTAAAGTACAAATTCCGCTGATAATGCAGGCTGGCAGTATGCCCTTTGCCTGTCGCCTCCAAGTCAATCTGGCCGAAGTTAGCGATTTGCCCCATATCCACGTCTGAATAGCTGTAGGCGAAGAACATGCTGTCGCCGCTGTTGGGGAAAATCGTCTTGTAGGTCAGGCCCACCTGCTTTACATCGGAAAAATGCTCATCCGGCGAGGTGGTATATGCGATGCCCAGGGCATCACCATTTTTCGTGATATCGGTATTCAGCCAGCTGAGAGACAACCGGTAGTCACCGGAATACTTATTTCCTGTGTTATTGAAGGATATGGCGAATTTGTCATTTTTGACCTCTTCAACGAACAGAGTCAGGCGGTATTCTTGATCACCAATCGGCGTAAATGCGGACTCAATTTTCATGACCTGCCCATCGTTCAGCAGAGAAAGCTGGCGTGAGAGCTGTCCGGGACGTACAAGGGGACGGGTGGCCTCCGGAACAAGATATTTGATTTCCTCCTCTGAGTGGTTCTTGTTCCCCTTAATCACCAGCTCGGTGACAATAAATGAGTTCTCACCTGTCTCAGCCATTACAGAGCCTGGGGGCTCCGGATTGTAAAGTACAGCGGCATCCGCAGTGCCCAAAGAGCAGGATAACACCATGGTGAGGACAGCGAAAAGGAGTTTTTTCTTTTTGTAAAGCTTCATAATACATTCCCTCCGTCTGAAATATTTACATTTTTTAGTTAATAAAGTTGGATTACGAAGAAGCAGAGCACCTTCAAGTACATTGCAGCCTTTGACAATTGCAGCTTCAAGTGCATTGTTCCTGAGAATTGCACCTTTTGATGACTGGAAAATTTCACCAATCAGGGTCTGCCTCCTACTGAGTGCATTAAAAAAGCACAAGGGCATAAAAATCCCTTGTGCTTAAAAACGAAATTTACAGCATACGAAACACAGCGCACAGAAGCACGGTGCACGCGACCTGTATTATTTCCAACACATATGTTCGTTATGTATGTATATATAAACATACAAATTCCTGAAGTGGATAGACGCAATGAAGTCATATTTACTTACTCCTTTTAATATGGCCACAATCTTACAAGCAATCCTCCACAAAACAGGAACCCACACCCATGTCCGAATTTTGTTTTATCGATTCTGCTTTCCTCTTACAAATACAAATATTCATTTTTTATTATAACAGAGGATACCTTCTATAAAAAGTAAAAAATCATTAACGCTATATTCATTATCAGATGTTAACGGGTGTTAAGACTCCCTCCTCCAGGGTGGGAGAAAATCACCCATAACGGTCAGCATCAGCTGCTCAGCTAAGACCATGATCTTGCTTTGAAGCTGACACTTTACCATAGGGCCTATTAACCAATAGGCTTTGCCTCTTGGATACGTCCGCAAAGCTCTGGATTAATTCGGCTGCATTCAGTGGGCGTATACATCTCCCACTAAATAAGTCTCACTTAGCAATAGTCAGTTTTTTTACCGCAATAGCTGTAAAACATTACTACTATCCTGATTAGCCTGCCCCAGCATAGATTGGGCCGTCTGCATTAGCACATTGGCTCTGGTATATGCCGTAAAGCTCTTAGCCATGTCGGCATCGCGAATAACGCTTTCTGATGCAGTAACATTTTCATGGGCCGTCGTAATGTTGGCTGCAGTAAATTCCAGCCGGCTCTCCACAGCACCGATTATCGTTTGCTGCTTAAGGGCCCGGCTTATGGCCCGATCAATAACTGTAATGGCCGAAACAGCCTTTTCCCGGGTAGCCACACTTACCGCTGTTCCATCGGATTTAGTAAGCCCCAACGCCTCACAACGCATATCACCCAGCCCAATGCTGATGGTCTGGGAAGCCTTGGTACCTATCTGGAAATAAGCACTCTTTTCCGGCTCGGAATTTGCCGCCTGCTTGGCCATATAACGAAGAACCATATACCCCGCTGCATAGGCACTATCATCCGAAGGAGCCCCGGAATGCTCCAGTACATCCTTTAACGTATCAGGGTCGTTGGCCAGGGACTGGATTTTCCCCTTGCGATAATCATCTATACCATGTACCAGCTCTGCCATGCCTTCCTTAACATATTTAGGCAATTCATTAAAATTTTTGATATTGGCAGCCATAATGGCATGGGTCATTTCATGGGCCAAGGTACGGTCCAGGTAAAGCTGATTCGGGTTATCCTTTACCGCACCATTTTTATCAGTGAGATCAAGGTTGTTATAGTAGTGCATATTAACGGTGAGTTCCAGCTTGCTGGTAACACCATCATTATAGTAGTTTCTTACATAAGCCAAATTGTCAGAAGATGCATCATCCTCAAATTTTACATCAATAGACCTCACAGAAGTGCCCTTCTCCCAGAAATTAATGGCAAAGGACTCATCCACCAGCCACATACAGTTAGTGAGCCACTGGCTGTCCAGGGCACCGGCAATAGCCTTTTGCATGTCGTCACTAATATCATCGGGCCAATTCACCGTAAGTCCCCTGATAAAGGAGCTGCCCGTGGTATTGCCACCATAAGATGTTTTTTCTTCCGGTACAACGGACTCTGCTGTTTTTGTCTGCTCACTGCCAGCATCAAGGCCGGTAATGGATCCCGTATCATCATTATTCAGATTGATACCACAAACCTCCAAAAGGTCCCCATTACTGTTTCTCATAGCCTCAACAAAGCTATTTACAAGGGCTGCCTCATCCTCAAACATTCCAGAGGAACCAAATTTTATAGCCCCATCCAAAAGCTCCTGAGGCGTGCCGGAGGTGCATCCATCCAAATAAGTCATAAATGAAACAATGGAATCCTGCTGATCCGCTACCACATTGCCCCCCATAGCACCATTGACCAAATACTTTCCATTAAAGGTAACCATAGCATTATCATCAATCTGGTTCATAAGCTGGTCCAGCTCTTTTTGAATAATGGCCCGATCACTGTCAGTATTAGTATCATTAGCTGCATCAATGGCCTTAGCTTTAAAGGTTCTAAGGGCATCCACCGTAGAAGACACCGCTCCTTCGGCTACCTTCATCATGCTGGAACCATTTTGTGTATTGGTTAGGGTCGCATCGAGGCTTCGTACCTGTATCCGCATTCGTTCACTGATAGCATATGCCGAAGCATCATCTGCCGCACTGTTAATTTTCATGCCAGAGGACACCTGCTGGAGCTGTTTGGCTAGTTCCTTACTGTTCCGTCCCAGAACATTTAAGGTATTGATTGCCGACATATTATTCTTAACCACCATGGCCATAGCGTATCATCCTTTCTGCGCTATCCCCATTGCTGGGAAATCTTCCATGTTTTTAGCCATAACTGTAAAATATACACTTATTGTTTCTATTATCGGAATAACCACCAATAAACTTAATAGATTTAGCATTTTGCCTATTCTTCTAAAAAAGCTGCTATTCTACCATACTTCTGACTATTGTGGCAAAACGATAGTCACCCTGCTCACATTTACATTGAGTTTTCTGTCCTTTAAATATGATGTTACACTATGGCAGCAGATAGTACGACAGTCCTTTCATCGGCAAAATAAACCCCGTAATATATACAATAAATCGCAATATATTTGGCCGATTCTATGGTATAATTGAATAAGACTCATAGAAGTTTATATGGGAAGGTGAGCAAGGATGAAATACATAAATGTCTGCGAAGCGGCTTCGAATTGGAAGGTATCGGAAAGAAGTGCAAGAAATTATTGCGCCACTGGCAAGGTGAGAGGCGCAGTATTGGAGGATAAAACCTGGAAAATACCTGCTGATGCCCCTAAGCCTCCAAGAAAACCACGGGCAGGCAAAATAGCTGACGATTTGCTGACCAGACTACAACAGGAAAAGGTGGCTGGAATAAAGGGCGGTATATATCACAAGGTCCAGATAGAATTAACCTACAATTCCAACCACATTGAGGGCAACAGCCTCACCCATGACCAAACAAGATTTATTTTTGAAACCAATACGATTGGTGTAGACAGTGATGCGATCAAAGTGGACGATATAGTTGATACGGCCAATCACTTTTGCTGTATCAATATGATAATCGATGCCGCCAGATACAAGCTAAGTGAATCCTTTATAAAGCAGCTCCATTTATGCTTAAAATCGGGGACCTCTGACAGCCGAAAATCATGGTTTGCTGTGGTGGATTATAAGAGATTGCCTAACGAAGTAGGCGGTCTTGTCACCACTGCCCCGGAAAATGTGTCATTAAAAATAAAACAATTACTAAAAAAATATAATTCGGAGAAAGAGAAATCCTTTGAGGATATAGTGGCATTTCATCATGATTTTGAAATAATTCACCCATTTCAGGATGGCAACGGACGTATAGGGAGACTGATAATGTTCAAGGAATGTTTAAGAAACGGCATTACACCATTTATCATCAGTGAAGATTTAAAGTGGTATTATTATCGAGGATTAAAAGAATGGATAAAGGAACCAGGCTATTTGTTGGACACCTGCCGAACAGCCCAAGACAGATTTAAGGTTTGGTTGGACTATTTTAAAATAAAAAACACGAAAAGGCCCTAGCCATCCCAAAAATAAGATGGTTAGGGCCTTATAATATGGTCAAAGCTTCCGACTTCCACCGAATATGCGGTGGAGATGAAGCATACTACACCCTAGGTACTTAATAGAAATTTTTGATATTAAACATACTTACGCATCACTTTAAAAAAATCTTTCTTGGCATTAAATATTGACATAATATTTACAATGTTTCTTTCATTATCTATTAAATAAAAAAAGAGATAATCTTCATAGACAATGTACCTATACCCAGCACTACGCAAAATCCTGTCTTTAGGGAATGCTCCCCTATCCGGTAAAGAAATCAGCTTTTTACACTCATCACGAAGCTCTAGCACAAAATTCTTAGCCACTTCAATATCCTTCGATTTTCGAGCAATCCAAATAGCAATGTCCCGTAAATCTTGCTTCGCTGTATCAGTCAGATTGACAGTATAATTCATATTTCAAGCCCATCCAGTTCTGATAGAATATCAGCAAAAGCTGCATCAACCTCTTGAACCCTACCCAATTTCACATCATCTGCCGCTTGAGCCAAATGTGAGTATACAGCCAATTTGGCTTCGAGTTCAGTAATATAATTCTGTTGCTCCATATAATCATCGTGGCAAAGAACAACAATATCCTCTTTACCGTTGACAGTAATAGCAACTGGATTTTTCCTGGATAAAGCTGAAATCTGTGCATAATTGCTTCTTAAATCCTTGGATGGTCTTATGGAGATTGCATTTGACATATCTATCGCCCCCTGTAGTCATATTATATTTTATTATGACTACAAGTGTCAAAGAATTTTATTAAACTCATATATCATACTCTGCCCCAGAATACATCTGGGAGACTTTATCCCCAAGTACCCTTTGCAAAATAGGGTAGGCTTCATCCCCGGTGCAATGCCCCGTTATAACCCTCTGAATTCCTGTAGCTTCAACGCGTTTTGCGAAGGCCTCCACCTCCTCAGGAGATGTTTTGTATAAATGGAAGCCGCCAATTATGGCATATATTAGAGCATCATTATACTGCTTTTGAACTTCATTGATAATATTATCTGCGCCGCCATGGGAGCAGCTGTTAAATATGACAAGACCTTTTTCAGTTTCAAAAACCAGACTTTGTTCATGGGCAAATAGCTCAGGAAAAAACAAATCATTTTCCATGGTAAACATTTTCGCCTTTTTACCAGGCTCTGTCATATCAAATAAGTGCGGCACCAAAGTTACACCCTTACAGATTTCATAGATGCCATCAACATATTTTATTCTGGATTTGAACTTTTCCAGCCATCCCTTGTGGATACCGATATATTCCATTCCCTCTTCCTTTTGGGAGTAACAATTTTCCTTGCAGGAGCTCCTTAGCAGCATGGATGCCTTTTGGTTTTCCTCGAAAAATGCCCCCATGCCATCTGAATGGTCATAATGGGCATGGGATAATACTGCCACATCCACCTTGGATAGGTCCACTCCTGCCACCTTTGCATTATTGGAAAAGCCCTCCGAGGCTCCGGTATCCAACAAAATTTTATTATCGTCATATTCAATATAAATTGAAAGGCCCCACTCATTTAAATAATTTACCGCTGGCAGATTATCCATTAACACCTTAATTTTCATATATACACTTCTTTCTTCGCGCCACTCTTTCCATAATAATACATTCCTGTCCTTCGACAATCATATCTAAAGTCGTACAAATATAGTTATATTATACCGCCATTGTTCAATTATTCCTAAAAATATATCTTTATATTAGTTGGCCATTTTTCCAACCAGCTCATCCTTCCCCTCCTCAAATTCTGATGATAGAATGCAGCTAATCTAAGAAGAGTTGCGGCCCTATTTTTTAACCCTATCCAATTCTGACAGTGTACGCATAATCATTACTTTTTCCTTTTAGCAGAGTATTCTGCCCTCTGCTCATGTACTGCATAAGCCTGTAAGGATTCTGGAAAAGTTATATTTTGCACACAAAATGCCGTACCAGCATAGGGCCGTTATCAATGTTTATATAACTTAGGATATAATATTTACACCATGATGCATATATGATAAAATCGAAACAAAGAAAACCAAGAAATCAAAGAATTCTGTAAGGAGATGAAATCATGTCAACTATACCTTATGACAGAAAGATAGTAAGTATATCCTCTAAACGACAGATTACAATTCCCCAAAAATACTTTAAAATGCTTGGTTTTGAGAGCGAAGCAGAATGTATTTTGAGAGGAAATGAGCTGGTAATAAAGCCTGTACAAATACTTTCAGATAGTGAATTTTCTGAGCAAATTTTGGCTGAGTTAATAGAGGCAGGATTATCCGGAAACGAATTGCTGGAAGCATTTAAGGCAAAACAGGCGGATGTTAAATACGCCGTTAAAAATATGATAGCTGAGGCTAAAAAGGTTGCAGAGGGTAAAGCAGAATACGCAACTATGGATGATGTTTTCAAGGAGTAAAATATGGCTGAAATCAGATTCCTACCTCCCGCAGCAAAGTTCTTTAAAAAGATTAAGGATAAAAAACTAAAGAAAATTTTTGAATCAACTATCAAATTAATAGCTGATGATCCTACGATTGGTGAAGCAAAAATCGGAGATTTAGCGGGTATTTATTGCTATGATGTGTATTACGCACGAACAAATTATGAAATAGCATATACCATAGATGTAAATGAGTCCGGTGATATTGTAGTAATCATAATGTCTGGAACCAGAGAAAACTTCGTAAGCGTCAAAGTTTAAGTCGTCTTCCCGCCAGCCCTTTCTCGTGGCATAA
>NZ_CAMYWM010000096.1 GCF_947302755.1 uncultured Anaerovibrio sp.
CCTTGGAAGCGTTGTATACAACGAAATCTGGCTCGAAGTTAGCAAGTTCCTCAGCAGTTGGCTGAATGAACATGTTGGTTACAAAGTGAGCCTGCCATGCAACCTCAACGATGAAACGAACTGCCATACGGGTATCTTTATTAGCACCGCAGAAAGCATCAACAACATAGAGCTTCTTGTTGCAGAGCTCTTTCTTAGCGATATCCTTAACAGTTGCCCATACGTCCTCAGACATAGGATGGTTATCATTCTTGTACTCGTCGGAGGTCCACCAAACCTTATCCTTGGAATTTTCGTCCATAACGATGTACTTATCCTTAGGAGAACGGCCAGTGTAAATACCGGTCATAACATTTACAGCACCCAGCTCAGTAACTGTTCCAACATCATAGCCCTCGAGGCCAGCCTTAGTCTCCTCTTCAAACAGTACCTCATAGGAAGGATTGTGGAGAATTTCAGTAGTACCGGTGATACCATACTTAGTCAAGTCAACAGTTGCCATTTTGCTATCTACCTCTTTCTTTTGACGATTATGCCACAATGATTTACTACTTCACTAAGCCTTTCGGCCTATAACTCAAATAAAATCATTTATGACATTTATAATTAAAAACATACTTCCGCCTAGCGGAAAACCCTTCTTGTATTGTAGACGTTTTGGCGAAATTTGTCAAAGATTATTAATTATTATTTTATGATAAAAAAAGCTTATAGTTCATATTACTTTTTCTTACTTTAGGTGAATTGTAATACACTTTTAGGCATATCAGCCTTCTCAACTGTATTTTTATGAACAATCTCCGCATCCTTCAATCCGGCCAGCCCGGCAGGAATGCCAAAGCTGTTTATTGTAGCCAGCTCGTCCAGCAGCTGGAATTCATCCTTCCCCTCTATACTCTTGCCCAGGGCTGTCAGCACACTTTCATTAAATTTATATGGACTGGCGGTGGATACAATGACAGGATTATCCAGTCCCTTCAGCCTGTACAGGGCATTCCAGGCCACGGCGGTGTGGGGGTCAGGAATATAGCCCTCCATATCATATTCCTTTTTAATCATACCTTTTGTTGCATTATCGTCAGACCAATCTGCGCTGAATACCTCTTTAATTTTGGCCAGCACCTCTGCTCCCACATCATATCGGCCACAGTCAGCCAGCTCCTTCATCCAGCCGGCCACCTGGGCCTGATTGCCAGTAATATGGTACAGCAGCCGCTCCAGATTGCTGGAAATCAGGATATCCATGGATGGGCTGATGGTCTTAAAGAATTCCCGGTTTCGGTCGTATACACCTGTATTGAGAAAATCGGTAAGCACATTATTGGTGTTGGAGGCACAGACCAGCTTCTTTACCGGCAGGCCCATGGACATAGCGTAGTAGCCGGCCAAAATATCCCCAAAATTCCCTGTGGGCACAATGAAGCTCACCTTATCTCCCAGCTTTATTCTGCTCTCATTAAGCATATCGGCATAGGCACTGAAATAATATACTATCTGAGGTACCAGTCGGCCCCAGTTAATGGAATTGGCTGAGGACAGGGAGAAGCCCTTTTCATGAAGCCGGGTATTAAATTCCCGATCATTGAAGATGGCCTTTACCCCGCTTTGGGCATCATCAAAATTGCCCTTTACCGCAGTTACAGCCACATTGCCCCCCTGCTGGGTAACCATCTGCAAACGTTGAATACGGCTGACTCCATTGTCAGGATAGAAAACCATAATCCTGGTCTGCTCCACATCTCTAAAGCCCTCCAGGGCCGCTTTGCCCGTATCCCCGGAGGTGGCCACCAGAATGAGCACCTCATTTTGTTCACCGGTTTTCTTCAAAGCAGTGGATAACAGCTGGGGCAGCAGCTGAAGGGCCATATCCTTAAAGGCACTGGTGGGGCCATGCCACAGCTCCAGCACCGAAGCATCCTTCAGAAAATTTACAGGAGCAATGTCCTTATGGTCAAATTTGCCATTACCGTAGGCCCGGTTCACACAGTCCTCAATCTCTTCTCTGGTATAATCCGTCAAAAAAAGACTGAGCACCTTGACGGCCCGTTCCTGATAGGAAAGCTGCTGAAGCTCCCCGATAAATGGCAAATCAACCTTAGGCATAGTGTCCGGTACAAACAGGCCTCCATCATCGGCCAGCCCCTTGATAATAGCTTCGGCTGAGGATAATTCCTGGTTGTTTCCACGTGTGCTGATATATTTCATATTATTTTCACTCCTTTTTAATGCCTTCCCCTCTGGGGAAGAAGTACTGCTGGCGCAGATAGGTGGCGTTGCCGACTGGTATAGCCTTCCCCTCTGGGGAAGGGGGACCGCTGGCGGTGGATGAGGTCATCTGATGAGCTTCCCTACAGAAGCGTTAACAGCCTTCACCAAATCCTTGGGGGACAACAGAAGCTGCTGGCCCCGAATTCCGGCACTGATGGCGATATTATCCCATTTCTCCGCAGAGTCATCCAAAAAGACCGGATAATTTTTCTTGGCCCCCAAGGGAGAACAGCCACCTCGTATATAACCAGTAAGCCCCAGCACTTCCTTCAGGGCAACCATCTCTACGCTTTTGTTGCCTGAAGTCTTGGCCAGGGCTTTAAAGTCCAATTCACCATCCCCAGGTATGCAGGCCATAAGCACACCGGTTTTGTCACCGCGACAAACTAGGGTCTTAAACACCATTTTCACATCCATACCTGTGGAGGCTGCAACATGAATCGCACTGAGATCATCTAAATCCACCTCATAGGTCTTTATATCATAGGGGATTTTCAGATTATCCAATATGCGCGCTGCATTTGTCTTTTTTATTTTCATAATCCAATACTCCTGTCTGGCAATATCTTGACACATCTGCAATTATATCACAAGACATTTGTATTGTACATATAGACCTTTAATTTACACCTATCCTTGATTATTGTTTAACCCAAGCCTAAGGGGTGCTAAGTCTCATTTAAAAACTGATACTTCCGGCAAGGTTTCCGGCCGGAGAGGATTTACGCCATCTCCCACAACGGCATCAGCACCAGGGTAATTGGCTGCCCGCACTGCCTCGTCATCGTTATTGCGCATGGCCCGAATTCCACGGGCCCGTACCTCATCAGATGGACCGATAAGCTTGGCAATTTCCGCCTTGTTTTCCTCCCATCGCTTGTTGGAGGCCGATACCTCACCGTTTATTTTATTGGCCTGAGCTTCAAAATTTGGGGTGCGGCGTTTCATAACCTTTTCCCCCCGGGCGGCCTTGGCCGCATCCTCCTTGGCCTGCTCCTCGGCCTGCTTCTTGTAATCCTCTACCTTTTCCTGATGATTGATGCTGGTATAATAATCATCCATCATTTCATAGAAAATATTTTTCCGTTCGTCCAGGAGATGCTCCAGGTGCCTGCCGCCTACCGGAACCTTTAAGTCATCCAGGGCTTCGCAGGATTCCTTCATTATTTTCTCCGCCCCAATGATCCAGTCCTTATTGATTTCCGGTATTTTCTTTTTCAGCTCGGCAAATTTATCCTCTGTATTCTTTATATTGGTCCGTACCTTTTCCACATACCGCTTCATATCCCGGTCGTTTTGCTTTACCACAGCCTCAACGAATTCCGCATAGTTGACGATTTCGTATATCTGCCAGCTTTCATCCTCCATTTGATGCATTTTAAATTTCAGGACAAAGCTGTCACCGTAATTTGGTTCAAAAACCCGGATGGCCACCGTGGCTGTAGGCTGGCCTGCCGGCTTTTCCTCCCCTTCCTCCCCACTGTCCTCCGGAACAATAGCCGGATCCGTGGTCACATACTCCATTTTGCGCATGGTCATGGTGCGCAGACCTATTTTCTCCTGGAAGGCAGTAATCTGGGAGGGTTCTTTCTCCTTTGGCCATTTTTCGTTGGCAACAAATTTCAGAATATCCTCCTTGGTCTGCTTGGCCAGGGTACCATCTAAAATCATCTGTTTATCAGGACTGTCCATATCTATAATCTTGCTAAGGTCATTGACGCCCTTGTTTACTACGGAATCTAAATCCACATATTTTTTGAATTCCTCCACATTGCCGGTATGAACGGCCTTCTGCAATGAATTCATTGAATATGCAGGTGTATGAACATAATAAAGGAAATAAAACGCCGCCGCCGCACCGGCCAACAATATCTCCAATAATATGCCGATTATTATGGCACCTTTATAATTCATATATTTACCACTTCTCCCAAGCTATATTTATTGCCAAACAAACGACAATAACGTGTGTTTCAGATTTGGCTAAATCAATTGTATCATAAATTATCATTTTCTTAAATGAAACTACAGTATCATACTCAGTATAAAGTATTTGCTTAAAATCTGAAAAATCCTTCTTTTTTTGTTACAATATATTTGTAACCGAAGAATGAAATGATAATGAAAGCGATTAGCCTTATGGCTTCGCCCAAATTGTGTCACTTTAGTATAGGAGCGTGATATTTAATGAAAATTGCCTTAGCTCAGCTTCGGGTCCTCCCCGGACGTCCCGATGACAATACCCGGAATATGCTGAAAATGATTCAGGAGGCCAAGGATAATGGGGCGCAGATGATTATTTTCCCGGAAATGGCCATACCCGGCTATTTATTGGGGGACACCTGGGAGCAGACGGCATTTATCAAGGATTGCGAGGAATGCGGCCAGGATATTATTGATGCCTCCAGGGATATTGCTATCATTTTTGGCAATGTGGCTGTGGATTGGAACAAAAAAAATAATGATGGCCGTCCACGGAAGTTCAATGCCCTGTTTACCGCCTATCACGGCAAGCTGGTTACCCCGGATCATATGCCCTATCCCTTTGTTATAAAAACCCTGATGCCAAACTATCGGGAATTTGATGATACCCGTCATTTTTTCAGTCTTAAGGAATTGGCGGAGGAACAGAATGTCAGTGTAAAAGACCTTATCTCTCCGGTACGTCTGTACATAAATGGTAGGATGTATTCTGTTGGCGGCTTCCTTTGCGAGGATGGATGGAGCGACAATTATAATTATTCCCCAATCGATTTTCTCCAGGAAAAGGGGGTAGATTTCTTTGTCAATATATCCTCATCACCATATACCCTGGGCAAAAACAAGAAGCGGCATGTGATTTTCGGTCAGCAGGCCAGGGACCATGGTGCTCCCCTTATTTACGTAAACAACACCGGCATACAAAATAACGGCAAGACAATCTATACCTTTGATGGCTCCAGCACGGTATACAGCAGGAAGGGCTATCCGGTGGAGCGAATGGGTAAATTCCTTGAGGCCATTCAGTACGTGGAGCTGGAGAATATTGACAATATGCCGGAGGCCTTGTATAAGCCTCAAAAGGAGATTGCCAATATCTTTGCCACTTTAACCTATGGGGTAAAAGCATTTTTGGCTGATATTCATATGGACAGGGTGGTCATCGGGGTTTCCGGCGGCATTGATTCGGCAGTGGCCGCAGCCCTTTATACCCATATCCTCGGCCCGGAAAATGTTCTTTTGGTGAATATGCCCAGTGTATATAATTCGGAAACCACCAAGGGCTTGGCCCACAGGCTGGCGGAAAACCTGGGCTGTCACTATATGATAATGCCCATTCAGGATTCTGTGGAGCATACCATAAAGCAGCTGGAAACCATTCCGGTAACCTTTATGAAGGATAAATCCACCCAGCAGCTAACCGTCAGCTCCTTTGTAGCGGAAAATATACAGGCCCGTGACCGAAGTGCCCGGATTTTGGCCGGTATAGCTGCGGCCTTTGGCGGAGGCTTTACCTGTAATGCCAACAAGGCGGAAACTACGGTGGGCTACTCCACTCTCTACGGGGACCAGGCCGGCTTTTTATGTGCTTTGGCCGATTTGTGGAAGTTCCAGGTCTACGACTTGGCCCGGTATATGAACAGCGAGGTTTACCAGCGGGAGGTTGTGCCTCAGGCCACCATTGATATTGTTCCAAGTGCGGAGCTGTCTGCGGCCCAGAATGTGGACGAGGGGAAGGGGGATCCCATAAAATACCCATATCACGATTATTTGTTCAGAAGCTTTGTGGAACGCTGGGAAAAGGCGACACCGGCTGATATTATCCGCTGGTACCGGGATGGAATGCTGGAGGATAAGCTGGGCTGTGAAAAGGGCATCGTAGGAAGGCTCTTCCCCACCCACAGGGAGTTTATAGATGATTTGGAGCGCTGGTGGAAGCAGTTTACGGGAATGGCTATAGCCAAGCGCATCCAGGCACCGCCTATTATTGCCGTCAGCCGCCGGGCCTACGGCTTTGACCATCGGGAGGCCCAAAACTGGGTATATTATACAAGGCAGTACCGACGCATAAAGGAAGAGCTGCTGAAGTAAGGGCTGGGATCCTCCCCGGGGAACGCCCTGGCAGCGGTATCATCGAATATCATCGGATATCATCGGTATCATCACATACAGCCGAAGCCACATTTGGGATTGAACCTTAATAAAGACATAAAGTAGACCTTAAAAAGCACTGACAGCTGATTTGCAGCCATCAGTGCTTTTTTTCATAGTATTTTACAAAGGTTGCGGACCTGGCAGCCTTATGGGCGTCTGACCATGGTTTCATCAATTTCGGCCAAAGAGAAGGCACCGCACATACTCATGGTATCCTCCAGCTCCCCCTTTATTTTATTGATATAGGCCGCTACCCCTTCCTCGCCGCCACCATATACGGCAGTAACAAAGGGACGGGCAATAATTACTGCATCAGCCCCCAGGGCCAGTGCCTTAAATACATCGGTGCCGGTGCGGATACCGCCATCCACCAATATCTTTACCCCGGAGCCCTTCAATGCCTCCACAATCTCCGGCAAAACCTCGGCTGTAGCCGGACACTGGTCCAGAACCCGGCCGCCGTGATTGGATACCACAATACCTGCTGCTCCGGCTTCCTTGGCTTTTAAGGCCCCCTTTACCGTCATTATTCCCTTGACGATAAACGGACGTCCGGCAGCCTCCACTATGGCCTTCAGCTCCTCCACACTCTTGGAGCCGGCTGGCGGATTCATCCCCTTTAAGAAGGGCAGACCGGCAGCATCCACATCCATGGCCACGGCAAAGGCCTTTGACTCCTTTACCAAAGCCATTTTTTCCTTGATAGTATCGATATTCCAAGGCTTAACGGTAGGAACTGCCATACCATCGTTGGCGGCAATGGCCTGAGTAGCTGCCTTCATTACTCCTGCATCCACCCCATCACCGGTAAAGGCCGCAATACCATTTTCGGCGCAGGCCTTAACCAATACATCATTGTAGCTTACATCATTGTATTTATCGCTATAATGCAACGTAACAGCCCCCACCGGACCGGCAAAGAAGGGGGCCTTAAATGTCTTGCCAAAGAGCTCAAGGCCGGTATCCACTGCCTTGCCCTGACACAGGGTATCCATATTCACCCGAATTTCCTGCCACTTGTCATAATTTCTGATGGCAGTATCACCTACTCCCTTGGAGCCGGGGCCGGGCATCACATTTCGGCAGGCCCGTCCATTACACACCGGACAAGCATGACACTTGTCGCCAATACATTCCTTTGCCTTAGCAATAACCTCTGAAAAATTCATAGCCAACCTCCTTTTAAACACACAACGGACTGATTTTATTTATTCGGTTTGAGCCTCCTCTATAATAGTAAGCTGCTCAATTTCCTGGTCGTTCATCTCCACTGATGGCAAATCCGGCAAATCAGCCAGCTCATTAAGACCAAAGCATTTCAAAAAGTTTTCCGTGGTACCGTACAAAATAGGCCGGCCCAAGACCTCCTTACGGCCCAATTCCCTTATCAGCTCCAGCTCAACGAGCTTGGCCAATACCTTTTCAATATGTACCCCCCGAATATGCTCAATTTCCTGTTTGGTAATGGGCTGCTTAAAGGCAATAATGGACAAGGTCTCCATGGCCGCAGCCGACAGCTTCTTGTCTTTGGTTTCGGTCAGCTTTTCCACATAGGGAAAGAGCTCCCCACGGGTTGCCAGTTGCCACCCACCGGCCACATGCTGAACCATCAAGCCACTGCCCCGTTCCTCCAGGGATTTTTCCAGAGTCTCCACCAATTCATCAAGCTTATCTATATCAATGCCTAAAATATCCACCAGCTGCTGTGCAGAAACCGGATCGCCACTGGCAAAGAGCACAGCCTCCAAGGCGCCAGTAAGTTCATCCATATTCATTAATTTTCACCAACTCTTACCTGTATAATGATTTCCGAAAAACGGTCCAGCTGATATACCCTAATGCTTTTCAGCTTAATTAGCTCCAATAAAGCCAAAAAGGTAGTGATTAGCTCAGAGCGGTTTCCCTTATGAAAGGCTTCGGCAAAGGAAAGCTTGCCGCCACACTTATTGAGCATAGACAGCAGCAGCTCCATTTGGTCAGCTATAGTAAATTCCTCCGGCTCCACCAGGGCATCGGGAATGCGCAATTCCTTGTGGAGGGCCAGCACATTGCTGAAGGCCCGCACCAGATCCTGCATGGACAAATTGTCCGGTGGCAGGTGATGTACCGGAAAATCAATGGGGCCCCGAGTAACGTATTTTTCCTGCATATCCTGCATATCCAGCAGCACCGTGCTAATCTCCTTATATTTTTTATATTCCAAAATGCGATCAATAAGCTCCTGGCGGGGGTCAATCTCCTCTGTATCATCCTCTTCCTTGGCCTTAGGGGGCTTCGGCAGCATCATTCGTGACTTAATCTGCAGCAGGGTGGCCGCCATCACCAAAAATTCACTGGCTATTTCCAAATTAAACTCACGGAACTGATCCAGATAATCAAGGTACTGCTCCGTGAGTTCGGCTATTGGAATATCGTATATATCGATTTTGTTCTTATCAATAAGGTGCATCAAGAGCTCCATAGGGCCCTCAAAGCTCTCCAGCCTTACTGAATATTTTTCCATAAAAAAATGTTCCTCTTCAAATGTTTTTAATCATCTGTAATTATATACCATAAGTAACATTTTTTACAATATTATGAAGGGAACTGCTCCATAAACTCGGCTGGTGAAGAAAAATTAGTGCCTGTGGTTGTTTGGATAAACTCGACTGTGGCCCGGTCCACCCGTTCCAGTCTTTTTTGATTTAGTATCCAATCCATGTTGTCATCGTGCTGAAGCGACGCGAAGCTAGTCCTGAAAGGGCTTCCCCTCCCCCTACGGGACTAGCTCATTGCATTCGCGTCGCTAGGGGAAGGCTTTGGGGACACCTCATTCGCGTCGCTAGGGGAAGGCTTTGCACAGGCCGGGGATAATTAGCTTGAACAATAGACGAGATGCGTGAAGAAAATATTTTTGCCCACTAAAATTAGCTGGAAAAATTACCTGTCTGAGCAACGCGAGTTATAATTTTTCCAGCTATGTAATTTAAAGCAAAACAATATTTTCAAGCAGCTCTGTC
>NZ_CAMYWM010000097.1 GCF_947302755.1 uncultured Anaerovibrio sp.
ATAAGGTTTTTTGAAATGAGGAAGGCAATATGAAGCGTATTGTGGCTGTTTTTTGTTTGTTCATTATTTGTCTCCCAATCTCAGTACACGCAATGTCAAAGGTTCCTAACGGGTCGACAGTTGCCATAGTTGGGGTAGGCTTTATGGGGGAAGATACGTCATTTGATAATATTTCCAGGAGTGCTATGGCAAAGGTGGCAAAGGAATATATGGGCTTTCATCTGGAAAAACAGACGGATTTTATTGTTGAACTGCCAGAAGATGTGGCGAATACAGCAGATGAACAGCAATTATTCTTTACGGGAGAGGTGGATGATAACACAGCGATGAATTTGGGAAAAAGCCTACAGGCGGACTACATTCTTTATGGCAATATTCTCGGTGTTGGTATAAATGAAAGTTCAAATAGTACGATAGGGTTTTTTAATGAAAAAATAGATGTGAAGACAAAATTACATATAAAACTGATTGATGCGAGAACAGGCCGAATTGTAGCAAGCTCGATGGGTGATGGGATATCCGGAGCCAGTACCGGAGCCAGTAGTTTTTTCTCTTTGGTCTCTGCTTTCACAAGCGTTCATGTACCAATAGATTCCTATATGTGGGATCAAACAAGTGTAAATGGAGAAATTATTGAAAATTCCGTGGAGGAGGCTGCTGCCATTGCTGTTGAAAAAATGCTTGGAAAAATAGGCATTAAAGGCCGTGTGACCCATTAGCAGGGAAGAATATTATTATTTCATGAATAATATATTTGACTTATTAAGGAGGAAATAATTGTGAGAAAGCTTATTTCTGTGTGCACAGCAATGTTAATACTTTTACTTTCAGCAGTGGCTTTTGCAAATACTGACATAAGCCGCGGAGCTGTCATAGCAGATGGTATAGGTGCACCGGGGCAGGTGGCCAGCAATGGTTATCGCGCTGCTAAGGTAGATGCTATGCGTAATCTTTTGGAACAGGTAAGCGGTGTCAGAATAGACAGTGAAACTATCGTTAGGGATTCCATACTTGAAAGTGATGTTATTAAAACCAAGATAAATGGAATTGTAAGGGGAGCAAAGGTTGTTAGAAGGTATGTGGACGAAGTTGGATGCTTCCATGTGGAAATGGAATTACCGGTATATGGTGAAACAAATTCCTTGGCCTCTGCTGTTATCCCAAAGATGGAAAGGGTGAGCTTCCCCGAGCCTGAAGTATTTGCAGCACCCCCTGTTCAGCCATCTGCTACAGCTACTGCTATTACCAGCACAGCTGTAACTAATCAAGACAGTATTACCACTCCAAAGAAACCACCTTATACCAGTAATACTATGTCGAATAAACCATCTTATGTCAATAAACCGGCTGTAACAGCAAATTATACTGGCGTAATTGTTGATTGTCAGGGATTAGGTCTTGAGACGGCAATGGCACCGGCTATTTTTGGACCAAATCATAAGATGGTATATGGTGTGCAGAATTTTTCTCATGAACAGGTTATTGCCAATGGCTATGTAGGTTATTCCAAAAGTGTTTCCTCCGGTGTTGAGCGTGCAGGAAGTAATCCGTTGATTATCAAAGCAGTTAGCGTTGAAGGCTTCTGCAGTCCGGTTATTTCTGATAAGGATGCAGCAATGCTATTAGAGGCCAATAAGAAAACGGGTTTTTTAAGTAAGGGAAATGTGGTTTTGGTTAAGTAAAATAAAACAATATATCGAACTTGCTAAATAATTTAAGATTTACTGTTTATTCCAATTGCTGCTTAGAGGCTGTGGACTATTATTGGTCCGACAGCCTCGTTTTTTGTTCAATGCTCAAAATATTTGAATATATGCTACAGGGGCGATGCTATCAATATTACAAATTTGAATTTGAACTAATTTTTTATATGAATAAAATATCTTAATTGAATTTAATAAATATATTAGAATAAAACCAGATAAATAATAAAAATTCATATATCGATTGTCTTAATATTACAAATAATATATAAAATTCCGGAGGGAGAGGAGCCGATAGATATGTGTAAGGCAATAGAGGATATGAAGGACGATGCCCGGAATGAGGGTCGGAATGAGGGCTGGATTGAGGGCCACAGGGAAGCACGTCTTACAGCTATCCGTAATCTTATGAAAAAAATGGGCTGGTCGGCCCAGGAGGCCATGGATGCCCTTATGCTTCCGGTTGAAGAGCAGAAGCAATATAGTGCGCTGATTTGATACGCGTTTCTGTTTTTTTAGCATTGATTCTGCTTTATGTAAAAATATACAAACTTTCCTATAGGACGTATTAACCAATAGGCGTTGCCTCTTGGATACGTCCGCAAAGCCCTGGGTAAAATTCAACTTAATTCAGATGAACTTAAAACTCCATCTGAATAAGTTATCATTTTATTGAATATCAACAGCCTGTTTGGTATAATAATGTGTAAGTAATATTCTGTATAAATATTGATAGGGGGGGTTATACTATGTCAGAAGAAATGATTAAGATGGAAGACGGATTGGGTGTTGTTCGCATTGGTGATGAGGTAGTCAGCATGATGGCCGGCATCGCTGCCCTGGAAATTCCGGGGATTGCCGGTATGAGCGGCGGTTTGGTTGGCGGCATCGCTGAGCTTCTGGGGAGAAAAAATCTGTCCAAGGGCGTTAAGGTTGAAGTGGGCGAAAAGGAGGCCCGGGTTGACCTGTATATCATCGTAAAATACGGTGAGCGCATTCCTGATGTGGCCATTGCTGTTCAGGAGAATGTAAAGAAGCAGATTGAAACCATGACCGGATTGAGCGTAGTTGAGGTTAATGTTCACGTTCAGGGTGTGGATTTTGGTGAAGAAGAAAACAAGGAAGAAACCAGAAGAATCCGCTAGGAGGCTGTTTGATGGGAGTGTTCAATAGATTCCTGCTTTTTTTCTACGCCTTGTTTTTTGGCGTAGTTAGCCTAGGGGTTGTTTTGTTGGTATTTAATGTGATTCCGGAAAGGATGCTTCTCAACGAATACCAGTTTGCTGTTTCCCAATGGGAGACAGGAGCCATTGCCAGCGTTGTGTTTATTATAAGTATTCATCTGCTGTTCTGCTCATTTTCCGGGAAGGGCAGCAAGGAAATAAACAGCGACGAGATTGTGCTGATACATGGTACAGAGGGCGATGTAAACGTGTCCATTAACGCTGTAAAGGGTATGATTGAACGAATTTCCGGCGGAATACGCGGGGTTCGTGAGGCACGGGTAAAGGCCGTAGTTAAGCGGGATAAGGAAAAGGGAGACTGCCTGAGCCTGGAGGTCAAGCTTGATGTAGGTCAGGAGCGCAGTATTGCCAGTATTTCTGATGACGTTCGTACTCAGTCAGGCAAATACCTGACTGATATTGCATGTATATCCAATTATGATGTTGCGGTTTCCGTTCAGAGTATTTCCAGCGGTGTGGTCGTCAAGAAAAGACGGCTGAAGTAACGGAGGTGTCTGTGTGGATAACGAAATCAGCTTAAAGCAGGCGTTGGTAAATGCGTTTCGTCGTCAATGCCAGGAACGTCCCGGTACTCTTTTGGGTATAGCATGTGGCGTCACAATTGCCATCGGTATATTGCTCTTTGGCTTCTGGAGCGTTATGTTCGTAGCGGTTTGCGGCTTCATTGGCTGCTTTATCGGTAAGAATGTGGATAAGGGCGGAAGCTTTATCGATAATATCCGGGATTCTGTTCCCCGGGATATTCATCGGTGGCGCTGATTGCCTGATTATAATAATTGTTTAAGAATCGAGGAATATAAGTATGAGTCGTAGACAAGCTCGTGAGGTTGCACTTCAGGCTTTGTTTCAGTTGGACATGAATCCGTCAGATGAAGGCGTGGAGGTGGCTCAGGTCAGACAAAACGCCATTGATGCAGCTGTTTTTGCCCAGGAGGATGTTAAGCTGGGTGACAAAGACATGGAGTTTCTCAATGCTCTGGTAAAGGGCACCTGTGACAATCTTAAGTCCATTGATGAGATGATTTCCCGCTTCTCCAGAGAATGGAAAATACAGCGCATGGCAGGTGTTGACCGTAATATTACCCGTATGGCTGTTTATGAGCTTAAGTTCTGCGAGGAGAAGCTGGGTCCTAATATTATTATTAACGAGGCAGTACAGCTGGCCAAGAAGTTTGGCAGTGATGATTCCAGTCGTTTTGTAAATGGTATTCTGGGAGCTATTGCTCAGGCATAAGATTTAGGGCCGCATTTTGGGTGCGGCCCGTTTTCTGTGTTTTTATATAATTCTTTTTCATGGTGATATATGGCTGTTGTCAGAAGTGTATCGGAAATAACTAAATATATTGCAGGACTTATAAAAAATGATTTGGCCTTGCATAATGTTACCATTCGGGGACAAATATCCAATTTTAAGCAATATTCCTCCGGTCACTGTTATTTTGACCTGAAGGATAAGGAGTCCATTTTAAAGTGCGTTATCTGGCGCAGCTATGCAGAGCGATTACGGTTTCGGCCGGATAATGATATGCAGGTGCTGGCCACCGGCAACGTGGAGGTTTATGAGCGGGATGGCAAGTACCAATTTTATGTAAGCCGTATGGTACCTGATGGCGTAGGGGAGCTGGCCCTGGCCTTTGAACAGCTGAAGGAGCGGTTGGGCCGGGAGGGCCTGTTTGACGATAAACACAAGTGTTCTCTACCGTCCTATCCCCGGACCATTGGTATTGTGACATCACCTACCGGGGCTGTGCTGCGGGATATTTACACGGTATCCAAAAGGCGCATGCCATCGGTGAGGCTGGTCCTGTATCCCGTAATGGTTCAGGGGGCTGGCTCGGCTGAGCAGATAGCCCATGGCATCGATTTTTTTAATAAAAAATATCCGGTGGATGTGCTGATAGTGGGCCGTGGCGGCGGTTCAATGGAGGATTTGTGGTCCTTTAACGAGGAAGTGGTGGTTCGGTCCATTTTTAAATCCCATATACCGGTGATTTCCGCTGTGGGCCACGAAACGGACTTTACCCTGGCTGATTTTGTGGCGGATCGGAGGGCGGCTACCCCGTCCCAGGCGGCAGAGCTGGCTGTACCTGATATGGGCGATGTACAGCAGCGGCTCCGTTCCCTGGAAAATCGGCTGCAGCTGGCCTCGGTGGCCCGTGTAAAGACCTATCGCCAGCGGGTGGAGTCCCTTATGGACAGCTATGCCTTTACCCAGCCCTTACGGATGCTGGAGACGGCCAGCGTGAAGCTGGATACTTTACAGTCCAGATTGAATAAGATAGCCAGGCAGCAGCTGAGTGACAAGCATAATCGGCTGCTTCATGATATAGAAAAGCTGGAATTGATTAACCCCCTAGGCGTTATCAGGCGGGGCTATGGCGTTGTTCATGACCAGAGGGGCAATATCATCAGCAATATAGCCAATATCAGTATTGATGATGTGGTGACAGTACAGCTTAATGGGGGTCACTTCGATGCCCTGGTGCAGAATAAAAGGGAGGAATAGGTCATGCCGCGGAAAAAGGAAGCATCCTTTGAGGAAAATCTGGCCAGGCTGGAGCAGATTGTGGATATATTGGAGAGTGGGGAAGCCAGTCTTAAGGATGTAATTGATAATTATACTTTGGGCATGGAGCTGTCCCGTAAATGTCTGGCCGAATTACAGGCAGTGGAGGATAAGATGGACCTTATCCTCAGCGAGCAGGACGGAGAAGCTGTGGAAATGCCATTAGAGCTTGAGGGAGGACGGTAATAGTGGATAAGACCCAATGGAATGAACGGATTAAGCTGATAGAGCAGGCTTTGGTAAAGGAGCTTCAGGAGGATAAGGCCCTGGATCCTACTCTTTGTGAATCCATGAAATATAGTCTTACTGCTGGCGGCAAGCGCCTGCGTCCCATTTTGATAATGGCCGCAGCTGATGCTGTTGGGGCCAGGGGAACGGATTTTATTCATATTGCCTGTGCCATAGAAATGATCCATACCTATTCCCTGATTCATGATGATTTGCCGGCCATGGACAATGATGATTACCGGCGGGGGAAGCTGACCAATCATAAGGTTTACGGTGACGGCATGGCTATTTTGGCCGGTGATGCCCTGCTGACCCAGGCCTTTGAGGTAATGCTGCGTCAGGATAATCTTCCGGCTGACGTGTTATTGAAGGTTGTCCGTGAAATGGCCATTGGGGCCGGGCCCAACGGTATGGTGGGCGGTCAGGCCATTGACCTGGAGGCTGAGGGTAAGCAAAAATCCCTGAGCCTGTCTGAGCTGAAGAAGATGCACGCCGGTAAAACCGGTGCATTGTTCAGAGCTGCTATCAGAAGCGGGGCAATTGTGGCTGGGGCAACGGAAAAGGAGCTGGAGGCACTTACCACCTATGCCGATTGCTTTGGTCTGGCCTTCCAGATTACTGATGATATTCTTGATGTGGTAGGTGATGAGGCGGTTATCGGCAAGCCGGTTGGCAGCGATGAGCGTAATGATAAATCCACCTATGTGTCCCTTACCTCCCTGGAGGAGGCCCGGAGGCTGGCAGCGGATACGGTGGCCGACGGAGTGGCCGCCCTGGAAATGTTTGGTGATAAGGCCAGCTTTTTAAGGGAGCTGCTGGAATATTTGTTAAAGCGAAATAAGTAATTAAAGGAGCCACACCATGCCTGATAATATATTGGAAAAAATAAATAGCGCTTCTGATGTGGCTAGGTGCAGCCTGCCTGAGCTGAAACAGCTGGCTGGTGAAATTAGAAGCAAGATTATTAGTACCTGTGCTGCCAATGGCGGCCATTTGGCACCAAGTCTGGGGACAGTGGATCTGACCTTGGCCATGTACAGTGTTTTTAACCCGGAGCGGGATAAAATAATATGGGATGTGGGCCATCAGGCTTATGCTCATAAGATTGTTACCGGACGTAAGAGCCGGTTTGCCACACTGCGTACCAAGGGGGGGATTACGGGCTTTCCCAAGCGTTCCGAATCCACCTGTGATGCCTTTGGGGTAGGTCATGCCAGTACCTCCATTTCTGCTGCAGTGGGAATGGCCATTGAGCGGGATAATACAAAACAGGATTACAGCGTATTGGCGGTCATCGGCGATGGAGCCTTCACCGGCGGTGAGGCCTATGAGGGGCTGAATTATGCCGGTACCATAGGCAAGAATGTTATTGTAGTTCTTAATGACAATGAAATGTCCATTGATAAAAATGTGGGGGCCATGTCGGAATACCTTAGCCATATTCGGATTATGCCCCAATATAACAAGGCCAAAAAGGAATTACAGGAATTTCTGAAAAGCTTTCCCGGCATTGGGGAGGCGGTGTGGAATGCGGCCGGCTCCTTGAAGGATGGCATTTATGCCCTGTTGACCCCTGGCTATGTATTTGAGTCATTGGGCTATACCTATGTTGGCCCTATTGACGGTCACAATATTGAATACATGCGGGAGGTTTTCCAGAAGGCCAGGGGAATTGAGGGCCCGGTTCTCATTCACGTGCGCACCACCAAGGGCAAGGGCTATTCCTTTGCGGAAAATCAGCCCAATAAGTTCCATGGTGTGGGCCGTTTTAACTGCGATACCGGTGAAATGATAAAAAAGGAGGGGGCACCGCCTTCCTATACGGATATTTTCAGCGATGCCCTGATTGAATTGGCCGGGAAATATAGTAATATTTCTGCCATAACGGCGGCCATGCCCTCCGGTACCGGGCTGAAAAAATTTGCAGCCGTATATCCTGACCGGTTTTTCGACGTTGGTATTGCTGAGGAGCATGCCATGACCATGGCGGCAGGAATGGCGGCAGTAGGAGGGAAGCCCTTCGTGGCCCTGTATTCCACCTTTGCCCAGCGGGCCTATGACCAGATTATCCACGATGTTTGCCTGCAAAAGCTGCCCGTAACCCTTTGTCTGGACCGGGGGGGGCTGGTGGGAGCCGACGGTCCAACCCATCATGGGGTATTCGATTATTCCTACCTGCGCCATATACCTAATATGGTGGTAATGGCTCCCAAGGATGAAAATGAGCTGCGGAATATGCTTTATACGGCAGCCAACTATAATGGACCTATCAGCGTGCGCTATCCCCGGGGGTCGGCCACCGGCGTGCCGGTCAGGCCGGGCTTTGAACAGCTGGAAATCGGTAAGGGAGAAATTTTATCCCGGGAAAGCAAGGCCATTGTTATGCTGGCCGTAGGCAGTATGGTAAAGCATGCCGTAAAGGCTGCCGAGCTGCTGAAGGAACGGGAGATATTCACCACCGTGGTGAATATGCGTTTTGTTAAACCACTGGATACCGGCCTGATTGATGAGCTGGTCCGGGAGGCCCGGCTGGTTGTGACTTTGGAGGAAAATGCCCTGGCCGGAGGCTTTGGCTCCGGTGTGCTGGAGTATTTGGCCGATGCCGGCATTAACCGGACCAGGATTATGCGCTTCGGCATAGAGGATAAATTTATCGAGCAGGGCTCCTGTCCGGAGCTGCTGGAGCTTTGCGGCCTGCTGCCTGAACAGATTGCCAAACGCATTGCAGAAAATTATGGTGAAGTATAATTATGTCAGATAGTGTTGAAAAGGTAAAAAAGGAGCGCCTGGATGTGCTCCTGGTCAAAAGAAATTTAGTTCAAAGCCGTGAGCGGGCCAAAACCACTATTATGGCGGGGCTGGTTATTGTGGACGGAAATAAGCTGGACAAGGCAGGCACCCTGGTAAAGGAAACGGCGGATATTCGCGTACTGGGTAATCAGATACCCTATGTAAGCCGTGGTGGACTAAAGCTGGAAAAGGCCATCAGGGAATTTGGCGTGGAGCTGACGGGAAAGGTGGCAGCGGATATCGGCGCCTCCACCGGTGGCTTTACCGACTGTATGCTGCAAAACGGTGCCCTTAAGGTTTTTGCCATTGATGTGGGATATGGTCAGCTGGCCTGGAGCCTCCGCACTGATGAAAGGGTAGTTAATATGGAGCGCACCAACGTGCGCAATGTAACCCCGGAGGACATTGGTCAGCTTATTGATTTGGCCTCCATAGATGTGGCCTTTATTTCCCTGGAAAAGGTTTTGCCTGCAGTAAAGGCAATGCTGAAGCCGGATGGCCAGGTGGTGGCTCTCATTAAGCCACAGTTCGAGGCTGGCAAGGAAAAGGTGGGCAAAAAGGGGGTAGTTAGAGATCCTAAGGTTCATCTGGAGGTTATTCATAAGGTTATCGACACTGCCCGTGAGATGGAATTTGTCACCAAGGAGCTGACCTTCTCCCCAGTTAAGGGCCCTGAGGGCAATATTGAATACCTTGTATGGCTTACCAAGGACAAGGATGCCACAGACAATGTAACTGATGAGGTAATGGCCAATACAGTTGAGCTGGCCCATAGCAACCTTGACAAGTAATTTTTAGGAATTTAGATAAATAAAGAGGGCGTCTTTTATGAAGACAATTGCTATTTA
>NZ_CAMYWM010000098.1 GCF_947302755.1 uncultured Anaerovibrio sp.
TATGCCATGATATCAATGTTCTGACCAATACCGGTCATAGCTGCCACATCAGCAGCCCCCATTGCATCCAGCATGTCATCCATCATTTCCGTCTGGGTATCCATGGCCATTTTCATTACGGCTGTGTCCAGCTGCATCGCATCCTGTTGCTGATGCATATCCACTGACAAAGCAGCAATGCTCATTATATCCATAGGATTCACTCCCCTTTCTTGTATATACGCCAATTCACTGCAGCAGCCACTGAGGTTAATACAGTACAAACTATGAGCATGATGTCAGCTCCTCCTCGCACCAATGCTTCAGCAACATTCAATACTGTAAGAACGCCAAACATAATGGCCGCCTTTCTGTAGAACGCCGGCGTCTTGCCTTCATCTCTGTAGGCTTTGAAAATCAGGAAAAAGACCACCAGGGAAGCCACAAGAATAATAATTGACAAATAAACTGGATCCATTAACGGGAACCTCCAAACAACACAAAAATAATATTGAAATTATATCACAAAATATATCGTCATTTCCAGCTAAAAAATTCACACCAATAATATCATTTCAATTTTTTCATCAATTCCTGGGCCTGCTGGTTGTCCGGCTCCAGCATAAGTACCCGATTAATATCCGCCCTGGCCTGCTCCTTTAAGCCCATATTGCTGTACAAGGTTCCCCGATAGAGATAGGCCAAAGCATAATTGTCCGCCATTTCAATGGTTTTGGTAAAATCCGCTGCCGCAACATCATTTTCACCAAGATAGGCCTCTGCCACTGCCTTATTCAGCATAAACTGGGGCGTATGTCCTCCATCCAGCTCCACGGCCTTGTTGAACAGCTCCAGGGCCTGATCCGGCTGCTGCATTTCCAGCAGCAGACATCCCTTGTCATAATGAGCCACCGGGTCATTGGGTGCCAGCTCAATTATTTTCTCAAAATCCGGCAACGCCTTGTCAAATTCCCCCATATTACGATAAAACATGGCCCGGGACTTGTATCCCAGCTCATAATCAGGAGCCAGCTCAATGCACCTGCTGAAATCCCGCAGGGCCTCCTCGTAGCTTCCTATCCTGCGATTGGCCATCCCCCGGGCATTGTAGGCCAGCCCGTTATCAGGCTGCAGCTCCACAGCCTTGTTAAAATCTGCCATGGCCTCCTCAAACTGCTTTGCCTCCATGGACAAATACCCACGGTTGATATAGGCATTATAATTCTTGGGATCGGCCTTAATGGCATTATCAAAATCGCTGCGGGCTGCATTAAATTTGTGCTGCTCCACAAACAGCATACCGCGGTTCAGATACGCTGTTGCACACTTTGGATCCAGCTCCAGGGCCGCATTGTAATCCAAATTGGCCGCCGACAGGTCCGGAATTTTGGCATAAATCATCGCCCGATTAACATAGGCCATTGCTGTAGGCGATTTTTCCACGGCCAGGCTCATGGCCTTGACGGCTTCATTTTCCCGTCCGGTGTCAAAATACAGCTTACCCAGGATGGTAATCGCATCAATATAGTCCGGATTTAACTCCAGGGCCCGATTAAAGCTTTCCTCCGCCCCGGCAAAGTCATTTTCCATATACTGAAGGCTGCCCCGCACATAATAGACATCCGGAAGATTGGGCTCAAACTGCAGGGCCCGGTTTAAATCGGCCTCCGCCCCGGCCCTGTCCCCCAGCAAATATTTTGCCCGGGCCCGGCTGGTATATACCAGGGCCCAATCCCCATTGGTGGATAAAATATGGTCATAGGCGGCCAGGGCCTGTCCATAATCCCGCTTTTCCATAAAGGAATTGCCCAAATCATACACCTGGGCGTCACTTAATCCGGTAAAATCCTCTGCCGCCCATGTATGAACCGGCATCACAAACAAGGCAGCCGCCATCAGCGGTGCTGCCATTTTTTTTCCAAAATCTATATATCCCATATTTTCACCAAGCTCCTCATCGTAAAATAATCGCATTAAAAATAAGACCATCTAATTTTATCATCTTCTCCATCTCCCTACAATTAGAAGCGGATTAAAAGCCTTACAAAAATGGTGATTTTATCCGATGTTAAGGAAAAATTTGAACAACGATGTTATTTGACTATAATATTAGGTAGAATAAAAATTATCGAGGGGAAACGCCATGTTTTTAAATGATGTTAGTAAAAAAAGCCGCATAGCCATAGTATCTGCTGTGTTCCTGCTGAGCATGCTGGTGCTGACCTTGGTTATGAACGGCATTTGGCAACGACAAACCAGCCAGGAGCAAAGCCTGGCCCAGCTTAATCTCAACAACCGAATCAGCGAACTGAAGTATGGCATCAATGAATGCACCAGCATCACCGAGACCATGAACCTTATTTTACAGCAAAACCCGGAAGGTACCATGGGGGATTTTAACAACGTGGCCAAACGCATCATGAAGGACCAGAAAAATATTTACTGCCTCCAGCTGGCCCCCAACGGAACAGTCACTACTATTTATCCATTGGAGGGCAACGAAGGAGATCTGATTAATCTTTTTGAGGAAAAACATTATGGTGCCCTGGCAACCTACAGTAAAAACACCGGTACCTTGACGGTACAGGGCCCCTTTGAAACCCCGAACCGGGAAATGGCTATAGAAATCCGCGACCCTGTATATATTCGGAATACAGAAGGAATAAAGGAATTCTGGGGCTTTGCCATTGCTGTGGTAAAGGCATCAGACTCCTTCCAAATCGCCATTGATAACCTAAAAGCCTTTGGCTACGATTTTGCCTTATATAAGACCAATCCCTTTGATGATGAAATGCGGCTTATTACCAGCTCCCGGGAAACTATGATACAGCCTGTTGCCGCCGATTTTGATGTGGCAGGGGTCACCTGGCGGCTGGAAATTATGCCTGAAAGGGGCTGGCTGCAGCCCTCCATGCTCTATCCCTACGCCCTCTTTGGCCTGTTTTTGGTATTATTGCTGACCCTGCTTACCTACATGGTCATGCTGCTGGCTGAGGACAGAAAGCTGTTCAGCAATATTTCCCTAAAGGACATGCTTACCGGCTTACATAACGTCCGCTGCTTTGAGGAGGATATGGCTGCTCTGGTACGGTCCAACAGTCTCCACGGAATTTTCTTCATTGATGTAAATAAATTTAAGCACATAAATGATACATATGGCCACCGGGCCGGTGACGATGTACTGAAGGAGGTCGCCTTAAGAATTAAGGGTGCCTGTGATTTTAAGGTTTATCGGATAGGTGGGGACGAATTTGCCATATTGGTGGATAAGGACATTAAGCGCAGTGTATACGACACTATATGCAGCCGGCTGGCCAAGGCCTTCCTCCGCTCCATTGTCAGTGGTCCGCACAACATGATGGTAAGCGTCAGCATCGGTTATGCCTTTTATCCCGATGATGGTACCGATCCCCAGCAGCTCAGGGAAATTGCCGATCAGCGCATGTATGATATGAAGCAGGATTATCACGCCAATATGGATGAAATGTAGCTCCAAAATTAATTGTCAAACAATTCAAAATATTGTTGCAAAGTTATTTTGCCTGTATTATAATATAAGCAAATAAGGAGGTACTTGATGTTTGCACCGTCAGCGAATTGACATATTCCGGTTTTCTCAGCTGACGTTGATGCGCCGATAATTATCCATCTCACTTAGGTATCCGGTAGTAGATTGTGTTTGGTAGTAGATGTTAGTGACAGCGGATTGTGTGGTAACGTTAGTTCCCGAATATTAATCAATGCTTCGTTCCCGATTGGGATGTCCGACGACGTCAGGTACCTCTTTTCTATACCTTGAGAGATGTAGTAAGTGGTTGATGTGTGTGTGAATATAGTTTTGATGAGGAGCCGTCTGCAGAGATGGCTCCTTTGATGTTGTTTTTTGAAAGGAGACTTAATATGATTAAGCGATTATTTATCATTACCATAGCAGCATTTGCACTTCTTGGCAGCGTTCATGCCACGCTGCCAGCTACTACCCGGGCCCATGAGGTGCTGGTATACAGTGATGATACTACCATGCACTATCTTGAAACGGAAACCATACGTCAGGCCGAAGGCTCCTATTACGCCTGGGTGAAAATCGCAATAAAGAACAAAACCTTTGAAAATGCCCGTTACCGGTTTACCCCGGAGGCTGATGGCACTGTTACTGTATCCATGTGGACGGTTCTGCCTCCTGCAGTTGAGGACGTTGAGGATACCGCTGCGGCGACCATGCCGCCCAAGGAAAAGCCCACGGCCAAGACTCCTATGCCTGTCTACCCTGAGCCACTCACCATGGCCAATGTACGTCCCGGTGATCCCCAGGGCTGGGTTGAAATTGGTGCAGCCCATTATAGTAAGGCCCTGGAAAATTATTGGACCAGTACCCAATTCTACGGTAATCACCCGGAGCTGGCCAAGCCTGCAGCCACCTCCGGCACCACAACCAAATAACAGAACGAAAATAAGGGCAGCGATTTTCCGCTGCCCTTTCAGTTTACTCTTAAACTGCCTTTATAACGCCATTGTTCAAATTTTTCTTCTTTAGAAGAAAAATCTTCCAATTAGCGTTTCAACGAGCTGGGAGATATGCTCGCCAGCTGTTGTAGTTTGTTTTCCCCCACCTAAAGAGGTGGGGGACATCTTAAAGCTCGTTATATAAGTACCTTGGCCATGCCCCGCATCATCTCTCTTATATCAATTGGCTTGGACAGATGACCATCCATTCCCGCATTGAAGGCCTCCTTTTTATCCTCCGCAAAGGCATTGGCGGTCATGGCCAAAATCGGAATATTGGCCTTAAGCTTATCCGGCAATGCCCTAATAGCCTTGGTTGCCTCGTAGCCGTTCATGTTAGGCATTTGCACATCCATTAAAATCAAATCATAATAATTATCCTCAGCCCTTTGCAGCATGTCCACACATTCCTGACCATCCCTGGCATTTTCCACGATCATTCCCGCTGAAGACAAGATTTCTATGGCAATCTCGGCATTGATTTCATTATCCTCTGCCAACAAGACCCGTTTGCCCACAAACATGCCAGCATCCAGCTCAACATGACCGTCTACTATGTACCCTTCATCAGGCTTTTGACCAATACGGTGCGGCATATCCACAATAAAGGTGGTACCCACACCCTTTTTACTTCTTACCTCAATTTTCCCCCCCAGGAAATCCGTCAGGCGTTTTACAATAGACATCCCCAGGCCAGTGCCCTCTATTTTGTTGCTGGTGGTGTTGTTTTCCCGGGTAAAGGAATCAAAAATATGGGGCAGGAATTCCTCGCTCATTCCAATTCCCGTATCACGGATTGTACTTCTGTACCAGGCCCAGCCCGGTTTGTCATGGGGCAGCTCCTCCAGCTTCATATGCACTGAGCCCCCTGGCTTGGTGTACTTATAGCTGTTGGACAGAATATTCAGGAAAATATCCCGCAGCTTTCCCCCGTCCCCGTAAAAATATTGATGCTGAACATCCAATTCCTGGGTAAACCCAATATTTTTCTGATCCATCATCGGCTTCAGCACCGAATACAGGCCGTCATTAAACTGATCTACGTTCCACAGCGTCTCATCCAGCTTCAGCACGCCCTTCTCAATCCGGGCCATTTCCAATACATTGTTGATAATTGAAATCAGTACCTTGCAGGCATCATCCATTTTATTCAGATAATATTGCCGCTTTTCCGGGTCCTCCTGGTCACGCTCCAGCAATTCCCTAAACCCGGTAATGGCATTCATTGGCGTTCTGATATCATGGGACATGTTAAATAAAAAGGAGGTTTTAGCCTGATTGGCCGCTTCGGCCTCATACCGGGCCAGTTCGGCTTCTTCCTGAGCCTTCCGCAATTTTTCCTGCTTTTCCTGCTCCCCCCGAATAAGGTCTGTAATATCACGAAAACCGCATATTACCTTCCTTTTGTCCCCATCCTTATTCAGCCATAGATAGGTCCCCTGTACGTGCTGTATATGACCATCCTCATTTTTACATCTGTACCGGATACGGTACACATCCTTTTTCTTTAACTCAATGACAATATGGAAAACACGGCTCTCCCTGTACACCCGGTCCCGTTCTTCCTCTACCACGTGCTTGCTGACGTATTCCTTAAGGAAATTATCATAATTGTGGGCTCCCTTTTCATAGGACTTAATAAAGGTATCATTTATCATCCTGTCCCTGAGAAGCCATAATTGATTGTGGAATATGTCAATAATTCCCACCGTGAGAAATTCCTGGGAAAATACCTCATATATGGTCTTTTGCAGCTCCATATTTTTCTGAGGTGTTATATCTGTCAGAAGGCCTATAGCCTGCTTTGCCCGACCATCTGTCCCCAATATCCGTCTGGCTGCTGCCCGTACCCACACTATTGAACGACCCTTTTTGTACATACGAAATTCCACATCATGGACCGAATCGTCATGATCATTATTCTCCATCAAATCCATAAAGTGGCCTACAGGCTCCAGATCCTCAGCCACTATATGATTATAAAAGGTTTGCAGGGTCTGGGGAAATTCCTCATCATTTTCATAGCCTAATAATTTTTTGTAGGCGTCATTCCATGTAACCGACATACGCCGCCCGTGCTCATCGTATTCTATGCGAAACTTGGCTGTATCATAAATTGCCGAAACCGGTCCAAACCATCTTATATCGTTTTCCTGTTTTTCCGTGGCCTCCAACCGATGCATAACCTGCTCATAAAGCATGCGATTTTCCACTAATTCCGTAATATCAAAAATGGAGCCATGCATGATTATCGGTTGGCCGTTCTCATTCTTAACCACCTTGCCGGTGGCATTTACCATCATATAGCTGCCATCCTTCTTTTTCAGGCGAAATTCCGTGTCCAGGGAGGATAATTCCCCCTTGGCTGCAGCAATAGCCATCTCCAGCATTTTCTCCTTATCCTCGGGGTGAAGCAGCTTCAGCAGGGAGTCCAATGTATTAGGATAATCATCTGTATTGGTATAGCCCAGCATATGCCGTATTTCATCGGAAAATACAATTTTTTTCATGCGGGCATTTTCATCCAGTTCTTCATACCATGTTCCTGAACGCACTCTTATCTTATTACTTGAAACGTCTTTCATATTAAAACCCGCCTTATCTAAAAAAATCTAACTATGAATACGGCGTATTCAATGATTGCTCTATGTATATTTCTGCATAAAATACAAAAATCCTTTTATTTTACAAAATATAGTGGAGTTTTCACACTTTCACTGAATAAATTTAAATTTACATTATCCTATGTATCATAATGTATACAGTATTTTAAATTGATTGTAATTTACAACTTTATACTTTTCGTATATAATTTTGCTAGGAAATAGTATTGTCTTGCAGGTATTATTTCCTGGAGAATATATCCTTTCATAAGTATATTCTCCATAAACCCCTCTCTCGATTTGCTCTTCCCCAGAGCATTTCACCCATAGCCGCGACACTACTGCCCCTTCCGTGGAAACTGATATTTTTTTATGAAAAGTATCAGTTTGCTTTCAGCGAGGTATATTTGCCTTACCTTGTTATGGTGTCGACGGCTTTTTTTATTTGCTTTAAAAAAGCATTAATTTAATCCTTATATAAGGTTAAATTAGTGCTTTTTAAATGTTTTTTTAGTGTTTTTTAACAAACATTTTTACAGCAAATATTTTTGCAATATGCGGGACAGTATCTTAAGCTCAATTGGCTTGGAAACGTAGTCATTCATACCACATTTTTTAAAGTTTTCTATATCCTCGGCGAATGCGTCGGCACTCATGGCAATAATTGGTATGTTCAACGCATATTCCGTGGCCTGAGCCCTGATATTCCTGGTTGCCTCATAGCCGTCCATTATAGGCATTCTGGCATCCATGAATATCAAATCATAATACCCTTCTCCCTTTTCCTCGAATATATCCAGGGCTTCCCGTCCATTGGCCGCCTTATCCATGGTGGCCCCGGTCATTTCTAGTAGATTTTCGGCAATTTCCAAATTCAGAGCAATATCATCCACCAAAAGAATACGCTTGCCCTGCAATTGGATTTCGGAGAACTCCATGGGCCTTGAATTTTTAGTGCCGATACTGTCATCCTCCACAAACTCCAAATCAAGGCTTACCTTTATTTCCGTGCCCTCGTTGAGAGTACTCCTTACGCGAATAGTGCCTCCCATCAAATCTACTATAGCCTTGGTAATAGCCATTCCCAGGCCGGTTCCCTTAACCTCAGTCTCATGATCATCCTGCTCCCTGGTAAAGGGCTGGAACATTTTCTCCTGGAACTCCTTGGACATGCCAATACCATTGTCCACGAAGGTAAACTCATACAGACTTCTGTTGGCTGATAAAGGCACTTCATTTACACTAAAGCTGAGCTCACCTCCATCCGGTGTATATTTTATTGAATTACTCAAAATATTGACAAATATCTGCTGCATCCTAAGGGAATCGCTGAGCACATTCTCATGCTGCAGGTTATTGATAGTGGTCTTTAGCGTATGTCTGTGGGTCTTCAGCTGAGGGTCTACCATGGCCATAATACTGCCGATAATTTCCGGAATGTTGATATTGGATTTAGTCATACTTAAATTTCCGCTTTCGATCCGGCTCATATCCAATACCTCATTAATCAGGTTGAGCAGGTATTTACTGGAGGTGGAAATTTTCTGCAGGCACTCAGACAGCTTTTCCGGATTATCCTTATGGGATTCTGCTATCATTCCCATTCCCACTATGGCATTCATCGGTGTTCTTATATCATGGCTCATTCGGGATAGAAAATCGCTTTTTGCCCGGCTGGCTTCCTTGGCCTGAGCCACTGCCTTCTCCAGCTTTCTGTTTTGCGCCGCAAGGGTAGAAGCATTTAATTTCTTCTTTTCCTGAATAGCCGAAACTGCCATGGCAATTCCCTGGCTCAGCACACCAATATCCCCTGGGGCATTTTTCGGCAGCTCCACATCGTAATTTTCGTCCTTAATATTTCTGATAGCCTTGGTAAGAACCCTTATTGGCTGCATAATACGGCGGGTATAGTAGGATAGTAACAGTATTATCAATATTCCACATACTATAATAACGATTATATCCAACGCCACCAATTTGTAACGGTCCATATATATCTCGTCATAATCGTCACATAATACCAATTTTAAACCACATCTCAGGGTTGCAAAGGTTTGAACATAATCTCTTCCCTTGTAGTAGTAACGAATTACATCACTGTCAGAATTATTCTGAGACAGCAGCTCACTATTTTTTACCTCCTTCATTTCCTCGTCCCCATGAACATTACCCAAAATATAGTCATGGGCGTGATAATGTATTCTTCCATC
>NZ_CAMYWM010000099.1 GCF_947302755.1 uncultured Anaerovibrio sp.
GTAGTTTGTTTTCCCCCACCTAAAGAGGTGGGGGACATCTTAAAGCTCGTTATAACGCCACAAGCTGGTTATGCACCTGCTCCAGCTCTTGAATATCCAGGCCGCCGTCAAGGGCTTTTATATTGGTTTCCAGACGTTCCTTAAGGCGGTGGCTGAAACGTTGGCACACCTTCTCGTATAGGCCGCAAAGGGCTTCGGTTTCCTGAGTTAGAAGCTTGGATTTTTCCTGTTCCAGATAATCATCAGCCAGCTTGGACAGTATAACCTCCATTTCTTCGGCCATCAGCTTGGAGGCACCCTCCTCGAAGAAATCCCTTGGATTTTTGTAGATAGAAAGAGGCTTGGCAAATATGTCACGGCTCACCCCCACAAAGGCCTGCTGAAAATTCAGCTGATTTTCATAGCTGTATTCCTTAAGGGACAGGGTAAATTCATTGCTGATTTGGGCAAGCTGCTGATTGGTGTGCTCCTGAAATTTTAGCAGGGATTTTTTTATATAGTTGTCCGTTCTAAGGCTGGTGGCCCTCAGCTCCTGGGCCAAATCAAAGCCAATGCTTTCCAGAAGCTGGTCGAGAGCCTCCTTTAGCTGGTCATTGGCATTGCCCCCGGATTTCAGGGTAGCCGGATTAAAGGACTCACGGAAGAAATCAAGGTATCTGAGGAATACCCGCTGCTTTACATAATAAATCAGCTCCGAGGCCTCCTGCTCCAGTCCCTTCACCAGCTCAGTATTGCGCAAATCCCCCAGCACACGGCCAATTTCCCGCTGAATAGCCTTTAATTCAGCCAGGCGTTGAACCCTTTGTCTGCTGTCGCTTTTACTTATATTTATAAGGTCGCAGATGCGCTCCAGGGCCTTGTCAAATTCCTGACGGGCGGCGGACAGGGCTATATCATTTAAGTCATTTACCACAAAATTATAAAAGGCGTTTTCAAATTCGGTTGGCGTGGTGTTGCCAGCTTCCCGTTCCTCCAGTACCTCCTGGGAGGACAGGGCAAAGAGCTGGGGTTTGGATACGCCGTAGGATTTTAGCTGCTTGCGGACATAATTCACCACATGGTCAGCTTCATCCTGGTCCTCCGCCAAATCAATGGCATTGACGATAAAAAACATCTTATCCAGCTGGAAGGAATCCTTTACCCGGCCCATCTGAATAATAAATTCCCTGTCCGCCTTGCCAAAGGCATGATTATAGTAGGTAACATACAGCACCACATCGGACTGACGGATAAAGTTAAAGGACATATTGGTGTGACGGGCATTGATGGAGTCAGCTCCCGGGGTATCTACCAGGGTTATCCCCTTAGCCGTAAGCGGACAATCATAATATACCTTAATCCAGTCTACAAAGCAGGACTTATCCTCTTGGGCGGCATATTCCCCAAAGCCCTGCAAATCACTGGCAAATACATCTCCCAGCTGGTCCTCCACAGCCCCAAAGCCACGTAGAAAGGCTGCCAGGAAGGATTTCTCCTTCTGATGGGTGCTTCCTCCCTTATTCATGGCCTCCCTGGCCAAGGTGGCCGCCTCCTGCAGGCTGGCCGGTGCCATATCGAATGGCTTAAAGGCCCTTAACAAATCATCCAGCAGCATTTTTTCCGATTTCAGCTTAATAGCCACTGTACCATGAGGGTGCCCCTCATCCACCGGCAAAATCATGTTGATGGCCGCCGTAGTTGGATTGGGTGACACAGGCAGCAGGCGTTCGCCCAACAACGAATTGGCAAAGGAGGACTTGCCTGCACTAAAGGCACCAAACAGCGTTACCAAAAAGCCTTTATTATTAAGGCGTTCAGCCCTGTCACCTAGCTCCTGAGCCAGTTGGCCCACTCCTGGTATTTTGTCAATCAGCGCGGCAGCTTTATTAAGCCTGATAGCCATTTCCTTTAATTTTTCGGTACCGGAGGCATTAAAAATATTCATCGGTTCAGCAGCTTCATTATTAAGGTCATACGGTCTTGATTCATCAGCCTGGGCCGTATCACCGCCATCTTTCTTATTACCTATGTTAATAGTAGAAGTATTATTTTGCTCTAACGCTGCTTCCGGGGCTATTATTTCCTCGTCAGGAATGTCCACGCATGAAATTTCCGCAATAGCTTCCCTGGTTTCCACCATTTCCTGGCAGGACAGCATATCACCAAGCTCCTGGGACAATTGGGACATTTCCGCCTCCAAATCGTCAATGGCACTCCACCCCCTGTGGTATTTCTCCATCTCCTGCAAACGGGAGCCGATAGTCTCCATGCGCTGGCCCCGATGATTGTTTAACAGACCGTCGAAAATATTCTTTATATCTGCGGCCCGGGTGCGGGCCACATTTTTTATGCCCTCGGCAAAGTTAAGGGTATAATTCATTACATAGCTGCCATCCTGGGTAAGCTTGGCCCCGGAGCGCATGGCTTCGGTGAGCAGCTCCTGGGGCGGGAGAATTTCCAGGGCCTGGATTGTGTCCTGCAGCTCCTTGTTGATCACATTATGCTGGCGGACAAAATCCAATAAAAAGGTTTTTAAATGCCACTCGATCTGGGTTTTGGCCTTTTCCGAGGCATCATTAAAAAACAGCTGCTTTCTGCGTTCCAGCTCGGCCTCAGTTTTCTTGCCCCGACCAAAGAAGCCCACCTTAAAGGAGGGCTGGCAGGCCTCCAGATAATCCCGGGCCAAGTCCCGGGTGGAGGTAGGCATAAGATAGGCATTATCCAATATCTTGGCAATGCCCGACTTATAGGCTTCCTCCCAATCCTCATTAAGCACCTGCTGCTCCTGGGAAAGACTGTCATATTCCTTACGCATCAGCTGCAGCTTCTCGGCCGGTATTCCCTCAAGGCTTGCCCCTGCTTCCCTTTTCCGCTCCTCAGAGGCTTTTTCCCTGGCCTTAATATATTCTGTAATAATTCTGGTCAGGGAGGCATAAATGGAGGCTTCAAGATTATCATTGCGGTGGGCAATCTTATCCTCCAGCAGAGCCATCAGCTCCTCATACTGGTTGTGGGGCGCATCAGGATATTTGGCTGAAATAAAGTAAATCCCCTTGGCCTGTACCCCCCAGCCTTCAAAGGCCCTGTATACCGAATTTTGGAAGGTGGCAAAGGACAGCTCATTTTCCCGGTGCTTATCGATCTGATTGATGACCAGATAAACCTCCTTACCGGCCTTGGTCAAATCTCTGGTAAAGGTAAAATTCAGCTCCGATTGAACGTGATTGTAGTCCATGACATAGAAAATTATATCCGCCAAATGAATGGCATCCTCGGTCACCAGCCGATGAGCGTCATCAGCTGAGTCAATGCCGGGAGTATCCATTATCTCCACCCCTTCGGGAATATGGAGCTTGGAATAGCTAAGCTCTATACAGGACACTGCAGCCCCATCCCGGCAATAGCTCTTAACCAGGTCATAGTCATAGGGAGCCAGATATTTCCGGGGCTTTCCCTTGCTGAAAAACACCCGGGCATAGTCCTCCCCCTTATAAACCCTTACCAGATTGGCCGAGGTCGGTATTGGGCTGGAGGGCAGTATATTATCTCCTAAAAAGGCATTTATAAGCCGGGATTTTCCGGCGGAAAAATGGCCGGCAAAGGCAATACCATATTTCTTGTCCGTAAGCTTCTGGGCCAGATGACGGACATGGTTCATATTGCGGGTATGATTTATATTTTTAAAGTATTCATAAGCTGCTGTCAGCTTGTTTTCCAATAATTCTTTATTCATACTTGCTCCAATCAGGATGTTGTAATCGGGTCAATGTCGATTAATACATTCATATCACGGTGGACTCCCTGCTCCCGCAGAAAGTGATTTACCGCCGGTAAATCATCGGTCTTTATCAGCATGGAAAAACGGTATACGCCCTTAAAGGCAGGAATCATGGCCGGGGCCGGGCCGATAATCTGATGATGAGGGGTGTAACCGAAATTATTTAGGAAATTATCCTTAATATTTTGAGCCTGCTGACGGGCAGCCTCCGGTTTTTCGTTGTGTACTATCAGCTTAACAATACGGCAAAAGGGGGGATAGAAAAGGCTTTCCCTCAGCTTCATTTCTTCATCATAAAAAGCCTGATAATCCTGCTTTATACCGCTTTGCACCGCATTGTGATCCGGGGAATAGCTCTGGACTATTACATTACCGGCCAGCCCGACCCGCCGTTTGCGGTATCAGCATAAATACCCGCTCTGCGGCCCGGAAATCCGGCATATTCAGGGCCGAATCCGCACTGATAATCCCCACGGCAGTAACATTGGGAATATCGTGGCCCTTGGCCACCATTTGGGTGCCCAGAAGTATATCAAATTCCCTGCTGCGGAACCGATTAATAATATTTGTATGGCCGAATTTCCCTGTGGTGGTATCCCGATCCATGCGGATAACACGGGCCTGAGGCACCAGGCTTCTCAGCTCTTGCTCCAGCTTCTCTGTACCGGAGCCGAAATATTTAATGTATCGGCTTTCGCACTTGGGACACACATCCGGCACCGGCACCCTGATATCACAATGATGACACATGAGCCGCTTGTCCTTATGATAAACCAAGGGCATGGTGCACTGGGGACATCGGATAACCTCGCCACAGGAGCGGCACATCACAAAGGTGGCAAAGCCCCGGCGGTTCAGCATAATAATCATCTGCTCACCCTTGGAGATAGTGTCTTCAATAAGAAGGCGCAAGGGGTGACTGATAATATTTCGCCGTCCCTTTTTCAGCTCCTGACGCATATCCACGCAGGTCACCTGGGGAAGAGGCTTATTGCCAATCCGATTAGATAAGCGCAGCATGGTACATTGACCCATTTGGGCCTTATGATAGGTTTCCAAAGAGGGAGTTGCACTGCCTAACAGGAGGGTGGACCCATAAATCCGCGCCAATTCCTGCGCCACCACCCGGGCGTGATACCGCGGGGATTCATCCTGCTTATAGGAATTGTCCTGCTCCTCGTCCATGATAATCAAACCAATATTATCCGCTGGAGTAAACAGGGCCGAACGGGCCCCGATTATAATCCCGGCCTCACCGCGGCGCACCCGCAAAACGGCATCGTTGCGTTCATTAATGGATAATCGGCTATGGATAACGATGATATCATGGGCAAAATAGCTTTTAAAGGCCTGCACCACCTGACCGGTCAGAGCAATTTCCGGCACCAGCACCACCACCCGTCGTCCCAGCTGTCTGGCCCGTTGGGCGGCTTCGATATATACCTGGGTTTTGCCGCTGCCCGTAACGCCATACAGAAGGAATTCCTTATATTCCTTGGCGCATATTGCCTGGGCCAGCCCCTCCACCGCCTGCTGCTGTTCTGTGGTTAGCTCTACGTCCTGATGGGACTGCTCCGATAAGGCATAGCTGTCACGGTAAATCCGTCGCTGCTCCTTCCGCAGAATGCCGTTGTCCGTCAACGCCTTTAAGACAGCCGGAGACACCTTCTGCTGCTTAAATACATCAGCCGTAAGGATTAGCTCATTATCCTTTTGGTGGGCCAAAATAAAGCTTAGGGCCTTTTTCTGGGCCGGCTTACGGGAAAAATTGGCCAAAAGCTCCTCTGTTACCGGCCTTGCAGTTACATAAACCGTTTCATAGGCGGCCTTGGCTTTATTGTCTACGTCATAAACCCGCTTTAAGGCACCATATTGCAACAGCTTCTCCAAAATATTGTCCAAGCCCTCAGCCACTTCCGCATGGTCATCAGCTATCAGCTGTTCCTTAATTTCTCGTTTCTTAGCGATACCAGACACCTGTACTGCCTCATACACGCGGCGATAGGCCTCAACCTGGAGCAGTACATTGCTATCATCAGCTGCCATCGCCTCATAAGCCAATTGAATGTGGGCACCACCTTTGCCGGGAATAAACAGCCGCATCATTTCCCCCACAGAGCACAGGTAAAAATCCGCCATCCACCGGGCCGCCTTAATAACCTCCGGAGTAAACCAGGCTTCTTCATCTAGAGTGTCCTTTATTTCTTTAAGCTTGAAATCGCCCTTGATACTGCCTTCGTCCATATTTCTGACAGAGACAATAAAGCCCTCAATGGATCGCCCGCCAAAGGGCACAATAACCCGCCAGCCAACTGTAAGAAAGCTGAGACGCGTCGGCACAATATAGGTATATGCCTGGGATATGCTTTTTATTGGAATATTTATATAAACGTCAGCCAGTAGCACAATATCAGTCCATCCCATATTTTCAGTTCGGTTAAAAAAATTAATATAGATGAAAAAACGGGACCATGCTGCCAGTCCCGTTTCAAATTATTAAGTGTTTAAATACGTTAAAAATGAATGCTTTCCACCATCTTATCTGCAGCCTTCTCATAATCCTCATCATCGGCCTTGTAGGATATGGTAATGCACCAATGCTCATTCCCCTTAAAGAAGGAAATAAACCTGGTCTTAATCTTAATATCATTGCTGGTGCCGTCCAAAACAGCTGTCTTGGCTGGTTCCCCGGCAATATTGGTATTTTCAAGCTGACCGCCGGTGGCCTTGCGCTTGCTCTTATAGGTTTTTAAAAGGTCATCGGAAAATTTATTAAGGTCAGGTTTAAATTCTAAACCAGTTGCTTCCTTGTATTTGGCCCCATCGTAGTGAATACTCATAATGGAAACATCAAAATCACTGTTATGCTCCACGCTGGTACACATGGTGGTACCATTAGGGAAGCTCTTTGGCGCTGCTGGATTTCTAAAATCAAAGGGCAGGCTTATAATAAGGGTACCGGCATTACCATTGACCCTGACCTCATGAAGCTCAATATTCTTGGAGCCACAACCAGCTGCCAATAGGCCAATTACCATAATAGACAGGACAGCCAGGAAAGCCATCAGCTTCTTAACCTTTATAAGCACCATAAAACTGCTGCCCCCTTAGTCCAAATCATATTGAAGCATGGAGGTTACCTTAATGCCATCCTTTTCCAGCTTCCGGCGGCCGCCAAGGGTAGTCAGTTCAATGAAAAATACTGCACCAATAATATTACCGCCAACCTTTTTAGTGAGCTTTGAGGCCGCATCAGCCGTACCGCCGGTAGCCAACAGGTCATCCACAATTAAAATCCGCTGGCCCGGCTTAATGGCATCTGTATGCATTTCAATGGTATCCTGGCCATATTCCAAATCATAATCCACGCTTACAACGTCAGCTGGTAATTTGCCCGGCTTACGAATAGGCACAAAGCCTACGTTCATAGCCGCTGACAGGGCCGCGCCGTAAATAAAGCCCCGGGACTCCAGCCCAACTATCAAATCAATCTGCTCCCCCTGCAGGGACTCCTTCATAAAGTCCAAGGTCAGGCCAAAGGCCTTGGCATCCTTTAGGGTTGTTGTAATATCCACAAATTTAATCCCCTCTTTAGGGAAATTATCTACCAGACGAATATGCTCCTGCACGTAGTTTATATCATTTGCGGTTAAGCTCATCAGAAAAACTCCTTGTCGGTAATTTAATATTTGATTAACAAACGATTTAATTATAACGCCATTGCTCAAATTTTACCATAGGGAAAATTTTTCAATCGTTGTAAAACTGATATAAGCCCTTCGGGAACACCTCATCCGTCACGCAGGGCGTGACACCTTCCCCTCTAGGGGAAGGCATTTGTACCACCTCATCCACCGTCTGCGACGGTACACCGACGCGAAGCTAGTCCTGAAAGGGCTTCCCCTCCCCTACGGGACTAGCTCATTGCATTCGCGTCGCTAGGGGAAGGCTTTGCACAGGCCGGGGATAATTAGCTTGAACAATAGACGAGATGCGTAAAGAAAATATTTTTTGCCCACTAAAATTAGCTGGAAAAATTATCTGTCTGAGCAACGCGAGTTATAATTTTTCCAGCTATGTAATTTAAAGCAAAAGAATATTTTTAGCAGCTCTGTCGTGTGAAAGCAAATATCCCCGGCCATTCCCCCTTCAGGAACACCTCATTCGCGTCGCAAGGGGAAGGCTTAATTACGCATTACGAATTACGAATTACGAATTCCGCATTCCGCATTAACCTAAATTCCGCATTACGAATTCCGCATTCCAAATTAACCTAAATTCCGCATTACGAATTCCGAATTATTTTCTCTCCCTTCAATCAAGGGGTGGGTACCATTTTGCGATTTGGGCGGCGGGGATTTGGAAGTGTTGGTAGTCCTTTTCCTCATCCCAGTCACCGCCCCATTCAAAGCCGTTTTCCTTGAAGAGACGAACGCAAATATCATCCTTTTCTATTTTGTATGGATATTCCTTATCCCTGTCGCAATACTCCCTGCCGTTGTCCGGCACAATATAAATACTGCCATCCTCCAGGGTTTTTATATAGGGATTGTACCGGGGGTTGATGTCCACTGCTAATCCCAATCCATGCTTTGATATCCGATTGGTATGGGCTACAAGACGAAAATTAAAGCAGGAGCCGTTGTTGTCTGCCATGGATTTATCATCATCGGCGTCATATTCATCAATAAGCCGAAACTTCTCCATGGGATAGCCGCATTCATAGAGCTGCCTAAAAATCTTTAAAAGACGTTCGGCAATGTGAAAATTACAGACCAGCTCCCCTGTCAGGGTTTCTCCCTGAAGATTTTTATGCAAAAAATGAAGATATCGCAGCTCGGCCACCGGCAGCGTACAATGCCTGGCAAAGGATTTGCCCTCCATTTTGGCAAAGAGCTCCGGTGAAATTTCCTCAATATAAAAGTCTCTATCAGTCATAAACATATCCCCTCTTTTTATGGTATTTTCCTGATTTAATAATATTTCAAAGGAAAATTTTAGTCAAATCCCCCTACAATAGCAGGGAAATGGGACCTGCCCGGGGGAGCGCTAGGCTCACATGGATTGTTATCTAGTAAAGCTCTGTTAGCTGGTACAAATGATAATAGAAAATTTTTGATTATTGGAGTATAATCATTTAGAATGAAGTAAATTCATTCTATAAGGTTGTAGAAAATGGCAAGGATTTTGCCAAGGAAAGCGGTTCCCTGGCAGTGGAGGATGGTGCCCAGGCCAAGAAGCTGCTGGAGGCTTCCGGTTATAACACCAATGAGGTAAATAAGGCTATTGCCGCATCCATTCAGGCAATGTGGAAGAATACCCTCAATGTTAATGTGGAGCTGATGAACCATGAGACCAATGGGCATTCCTGATTTAGTCAAGGCCTATAAAATGATAACTTATCCAGGTGGAGTTTTAACTCCATCTGAATTTAGTTGAATTTTACCCAGGGCTTTACG
>NZ_CAMYWM010000100.1 GCF_947302755.1 uncultured Anaerovibrio sp.
TAATTGGAAGATTTTTCTTCTAAAGAAGAAAAATTTGAACAATGGCGTTATAAGATAATGGGAGGCATATCAGAGTGGAAAATAATCATCCTTTGGCGGTATACTGCAAGAGCTGTGGTGCACCGGCCAATTATGACATTGTCAGGCAGCAATATTTGTGCCAGTATTGTGGTGGGGTGACTGATGTAAAGGATCCGATTATGCGCTTGGAGAAATGGCGGGACGCCAGGCGCAAGGCCATTTTGGAGGGCGAGAATGCGGACGCTGAGGTACATTCCTGCCAGAACTGCGGTGCGCAGGTTATTATTCCCAAGGGGGAGGCCATGGGGAAATGTGGCTTCTGTGGCGGCAAATTTGCCCGCCGGGCCTTTGGCAAGTCGGATGAGCTGCCGGAGGTGATTATTCCTTTTGTACTGACCGAGGATGAGGCCAGGGAAAAGCTGGCAGAATGGGGACATAGTAATTCCCGGAAAAAAGAAGCTCAGGCCGTTTTGGCCAATATTCAGGAGCTACGGGGCTATTATTTGCCCTATGAGCTTATCCGTGGCCCGATGACGGCACAGGTGCAACGGCTGGAGACCTTTTCTGATCGCAAATACAATATGGGGGGCTTTTTGAATGGAATTGCGGTAAATACATCCAAACAGCTGGACAATCTGGTGTTGGATGCTATGGAGCCTTTTGAGTGGACAGCTGCCCGGCCCTTTGAATTTGCCTTTATTGCCGGTCAACGGGTGAAGCTCTCAGATGTGGATGGGCTGACGCTGGAAAACCGCGTGCTGGAGGAAGTGGAGGACAGCTTTAGGCAGGAGGCAGAACAGGCCTTGCAGACCACTGGCGTGACCATTAATATGCAGGCGGGACATCTGTTGCGCCTGCCTGCCTTGCTGCCGGTATATGTGTTGAGTATTGGCCCTGTATTGGCAGTGGTGAACGGCCAGACTGGCCGGACAGCTGTTACCAATACCAAGCTCAGCAAGAATTATTCCTGGCTTATTGAACCTACGGTATTGACTGTGCTCACCACTGGGGCCATGTGCCTGTTTGATGTATTGGTAGGTCTAATGTGGGGAGCTATTTTTGGGATTATTTTCTTCGTGGCCTTTGCTGACGGCCGGGGCGATGAATGGCGGCGCAAGGTGTTTAAGATGGATTCACTGCGGCCAAAGCGGATACAGGCCCGGCTTACCGTGAACCAGGGCCAGGAGCCGGTAGTGAACAGCACGGTTAAGGCCTTGTTCCTCGAGCCGGTAAATGGCCGGATGGAACCGGTAAGGGTGGCTTTCTACACCCCCCTTAGAATGCTTAAAATAATTTTAGGAGTGCTGGTATTCAATACCTTGCCGGCCATATGTGCCTTTTTGTTGGATTTTGAGGGTACAGCCAATTATAGCTATCTGGGGGCATGGCTTGTACTGACCGTACCGGTTACCTTAATCTTGTGGGTAGCCGTCGGCCGTATAAGAATTTATAATTTTCCGCTTTTTAAGGTTACCTTGGCAGATGGCAGCACCCGCCAGGTAAAATCTGACAACGACAAGCATATTTCCTTTAAGGAAGCGTTGAATTTTATCAAGGAATTGGCAGATTACAAGGAAGCCTGGATACTGGTTGGCTTCTTAATATTTATGCTGTTGGGCACAGTGGGAGCAATCCTGATGCCGGATTGAAATTTGACAGGCTGAGGGGGTACTCCCAAGCCAAAGGTTTTAATGGCCGACTTGTGATAAATGAATAGTGGAGAGGTAAGTCAATGACTGATATTGGGAAAACGTTAATATATTTAGGGATAATCCTTGTGGTAGTAGGTTGTGTAATTCATTTTGGCAGTAAATTCATTCCGTTTGGCAGTTTGCCGGGAGATATTAATGTGGAGGGGGAAAACAGTTCATTCCATTTTCCAATCGTAACCTGCATTATTATCAGTGTTGTTTTGAGCGTGATAGCAAATTTGTTTTTTAGGTAGGGTGGTATAAGAAATGAGACTTTTCATAGCCATACTTTTCGAGGAGCCTATCATAAAATCGCTAACCAAGTTACAGGACAGGTGGTATGATATGGGGGTGCGTGGTAGGTTTGTATCTGAACAAAATTTTCATATCACATTGGCTTTCATCGGTGAGTACGGTTCGGCAGAGCCTGTGTTGGAGGCTATGGAGGCTGTTCCCTTTGCACCATTGTCTATAAAGCTGGATGGGATAGGCAATTTTGGCGATATCCTTTGGGCAGGTATAGAAAGGAATGAGGAGCTGTCAAAATATGTTGGTAGGCTTAGAAAGACCTTGGCAGCAAACAACATACCATATGATAAAAGGAAATTTTCTCCCCATATTACCCTGGTGCGGAAAGGGGTGCTGAATTGTGGGATGGAGGAAATATTGCAGAATCCACCTCATGGAGCAATGATAGCCAAATCCATCGATTTGATGTCCTCAACACGCGGTAAAAATGGTATGATTTATACTAGTCTTGGCTGCGTAGAGGCAAAGGACTTCAAAAAGTGAATTTGGAAATAGCCAATGACCAGGCGGTGAAGGGTATCTGGCCTTGCTGCCTGTGTTGGTGGTAATGCATGTTACATAATTGAATAGAAACAAGCAAGAGAAAGCAGCAGCCTGGATTACAGCCGGACTGCTGTTGTCATTGTGTATAGGCAAGTGGATTGATGTTTTATACCCCAATATCATTTCTGAGCTGTATGGCCTCGGCCAGGTGGACTTCGGTGATTTTATCGCTGTTATCAAGATCGGCTATGGTTTGGGCCACTTTTTTTATGCGGTCATAGGAGCGGGCGGACATGCTTTTTTCAATGAAGGCAGCCCGCAGGAGCTGCTGGGCTTCCTTGGTAATCCTGCAGGTTTTTTTTAGTATGGAGCTGCTCATTTGTGCGTTGCAGACAATGCCATATTTTTCCAAACGGGCCAATTGACGGTCCCGGGCTGCCGATACCCGTTTACGGATAACTGCCGATGCTTCACTTCGCTGGGTTGAGGTTAATTCTGTGTAGGTTACCCGGGGCACACGAATTTGGATATCGATTCTGTCCAACAATGGACCGGAAATTTTTCGGTTATATCGTTTTATTTCCTGATAGGAGCATTCGCATTGCTTTTCCGGGTCATTATAATAGCCACAGGGACATGGGTTCATGGAACAGCAGAGGATAATCCGGGAGGGAAAGGTCAGGGAGGCATTTACTCTGGCGATGCTTACCGTACCATCCTCCAGAGGCTGACGTAATGACTCCAGGGTTTGCTTGCTGAATTCCGGCAGTTCATCCAAAAACAGAACGCCGTTATGGCTTAGGCTCACTTCACCAGGGTGGGGGATGGAGCCTCCGCCAATCATGGCCACCGATGAGGTGGTATGATGGGGACTGCGGAAGGGACGTTTGGTAATAAGGCCGCTGTTTTTATTCAGCATTCCTGCCACACTGTAAATTTTGGTTACCTCCAGGGCTTCTTTTATGGTCATTTCCGGCAGGATAGAATTTAACCGCCTGGCCAACATGGTCTTTCCGGCTCCGGGGCTGCCCACCAGCAAAATATTATGTCCCCCGGCCGCCGCTATTTCAAAGGCCCGCTTGGCCACAAATTGTCCCTGTACATCGGCAAAATCATCCATTGTCTCATCCCTTGCCTCCTGCTCCGTATTGGTTGAAACTGCAGGCTCCCAGGCAGCTTTTCCGGTGAGATAATCAATTAGCTCGTACAGGCTGTTTACCTTGTATATGGTCAGTCCATCTACCAGGAGAGCCTCGTTGACATTTGCCTCTGCCACAAAAAAGGCCTTGAAGCCCATTTCCTTGGCCTTTATGGCCATGGGCAGAATACCGGTTACACCGCGGACCTGCCCCTCCAGAGATAATTCTCCGGAGAACAGATTGCCCTCCATACTTTCACGGGGCAATATCCCGTAGGCCGCCAGCATGGCTATGGCAATTGGTAAATCCAGGCCTGAGCTGTCCTTCCGTATCCCTGCCGGGGCTAAATTTATCGTTACCTTTTGCGGCATTATCTTTATGCCGGAATTTTTTACAGCCGTTCTGACCCGTTCCTTGGCCTCCCGCACCATGGCATCAGGTAGGCCAATCATCTCCATGCCTGGAAGACCATTGGCCACATCAACTTCTACGTCTATTATTTGTCCGTCTACCCCAATAGTCGTTGCACCACAACATTTTGCAAACACAAGCATCACCCTTTCATTAGTCTTTTAATTATATATTATATAGCTATTAATATTATTATGCAAATATTAAGACTAGGCTAATATATATTATATAAGAGGTGTTTCATTTGCTTAAAGGTCAATAGATTTGTATAATTTTCTGTAGGTGCTCTTTTGGGAAAAATCGGGGGTTTTGCTTCTTATGGATAAATATTGTATTGTGCCGAAAACCAGTCGGATATTGTCAGAGCTGGCCAGGGGAATGAATTTGAATAGCGATGAGGAAGAGCTGCTTAAGGGCGGCTTTATTCGTCATGTGGAAATTTCTCTGGACACTAATACGTGGGAAATACTGGCCTGGACCATGCCGGAAATTGCTGAGGATTTGCTTAATCGGCTGGCAGCCTTTGTGGCACAGAAGTATCAGGTGGCCAAGGTGTATATTTATCAGTCTGTAATGAAGCTGGACAAGATCGTAGAGCAGAATTGGAAAAAGCTGGTGGATTATGTGGCAAAGGAAAATCAGGGAATTCGCCACATTTTGCTTCATTCCAATCGAATTTATAAGGAATCCATAATTCTTCTTCAGGTAAATGGGGATTTTAGCAAGTATCTGCTGGAGGAGCATAATGTTTTTCAGAAGTTAAGGGATGCCGGTATCAAGGTAATTGGCTATCCAATTAAGCTGGAATGTCAGCCAGTATATGAAGAGCTTGAGATTCCGGATGTGGAGGAGTCCGTTCACGAGACCAAGGAATATCAGGCGGCACTGGAGGCGGCCAAGGCTCCGGCACCAAAGCCGGCCCAGGGCGGCGGGGGATATGGCGGCGGGTATGGCGGAGTTCCTTCTGCTGGTGGCAGTGGCGAAAAGACTTCTGCCAATAAGCCTTCCCGTTCCAGACGGAGCAATGTTCCAATCGGTGATGATGACAGCCCGCTGATATATGGTAATGCCATTATCGGTGAAATTACCCCAATTGCTGAAATTGAAGGTGAAATGCGGGATGTGGTGGTTCAGGGCTCTATTGCCGGTGTAGACGGCCGTAGCTTCCAGTCTACTAACCTGTTGTTTTTTGCTGTGGCAGATAATTCTGAAGGCATTACCTGCAAGGCCTTTTTCAAGGACACTGAGGGCTATGAAAAGGTTCTGGGCCGTCTGAAAAAGGCTGCCAAGGCTGGAGATGCAGTCAAGGTCAAGGGCTCCGTCCGCTATGATAAATACGATAATGATTATGTGTATTTTGCTGACAGCGTTTTGCTGGTAGAGGTGGAACGCCGTCAGGATAGTGCGGAGGAAAAACGGGTGGAGCTTCATTGTCATACCACCATGAGCAATATGGATGCAGTGGCCTCTGCCCAGAGCCTTATTACTACCGCCGCCAAATGGGGCTGGCCGGCCATTGCCATTACGGACCACGGCGTTGTTCAGGCCTTTCCTGAGGCGATGGAAACCGTGTTTGGGAAAAAGCCCTTGGATATAAAGGTCATCTATGGTGTGGAAGGCTATTTGGTAGGGGAGGATTACGAGCAAAAACGGGCCAATCACATTATATTGCTGGCGAAAAATCCAAATGGACTTCGCAATCTCTACAAGCTGATAACCATGTCCCACCTACGCTTTTTCCACCGTACTCCGCGGCTGCCCCGTCAGCTGATACAGGAATATCGGGAGGGCCTGATTATTGGTTCAGCCTGTGAGGCAGGAGAACTGATCAGGGCTATTGTGGCGGAGCAAAGCGATGAAGAGCTGCTGAAAATAGCTGATTTTTACGATTATTTGGAAATTCAGCCTATTGGTAATAATGAATTTTTGGTACGAAGTAATGATTTTCCCAATATCAAAGATGATAATGATTTGATTAAGATAAACATGAAGGTAGCTGAGCTGGCCAGGAAGCTGAACAAGCCTTTGATAGCCACCTGTGATGTGCATTTCCTTAATCCTGAAGACCAGATATACCGGGCTATTCTTATGAAGGGAAAGGGGTTTGATGACGCTGATTTTCAGCCACCTCTTTATTTGCGGACCACAGAGGAAATGCTGGCAGAATTCCAGTATTTGGGGGAAGAGGCGGCCTATGAGGCGGTGGTTGCCAATCCACGGAAAATCGCTGAAATGTGCGAAAAATTCAAGCCAATTCCTGATGAATTGTATTCGCCGATGATTCCCGGGGCAGATGAGGAAATCACCAGTATGACCTATAATAAGGCCAAGAGCCTGTATGGGGAGGTGCTGCCGAAAATCGTCCAGGACAGAATAGACCAGGAGCTGAAGCCAATTATTGCCCACGGCTTCTCGGTGCTGTACCTTATTGCCCAGCGGCTGGTGCGCAAGTCCAATCTTGATGGGTATCTGGTAGGCTCCCGTGGTTCCGTTGGCTCCTCCTTTGTGGCCACCATGACGGATATTACCGAGGTAAATCCTTTGCCGCCACATTGGCGATGCCCCCACTGCAAGCACAGTGAATTTATTACCGACGGCTCCTATGGCTGTGGCTATGATTTGCCGGACAAGGAATGTCCTGTTTGTGGTACCAATATGATAAAGGATGGTCACGAGATACCCTTTGCCGTATTCCTGGGCTTTGATGGTGATAAGGTTCCGGATATTGATCTGAATTTCTCCGGGGAATATCAGCCTGTGGCCCATAAATACACCGAGGAGCTCTTTGGCAAGGACAATGTATTCCGGGCCGGTTCCATTGGTACAGTGGCGGAAAAGACCGCCTATGGCTTTGTGCGCAAGTATTATGAGGAAAAGGGACAGACAAAGCGGGATGCCTATATAAATAAGATGGCTGCAGGCTGTAACGGGGTGAAGCGGACCACTGGTCAGCATCCGGCGGGTATCATGGTAGTACCCCGTGATATGGATGTTCATTTCTTTACCCCATTGCAGCATCCGGCGGATGACAAGACCTCGGCCACCATTACCACTCATTTTGATTATCATTCCATTTCCAGCCGACTGGTTAAGCTGGATATTCTGGGCCACGATGATCCTACGGTAATAAAAATGCTGGAGGATCTTACTCACCGCGACCCAAAGACCATTCCCTTTGATGATCCGGCAACCCTCAGCCTGTTTAATTGTACCAATGCTCTGGGGGTGACTGAGGAGGAGCTGGGGGCCAATTCCGGCACCTTTGGTATTCCTGAGTTTAGAACCAATTTTACCCGTCAGATGATTGCAGACACCAATCCAAGCTGTTTTTCCGATTTGGTGCGCATATCCGGTTTCTCCCATGGTACGGATGTATGGCTGGGCAATGCCCAGGATTTGATAAAGGCCGGAACCTGTACCCTGCAGAACGCTATTGCCGCCCGTGATGATATTATGATGTATCTTATGCATAACGGGGTGGAGCCTCTCCTGGCCTTTAAGACAATGGAGCGGGTCCGCAAGGGGAAAGGCATTGAACCGGAGGTGGTGGAAACTCTCCGCAAGACCGGTATTCCCGAGTGGTACATTGAGTCATGTCAGAAGATTAAGTATATGTTCCCAAGGGCCCATGCCACCGCCTATGTTATGATGGCCTATCGTATTGCCTTCTGCAAGGTCCATTATCCCCTGGCCTACTATGCAGCTTATTTCTCCATTCGGGCTGCTGCCTTTGACTCAGATATAATTTCTGCCGGCAAGGAGGCGGTGAAGGCCAAGATGGAGGAGCTGGAGACCAAGGACAAGATGGACAATAAGGAGGAAGAGCTCTATGTGGTTCTTCAGCTGGCCTGGGAGCTTTATATACGGGGATTTACCGTAAAAAAGGTGGATCTGTACAGGTCAGGAGCGGACCGCTTCCAGATGGTTACTGAGGAAAATGCCCTGCTGCCGCCCTTTACTACACTTACAGGACTTGGGGGGGTGGATGCCAAAGCCATCGTGGAGAAACGCCAAACTGGTCCATTTTCTTCCATTGAAAATTTAAAAAAGCGAACCGGAATAACCAAGACAAGTATTGAGGCCCTCCGGGTCCACGGCTGTCTGGAGGGGCTGGATGAGAGCGATCAGATGTCCTTGTTTTGACACAAATACCCTACTCCACTTATTATTTAGTGGAATAGGGTATTTTTTGTCTCCGTCATTTATCTGCATTTTTTTGGATGGATTTATCAACTTTTCCAGCACAAATTCTGGAACTATCCTTTGATATATCTGCTCTGAGTGGCAATCCAAAAAAACAGGCGGAGGATTATGAACCCTCCGCTGTTAGTAATGGCACTGTAACAATATTATTTCAGGAATTTCTCATAATATGCCTTTGCCACTGAAAGGGCAAACTCCTGACAGGCGTGTCCGGTCTCAGGATTGAATTTTTCATCGTGGAGCTCTGCATTTGACAAAACCCGAAGTCCTATAAATGGTACACCATAGCTTCGGCAAATCTGAGCTGCGGCATGGGTTTCCATGTCCTCACACAATGAGCCGTATTCCCTATTCAGAAAAAGAATTCTTTCCTGCTGGCGGTTCCAGTTATTGGATGTGGAAATAGTGCCTACGGCAGTGTTGCCTTTATGATAGTTTTTGGACATATCCTTCGCCACCATCAACAAATTGGCATCGGCTGAAATCCTGTAACTATCGGTTAGATAATAATCATCCTTAACGGCGAAAAAGCGTATATGCCGCCAGTCAGCATTATTTTTTTCGATTTTACTGATCCAGGCACTTGCATCAAAGGAATCAGCTCCAATCACCAGATCAAAGGTATGCAGGGAGGGAGCGTGACCACCACCGGTACCCTGGTTAATAACAGCAGCAGGCTTAAAATGTTCAATACCTACAGCAGTAGCAGCGGCAGCATAGCTAACACCTGCATGGGTAACTGCGACTGTCAGGGGGACTCCTTGATAGTCACCACTGATAAATCGCCATGAACCAAGCTTCTCCTCCTTTGGATTTTTAAGGGCAGAAATCATTTTATCGGTTTCGCAGTCCATGGCCCCTTGAAGCATAACAGAGGCGTAAGCCTTCGCAGTACTTGGAAACATAAACCATAACAGCAAAAAAGAAAAGCCCCTTTTGTAATATTTTTGTCACAAA
>NZ_CAMYWM010000101.1 GCF_947302755.1 uncultured Anaerovibrio sp.
ATGGCTACAGCTCCGGCGGTAAGACCAATGTGGATTATTTGAAGCTTTTGGCCAATGCCGATTCCTCCGATGTAACGCTTTTGGAGGATAAAAATAAAATTGTGGGCTTCCAGGTTAAAGGTACGGCTCCGTTGGGGATTAATGCCACCGGCGTGGTTAAAGCCAGTGCAGTCAGCGGGAATATTTCCGTTTCATCCCGTAAAACCGACAACGAAAGCGAAGCCTCTGTGCTGAAGCTGGATACCCTTAAGGCTGATAATGGCTATGTGCGGGTTATGGGGAAAAATGGTTTGGAAAATACCCTGAGCGATCCAACGAAGGCCAATGTTATCGCCAAAACAGAGGTCCTGCTGGAGGGCGGCGATGGTACCATCGGTACAGCTGATAAAGCCATAAACGTACAGGCTGGCGGCGACCTTACAGCCCGCTCCAATGATAATATTTTCATTAAAAATGTGGGTGCCAATGCCTTGTCCGTAGGCAGTATTTACACCCCGGATACTGTACAGCTGTATGCCGGCAAAGGCTTGGTGGGCAGCACTGTATCCAGTGATGGTATAGTGCCATATATCAACGCCAAAAATTTGATTTTGGATGGCACCAATAATGGTACTGCTCCTAGTGATATGGGAACTGCTGCAAGGCCCCTTAATGTATTAGGTAATGGTGTCAATGTGACAGCCAAGGGTGGCAGCACCCAGATTCAGGGCATCCAGGATGATACAAACAGCATAATCCTGAACAATATTGATATGACTGGTGATTTCGTCATAAAGACGCCTGGAACCCTTATTATCAATGACGTGGTTAAGGCCGGTAATGATATCGAACTAACTGGTGACAAGGGAATTAAGATGTCCAAAAAGGAAGAGGAGGACAAGGCTTCTTCCTATGTAATGGCAGGCTCCTCCATTTCGTTAAATGCCAAGGAGGGCGATGTGGGCTCTGGGGACAATGCCATCCGGCTGCTTAATACTGGAGCTGAAGTGACTGGTTCGGGAGTTAATGGCTTCCTGGTTGGTCTGGAGCGTCCATTGCTGAACACCGTTGGAGCTATGCACCTTGGAGCCATTGGTACGGCTGAGGAGCCGGGCTTTACTGGTAATTTGCTTGTCAGGACTCCGGGCACGCTGGATACGCTGGGTATCATCCATGTAAAGGGCAGCCTGGACCTGTTGGCGGCCAACGGTTCTATCAGTTCACTTGGTACCTGGCTGGCAGGAGGCAATATTACTGCTGCCGCAAAGGAGGGTATTAATATAGTAGGAAGGACGGAGGCCGGCAATAATATAACCATCAGCAGCCAAAAGGGTGATATTAAGATTATTAAGTCATTAAATTCGGCTGCCGGTAATATAAATATTAATTCCGAGAAGGGGAATATTGGTGTCATTGGTAAATTAACTGCCTCGGCGGGGAATATTAACGTCATCACCGGCATTGGCGATATTGCCGTTGGTGATACCTTGGATCACAATGAGGAATCCATTTCCGCCAGGAAGGATATTACCCTGTCAACGGATGTGGGTACCATATATATTTATGGTAAAACCGTATCCAAAGAGGGCAATATTAACCTGAGAGCGGGCAAGGAGGCCTATGAGCCGGGAGGAAGCAACATCGTTATTGATGATAATGGTGCCCTGGAGGCCGGCAAGGATATTTCCCTTCATGCCCACAATGGTGATATTGTGATTACTGATAATGTAAGGCCCCAGGGTGGTCTGAAGGCCGCTGTAAGCGGACAAGGTAATCTTGGCTTTGCCAATATTGACGTAAAGGGCGACATTGCTTTGGCCACCGAAAGGGGCGACGTGCGCGTAGTCCGTTCTGTAAAATCAGAAGAGGGCAATATCAGCATAGCCGTAGGCGAGGGTAACATTGCCGTCCAAAATGGACCAATAGAGGCCGCCAGGGGAGATATTCTCCTTTCTGTAAAGAAGGGGGACCTCCTGACGAATACTGCCACAGCCAATCATGTAGCCATAATCATGGGTGATAATACTGAAGCCTCCCGTATTAATGGGATTTATGCCAAAGCCAATGGAGATGGTATAAAGGATGTTATACTGGCAGGCAAATATGTTGGTGTAGGGACCGTGGAAAATATTGGCGGAACCAACAATCCGTTTACTATGACGGTGGAAACTCCTGATGGTTATAGCTTTGTAGAAAGCTTAAGGATTGATAAACTATTATCCAATACGGGCACCCAGATGACCAAGCTTTGGGCCAACAATGGCTATGTGAATGTGGATAAGGGGACAATTGATATAGCGGATGTCCTGGTGGGTGATAAATTCAATCTCAAGAACAGGTCGGTGGATATAGCCATTTATGGCCGAACCCCAACTCATGATGGTGAGGTGCTGGTATATTGGAATAATCCAAATAACCTCTATCCTATGGGAAGACAGTTTAAATTATTTGAAGATGGGGGAATTCTTACCAACAATGCTCACTTGGTAGAATACCATGATTGGCGGCTGTTCCGCAGCAACAAGTATCCTGAACAGTACAGTGTGGTAGACATGATGAGGGATACACTGATGCGGAAGTATCACTACTACAGCTTTGAGCCCCTTATTCCGTATCATCCCAAGGCAATATATGGGTATGTGGAGGCTGATGATGAAATTGTTAATTCCATGGATACAAAAAATGCCACTCAGCAGGAAATTATTGTTGAGTAGCGAATAATTATCATTGATACAGATTGTTATGCTCCCCTTGTGATGACAGCTTTATCCGAGGGGAGTATATTATAATTTGATTGGAGGACAGATGATGCTGGTAAATACCGAAATAAAGGATCGAATTGCGTATATTACAATGCAGAATGGGAAACACTATAATTGTCTCAGCGAAGAAATGTGCCTGGAGCTGATAGAGTCGATTAAAAAAAGCTATTCCTTGAAATGCGTTGGTATCGTCATTAAAGCAGAGGTTAATCGCAATGTGTGGAGTGCTGGCCACGATATAAAGGAGCTGCCTGTGGATGGCAGTGACCCCTTGGCGTATAATGTACCTATGGAGGAGCTGCTGAGAGAAGTACAGGATGTGCCTGTGATATGATTGTCAGCTCCAAGGATTCCACCTTTGCCATTACTCCGGCCAAGATTGGCATTCCCTATAACGCCTCGGGGCTGATACATTTTATTAACCAATTGGGAATTAACAAGGCCAGGGAAATGTTTTTTCTGGGGACTCCAATAGAGGCAGAGGATGCGTTGAACGTTGGTCTCATAAATCATGTGGCGGAGGATAGTGAAGCTCTGGAACGGCTTTTGGAGGATCATTTTCTGGCACCGCTGAGGCGCAACAGCATTTTGTCAATCAGTGCCATTAAGCGGCAGTTCCGCATTTTATCCCGTGCCGCCACGGTAATTAGTGCCGAAAACTTTGAACGCATTAACTATTATCGTCAGAAGGTATATTGCGGTGATGACTATAAGGAAGGTATTAATTCCTTCCTGGAAAAGCGCCCACCCAAATATAAGGGGAAGGCGTCGGATTTAGATTAAGTATGAGTAATTGTGAGGGAAGGGGCGATGACACTCATGGGTATTTCCATTTTGTATGCAATAAGGGGGCAAATACATTTGAAAAAAATAATTATGCTATTGGCACTTGCTGTATGCCTGCCGATTATTTCCGGCATTACAGCGGCAGAGGCTGCAGCAGCCTCGGACAGCGGCAAAATATTGTTTGTGCCCTTGGATAACCGTCCAATAACGGACAAGGAAACCCGTCAGGTGGCGGAAAAGCTGGGCTATGATGTGGTGGTTCCCCCAGAGAGCTTACTAGGGACCAGGGAGCAGCCAGGCGATCCCGATGGCCTTTGGCAGTGGCTGGATAAAAATGCCCCCGGGGCAAAGGCCGCTGTGGTATCCACCGATGCCATGCTTTATGGCAGCCTGGTGGCTTCCCGAAATCATGAATTAACTAAGAATACCATCAATGAACGGGTGGAGCACTTCCGTTCCTTCCATGAAAAACACCCGGGGCTGCCAATATATGGCTTTGGCACTATTTTACGTACCCTGCTGTCTGCCACCCATTCCGGCAATGGCATGGAGCCGGCTATTTACCAGCAGAATGCTGTATTGCTTCGGGATTACAGTGCCCTTCGGGATAAAGTGGAAATGGGACAGGCCACCAAAAAGGAAAAGAAGGAGCTGGAACGACTTACCAGGGAGATTCGGCCGGAGGCCATGGAGGAATGGACCCACCGTCACGGCTTAAATTTCGATGCCAACAAGGCACTGATTGATTTGACTGGTCAAGGGGTATTTACCTTTTTCTTTTTGGGCGGTGATGACTCAGCTCTTTATTCCCAGACCCATTACGAGACCCGTCATTTGCGGGAGCATGGAAAAAATATTGGCAAGACCAAGCTGCAGATAACCTCCGGTGCTGATGAGCTGGCTATGGTAATGATGTGCAGGGCTATTTGTGATGACAGGATGGACATTCCCTTTATTTATACTGTATATAACGAGGGCAAGGGCCGCACCACCATTCCGAAGTATTGCAATGAGGAAATCGGCATAGATGTGGATAATACTATTGTGGCTGCAGGCGGTATGCAGGTGCCTTCGCCGGCCCGGGCTGAGCTGGTTATGGCTATCAATACCGATGCAGATGGCAGAACCGTAGATGCCAACGGTCCGGACAACACCATTAAGCCACGGAAGGGGACCATGTACTTTGTGAATATGGTAAAGGATTTGGTGGATAAGGGCTATCCTGTGGCTGTGGCGGATATTGCCTATGGCAACGGTGCAGACAACGCCTTGATGGACCAGTTACACAAGGAAAATTTACAGTTTAAGCTGCGGGCCTATGGGGGCTGGAATACGGCCACTAATACCACGGGCTTCCTGATTGGAACAGGGCTTCTGACCAAATGGATGGATAAGCAGGCACGGGAGGAGCTAATGCTTATCCGTTATCTTGATGAGTGGTGCTACCAGGCCAATGTCCGTCAGCAGCTGGGTGCCGCTGTCTGGATGCATCCGGGCTACAGCCAGAGCACCGGGAATTTGGACGGTGCCCGGGATTTTGCATCCCAGCAGGGAACGGAGCTGATGAAGGAATTTGCCCGGAAGAATATTAATCTGCCGGCCAATATTTCCCTCAAAAATCTGCGTATATCCCACCCTTGGAACCGGTTGTTTGAGTGTGATATAGCTTTTTAAAGGTTAAATGATATTAAGTTTATAACGCCATTGTTCAAATTTTTCTTCTTTAGAAGAAAAATCTTCCAATTAGCGTTTCAACGAGCTGGGAGATATGCTCGCCAGCTGTTGTAGTTTGTTTTCCCCCACCTAAAGAGGTGGGGGACATCTTAAAGCTCGTTATATTTTGATGTAAAATTTAGGGGCATTCTGGCTGGATGCCCCTATTTTACATGATATTCCCATTGATTGATTGTATAGAAATTTTGGTTATACAAGAAAAGTCAAATCGTCTAAAAAGCGACACTTTTCTCAGATACATAAATCTTATCCACGAACTCGCGAATCAGCCCGGCGCTGAGTTCCTTGATATCGCTGTACTTTCGCACCTGGGAGATGAACCGCTTGGCTCCCTCTGCGCTGTCGTTGTGCTTCGCAATGACCGCTTCAAGCTCCCTCGAACGGCTGTCCAATTCTTTCTGCTCCGCCTCGTAGCTCACAATCAGCTTGGCAAAATTTGAAGTAAGGACGGATTCCAGACGAACTTTCCCCATATTTCAACCTATGGACGCGGGGAACGGGAACGGGCGGATCCTTCCGCCCTGCCACTCTCTCCCGCTTCCCCCCCGCAAGACCTGTGCAGAAGAAAAAAAGATAAATGTCTTGCGGGGGGGGGACACAAAGTGTAAAATATAAGTAGCGTGGATAAGTGTGCAAAAAACCACAACGAGAGGAGATAGGGGCATGAAAAAGAATCACAGGGAACGGAAACTGACGCGGCTTGTTTTGGGTGCATTGATGCTGGGTGGCGGGACGCTCTTCGCACCGACGGCGGAGGCGGCGACGACGGCTACAATTACAAACGGAATGGCTGATGCAACCAGTATGCAGGGCGCTGGGATGTATCAACCGGCAGGTATTAACTGCTGGGCTTTGAATAGCTCTGTGACCTATAATGCACTGACTATAAATGGAGTGCATACTAATTGGAAGAGTTGGGATTTTGCCGGTTATGCGAGGAATAGTAGTAGTGGAACATACGGCCCTGTCACTGTGGCTATGAATAATGGAGAGCTCCGTAGTTTATATGGTGTTCTATTAACAGGTACAGCTACCGGAAATGTTACGAATGCCAGTGTCATAAAGACGGGCGGCACAGTGAATAGTTATGTCGTTGGTGGTCGAGCGGATAAAGGAAATGCCATCGATAATCGTGTCGAAATCAGTGGCGGTACGGTTGGTCAGGTCATGGGTGGCTGGGTCGGAGGCGGCTATAAGGCCAATAGTAACGATGTGATTATATCCAACTCGGCTACGATCAATAATTCAATCAAGGGAGGATATATCCAATCTGGATCTGGTGAGGTAAATGAAAATACCGTTAATATAATGGGCGGTTCCATTAACGCCAACGTATATGGTGGTGCTTCCGACGATAACAACAACGAAGTTAACATGACGAAAAATACGGTCACTGTCACCGGTGGAACCATTGGCAGTGGAGTCAATATCCATGGCGCCTGGTCCAGCAAGGGCCTGGTTTCTGAAAATAGCGTCACCATCAATGGAGGTACATTCCAGGGAAACAACACAATTTATGGCGGTCATTCCAACAATGGTGACGTTACGAAGAATGCGGTCGATATCAAGACCGGAACGGTAGGCAACGTATATGGTGGGCATGTAATTGGAACTGGCAACGCAGGCGGTGACAGTGCCGATTTGGGCAATACGGTCACCATTGATGGTGGTACCATTGGTGATACTAATAAAACGCTTGTTGGTGGATACAGTGAGAACGGCAGTGCTGGCTATAATAACGTATATATCAATGGTGGTACTGTGAAATCACAGTTTGTTCGTGGTGGTCATGCGAATGGTGGCGATGCTACCAATAATACGGTTAAGATGACTGGTGGTACCATTGAAAATGCAATTACTTTAATTGGTGGTTATGCACTTGGTAACTCTGTTGACAATAGTTTTATTGTGTCTGGTGGTAATATAACCGGAACTGGCGGGGTTTTTGGTGGCCATGCAAATAAAGATGATAGCAAAGCAGAGGGCAATCGGGTTGACATATCTCAGGAAAAAACTGGCGTAGCCACCATTATAAATGACGACGTATATGGCGGTTACGTAAAATCCGGTACTGCAGGCGGTAACAGTGCTAATTTGGGCAATCAGGTCAATATCAGTGGCGGAACAGTAAATAATGTTTATGGTGGCTTTGCTCTAAATGGAGTTGCAAAGTATAATACGGTTTCGATAAGCAACGGCACAGTTGGAAATAGCGCGGCTGTGATTGGTGGCATCGCTAATGGTGCCACTAATACGGCTGCCAACAATAAAGTAAGTGTTTCTGGTGGTAATGTAACAGTCAGTGTCATAGGCGGCAAAGTGAAAACGGGTAATGCCGAGAGCAACGAAGTAGAGGTCAGCGGCGGAACGTTAGACCGTCATGTATTTGGCGGGCAAGCGACCGAAAGCGGGAACGCTACGAAAAACACCGTTACCATTTCCCAGGAGGAAGGCAAAACAACTTCAATCGGCCTGGATGTTTCTGCCGGTTATGCTGTCATCGGTAATGCAGGCGGTACCACTTCCGATTTGGGCAACCATGTAAATATCAGTGGCGGTACGATAAATGGAACGGTCTATGGCGGCTATACCAAGACTGGCTATGCCAACTATAATACCATAAATATGACCGGCGGCACGGTTGAAGGCGAATATGGCATCAATGGCGGCTGGGTAAATGATACTGGCGGTGGTAGTGCCGATAACAACACTATCACCATGAGCAGCGGCGAAGTGGACAAAGGTATCCGCGGCGGACGCTCTTTTGGTAAGAATGGTGCGGCTAGCACAGCCAGTGGTAACACCATTACCATTTCCGGCGATGCCAAAGTTGGCGGCTGGGTTATGGGCGGTCGGGCAACCGGAAATAATAGTGGTACCCAAAATTATACAGCCAACGGAAACACCGTCAACATCAACGGTGGTACTTTTAGTTACACATCAGAAATTTACGCTGGTCTTGCCGGATATAATGGTACTGGCAGTGAAACAGGCAGCGTAGCTAAGGATAACACCGTTAACATCAATGCGGCAGTGAGTGTAAACGGGATTGCCGTTGGTAAAGGTGCTACCAGCAGCGGCAATACCCTGAATCTGGGGGCTACTGGCATTACTGTTGGGGATAAAGGCGTTTCCTATACCCAGACCATTGGCATTACAAAGGATTTGGCCTTTGCCAATGGCAAAACTGTGTTGAGCTCCACTGGTGCTGTTACCGGAGTGGGAACTCTGGATATAAGCGGGGCCACTGCGTTGACTGGCTCCACTGTACCGGGAACCATGACCCTTCTCAGTGGTCAGAACAATAATTTCAGCAGCCTTAATCTGAAATATTCTGGGGGCACCAAGGCTATTGGTACCGGGATAGTGGTCAAGGAAAATGCCGAAGCCAAGGATACGGAAAACAATGTAACCCTGTCCTACAAGAACACCCATACCGTTGCTTTGGCTGACACCGACAGCAAGGTGAACTATACCATTACCAACAACGTGAAGGGCATAACCCCGGGGGTAGTGACCTGGGTAGCCAATGGCACTGCCCGCTCCGGTGCTGGTTATATCTACGACAACAACACGGCCATTGATGCTTCCGGCCTGTCCTTTGCCATTGCCAACAATGACAAGGCGGCACTGGCCAGCGGCAGCACAATGACCCTGCTTGGTGGTGCCTCCAATCTGGCAGGCAAGACCGTAACGGGCAAGGATCGCAGCCAGACTGTGGACTACAGTGCCGCCAATGGTACAGCCCTCACCGGCACCTTGAAGGGTACTGTATCCACCACAGCAGACAAGGTGAATTATACGGCCACCGGCATGACTTTGGACAAGGTAAATCTGGCTGACTGGAATGGCACTGCCAGTGCCGTGCCAACGGGCTGGACCGCTAATCTGCAGGAT
>NZ_CAMYWM010000102.1 GCF_947302755.1 uncultured Anaerovibrio sp.
GTTCGGGGTTCGAGTCCCCGGTGGGTCACCACTATGAACTTACCAGGTTGGATGCTGTTCCAACCTTTTTTTTATGTAAGAAGGGTGTGGATTATGAGGATTCTTATTACAAACGACGATGGGGTTCAGTCCCCGGGTATTGAGGCACTGGTCAAGCACCTATATACGGATCATGAGGTGGTGGTGGCGGCCCCGGCCAGCCAGCAAAGTGCCGTAGGACAGCGCATTTACGTGGATGAATATAAGTCCTTGATGGAAGCCTACGGCATAGAGGCCTATGGTATTGGCGGAACCCCGGCGGACAGCGTCAAGCTGTATTTGGAGGGCATCCTGAAAAATGATGAAAACAAATTCCCGGATTTGGTTATCTCAGGTATAAATGATGGCTCCAATCTGGGGACTGACCTGATATATTCCGGTACAGTGGGAGCCGCCAAGGAAGGCTTTATCCATAATATCAAATCCATAGCCGTTTCCCTCAACTATCATCCTGTTATGACCTTTGACCAGGTGGCCACTGAATTGGTGAAGAAGCTGCCGGAGCTTATAAAGCTGGAGGGGGAGGATAGAGAGTACCTGCTGAATATCAATTTCCCCGTTAAGCTGGCTGAGGATTTTCAATGGTTGTGGGCCTATCAGGGCATCCGAAATTATGAAAATGCCTATCTTCCCAAAAAAGATCAGTCTGGCCGCATCTTTTATATAGTGGAGGGGGACATAATCGACGAGGGAAACAGCCCGGTTTCCGATGTGGTGCTCTGCAACAAGGGTAATATTACTGTAACACCAATCCGCCTTAAGGTGGCTGACCACAAAATGTTGGCTGATAGGGCAGGAAAAGCTTTATAACTATACCGAATAATGATATAATTAATTATTAATGGTTGAAGCTTATCCATTGACTTCGTTCCCACCTTCCCTCCCTAGGGGCTGGCTCATTTCAGTGGCGTCCCGGAGGGGAAGGCAATGTAAATACCATTTAGGAGGCGTACTATACTATGGAATCAAAAATCAAAGACATTAAATTAGCACCTTCTGGACACGATAAAATTAATTGGGTAAAGAACTTTATGCCTGTTATGAAGGCCATAAATGATGAATATTCCGTATCCAAGCCCTTTGCCGGCAAGCGGATGGTTATGACCATGCACCTGGAGGCTAAGACCGCCTATTTGGCCCTGGTATTGAAAAATGCCGGTGCCGAGGTTATTGCCACAGCCTCTAATCCATTATCCACCCAGGACGATGTATGTGCAGCCCTGGTTGAAGGCGGTGTAACGGTTTTGGCCCACCACGGCTGTACCATGGAGGAATACGATGCATATATAGATTTGGCTTTGGATTCGGAGCCGGATATTATTATGGACGATGGTGGGGATTTGATTTCCCGTCTCCATAATGACCGTCGGGAGCTGTTGCCCAAGATTATTGGCGGCTCTGAGGAAACTACCACCGGCGTTCTGCGGGATAAGGCCCTGGAGGCTGCCGGCAAGCTGGAATTCCCTATGCTGGCCGCCAACGATGCCTATTGCAAATACCTTTTTGACAACCGGTACGGCACCGGCCAGTCCACCTGGGAGGGTATTACCCGGGCCACTAATCTGATTGTGGCCGGCAAAACCGTGGTCATCGCCGGCTATGGCTGGTGCGGCAAGGGTGGGGCCATGCGGGCCAAGGGCCTTGGGGCCAACGTTATCATCACCGAGGTGGATCCTGTAAAGGCCATTGAGGCCGTATTTGACGGCTTCCGGGTAATGCCCATGGATGAGGCGGCCAAGGTGGGGGATATTTTCCTGACCCTTACCGGCGATAAGGATATTATCCGTGAGCGTCATTTTGCTTCCATGAAGAATGGGGCTATTTTGGCCAATTCCGGCCACTTTGATGTGGAAATCAATATTCCGGAGCTGGAGGCCATGACGGAGTCCCGCAAGCAGGTGAAGAACGGTATTGAGGAATTCAAATTTGCTGATGGCAAAAAGCTTTATCTCTTAGGGGAAGGGCGTCTGGTAAATCTGGCCTGCGCCGATGGTCACCCGGCTGAGATTATGGATTTGTCCTGGGGTGTGCAGTTCTTCTCTGCCCTGTATATTTTAGAGAACCATGAGAAGCTGGAAAATAAGGTATATGTTCTGCCGGAGGAAATCGACCAGAAGATTGCCAAGCTTAAGCTGGCTGCCATGGGCATCGAGATTGACGAACTGACTCCTGAGCAGTACGCTTATCTGCATCAATGCTAAATATGCGTTAGGTATGTCAAATTCCTATGGGCTTCTAAAGGTTTTTAGAAGCCTCTTTTCTTATTTGAAAGGTTGGTGCTTAATCATGAAGCTATTTATATTTGCCATAGTATGTCTCCTTTTAAGCTGCAGGGGATCTGTTATAGCTGAGGCCGCCGCTGCTGGTGAAAAGCCCTTTTGGCAGGAAAAGCTGAGGGTATACAGTGAAATACCCTGTGTAAAGCAGGTTATTTTCGTCCAGTATAAGGGCAGCAGCAAGGCTGATGTTAAGCTGTATGAAAAGGATAATGACCAACAATGGAGTCTGGTATTAAAGTGTGAGGGTATCACCGGCAAAAATGGTTTAGGCAAGAAAAAGGAAGGGGATAAGAAAACGCCTGAGGGGGATTTCGGTATCTTTACTGCTGGGGGAATTAAGCCAAATCCTGGCACCAAGGCAGATTATCTCCTGTTTGATGAGCATATTTTCTGCGCCGATGGCCCCTATTACAATAAGCTGATTGACGATCGAAAAATTCCCAATGACGTGTTGAAAGCCTTGAATTTGGATCCTATGAACGATGGTGCGCCCCAATTTAATTATGGCCTGTTTTTGACCTACAATCGGGAGTGTGTACCAGGTCTTGGTTCATATATATTCCTTCACTGTCTGGGGGAATACGACTATACCCTGGGCTGTATTGCAGTTAGTGAGCAGGATATGATAAGGATTTTACAGCATGTGGACAATAATGTGCGCATATGCATATATCCGGCATAACGAGGCGGCTTCATGGATGAGTTTGATTTATTGGAAAACGATTTACGGGGCATGGTGGGCAATCACTATACCCAGGTACCGGGCTTGGGAGCGGTACTCATAAAGGAGGGTCGTCCCGTCTTTTCCTATTGTGGGGGCTATGGGGCCTTTGGGGCCGAGTCCAAGCTGTTCAAGGCCGATTCCCTGTTCCGCATTGCCTCAGTGTCCAAGCAATTTACCATATATGCCATTATGCAGCTGGTGGAGGCGGATAGGCTGGACCTGGATCATGATATCAGCGATTATCTGGGCTTTCAATTACGCCATCCGGCCTTTCCCCATAGCAAAATTACGGTGAGAATGCTGGCCAGCCATACCTCGGGCCTGCGGGATGGTATTGTTTATTGCATTCCGCCGGGATATTCCGTAAGAGCCTTTTTTATTCCCGAGGGGAAATTTTATGAGGAGGGGGCCCATTTTTCCCCGGCCAGTGAGCCTGTGGGGGAATATTTCTGCTATTGCAACCTTAATTATGGCCTGTTGGGCACCATAATTGAGGCGGTAACCGGCCAGCGCTTTGACCATTATATGCAGGCTCAGGTTTTGTCCCCGCTGGATATTGATGGGGGATATTTGCCGGGAAATTTATCCCTCAATGAATTTGCGGGCCTGGGGACCCTTTACCAAAAACGGGATATCCAGGGCCTCTGGCGGGACGATATGCCATGGCGGCCGGTAATGGATGATTTTCGGGGGGTGAAGCCGGCCCGGGATACAGTAACCATGCAAAATCCCTATGCCCTTCATGATGATCCCCGGGTTTATTCCCTGGACAATTATGTACCCGGCACCAATGCCACCCTCTTTGCCCCCCAGGGAGGCTTGCGCATCTCTCTGGAGGGGATGTACAATGCCCTAAGCATGCTGATGAACAAGGGGGAGTTCCGCGGCAATAGCTTCTTGTCGGAAACCTCCATAAATGAAATGACCAGGTCCCAATGGAGCTTCAACGGACACAACGGCGATACCGGTGACGATACCCTGTTGTCCTATGGCCTGGGACTGTATCAGATACGGGGTGATTCCCCGGCCCGGTTATGCCACCAGCAGGATATCTTCCTGATTGGTCATACCGGCCAGGCCTTTGGCCTGTATTCCGGTATGTTTTTTATCCCTGGCACCAGGGATGGCTTTGTATATATTATGAACGGCCAGGGCATGGCCGAGGAGGATAAGCGAAGTCATGGGGAGTTCAGCAATAATTTTATTTGGGAAGAAAAATTGACGGATGCTCTTTGTCAATTTCTGTAGCTGACATTTTATGCAGCTGACATTTTGGGGAGGATACCAAAGTGCTAAATTATCTAGGTAAGCGAATAATAAATTCGGTAATTGTGTTATGGATTGTTATGACCGTAACCTTTTTTCTTATGCATGCCATACCCGGTGGACCCTTTACTGCCGAGAAAAACCTGCCGCCGGCTGTCAAGGCCAATATTGAGGCCCGCTATAAATTAAACGATCCCCTGTCCACCCAGTATATTGACTACGTGGACAATATTCTGCACGGTGATTTGGGGCCCTCTTTTAAATACGTGGGTCGCTCCGTAAATGATATTATCGGCGAAAGCTTTCCCGTGTCCTTTGAATTGGGTATGGAGGCCATTGTGGTCTCCCTGTGCTTCGGCGTACCTGCTGGGGTATTGGCGGCCTTTCGGCGCAACCGCTGGCAGGATCGCACCGTTAATTTCTTGACCACCCTGGGTATTGCAGTGCCGGGCTTTGTTCTGGCGGCTTTATTGGTGGACGTTTTTGCCATGAAGCTGGGCTGGCTGCCGGCTGCCATGTGGAATGATTGGACCAATCGGATTTTGCCCACCATTGCCCTGGCGGCGATGCCCATGGCCTTTATTACCCGGCTGACCCGCTCCAGTATGCTGGATGTCCTGGGCCAGGACTATATAAAAACCGCCAAGGCCAAGGGCCTGGGTACAGGCTATATATTGTTTAAACATGCCCTGCCCAATGCCCTCATTCCGGTAGTAACCTATGTAGGGCCCATGGTGGCCAGTATATTAACCGGCAGCTTCGTTATTGAGACGATTTTTGCCATTCCGGGCCTGGGCAGTTATTTTGTTACCAGCATTTATAACCGGGATTATACGGTTATTTTGGGTGTAACCATATTTTACAGTGCCATTATTATTCTTATGAACATGCTGGTGGATATTATTTATCCCCTGCTTGACCCGAGAATTAAGCTTGAAGGAGGGGAGGAATGAACATGAATACACAATATGATTTTTCTCCCCTGGACCCCTCGGCATTGTCCCATAACCTTCAGGAGGACCGGAAAAGCTCCACCGGCTATTGGCAGGATGCGTGGATTCGCCTGAAAAAGGACCGGGCAGCCATGCTGGGCATGGGCTTTATCCTGTTTATGATGCTGTCGGCTATTTTTATACCCATGGTCTCCGGCATTTCCTATGCAGATCAGGATTTATCCCAAACCAATCTGCCTCCCTCCATGGAGCATTATTTTGGCACGGATAACCTGGGACGGGATATGTTTATCCGCGTCCTGTATGGGGCCCGGATATCCCTGTCCATAGGGGTGGTGGCCAGTCTCATAAACCTGTTTATCGGCGTGTTATACGGTGGTATTTCCGGCTTTGTGGGCGGCCGGACAGACCGTATCATGATGAATATCGTGGATATTCTCTACAGCGTGCCCACCCTGTTATACGTTATTTTGCTTATGGTGGTGTTTAAGCCGGGGCTGTTGAATATCTACATTGCCCTGGGCATCAGCTATTGGCTGCAAATGGCCCGTATCGTCCGGGGTGAGGTGCTGAAAATCAAGGAGCAGGAATTCGTATTGGCCGCCCGCAGTATGGGGGCCAGCTCCCGCCGCATCTTATTCAGGCACTTAGTTCCCAATGCGGTAGGCGTAATCATCGTTTCCCTGAGCCTGTCCATACCCGACGCCATATTCACCGAGGCCTTTTTGAGCTTCATCGGCCTGGGGGTGTCCGCCCCTATGGCCAGCTGGGGAGTATTGTGCAACGATGGAATTAACACCATGCGGGCTTATCCCTTCCAGCTCTTTTTCCCGGCGGTGGCCATTAATTTCTTCAGTGATGGCCTGCGGGATGCGCTGGACCCAAAGATGCGCCGTTAAGATAGGAGGAGCTAGAAACTATGGTTTTAGAAATTAAGGATTTATCCGTAGGCTTCCATACCTATCGGGGGGATATTAATGCCGTCCGGGGGGTCAGCCTCAGTGTAGGTGAGGGAGAAATCGTAGGGCTGGTGGGGGAATCCGGCTGCGGAAAAAGCGTAACTGCCCATGCGGTAATGGGCCTTCTGCCTCAGGAAAACTCCTTTATAAAGGAAGGCAGCATTAAGCTTTTAAATCAGGATATTACCCATATTTCCAATAAGGAAATGACAAAATATCGGGGCACCTCCATGGCCATGATTTTTCAGGACCCCATGACCTCATTGAACCCTGTATTGACCATTGGTCAGCAAATGACCGAAGGTATCATCAAGGCCCAGGGAATTAGTAAAAAACAGGCTCATGATACTGCGGTGGCCCTGTTAAAGCGGGTTGGCATACCCCGGGTGGAGGACCGGATGAAGGCCTATCCCCATGAATTCAGCGGCGGCATGCGTCAGCGGGTCATGATTGCCATGGCCCTTATTTGTAAGCCCAAGCTGCTCTTTGCCGACGAGCCTACCACCGCCCTGGATGTGACCATTCAGGCCCAGATTTTGGCCCTGCTGGAGGAACTGCGCCGGGAAATGAATATGTCCATTGTGCTGGTATCCCATGATTTGGGGGTTATTGCCCGTATTTGTGACCGGGTAAATGTGATGTATGCCGGACGAATTGTGGAGCAGGGCAGTGTCCGGGAGATTTTCCACAAGCCCCGGCATCCATATACCATGGGGCTGTTAAAATCCCTGCCCCGGGTGGATAATGATAATAGTACAGAGCTGCCGGTTATTGAGGGACAGCCACCGGATTTGCTGTATTCTATTGAGGGATGCAGCTTTGCTCCCCGCTGCAGTATGGCCATGAAGGTATGTGCCCAATGCCGCCCCATAGCACAGGATATTGGTGATAATCATTATGTGGAGTGTTGGCTGCCGGTGCGTGACAGAGAGGAGGGGCCAAATGAGTAGTAAGCCATTGCTTTCTGTAAGAAACATAACAAAGCACTTTGTGACCAAGAAGAGCTTTTGGGGACGCCCTAAGGAATACGCCTATTCACTAAACGGCATTTCCTTTGATATAAACCCGGGAGAAACCCTGGGGCTGGTGGGGGAATCCGGCTGCGGCAAAACCACCGCTGGCCGGACCATTATGGGAATTTATAAGCCCACTGCCGGTGAGGTTTATCTCCATGGGGAAAAGCTGGATTTGTCCAAGGGCCCGGATAAACGCATTCAGATGATTTTTCAGGATCCCTATGCCTGCCTTAATCCCCGGATGACTGTAGGGGAAATCATTGCCGAGCCCCTGGAAATAAATCGTGTATATGATAATGATAAGGCCAAAGGGGAACGAGTCTATGAATTACTGGAATTAGTGGGCTTGAGCCGGGAGCAGGCCAACCGGTTTCCCCATGAATTCAGCGGCGGTCAGCGGCAGCGTATAGGCATTGCCCGGGCTTTGGCCGTCAATCCGGATATCATTATTTGCGACGAGCCCATTTCCGCCCTGGATGTTTCCATTCAGGCCCAGGTGGTAAATCTTATGCGCAGGCTCCAAAAGGAGCTGGGGCTCACCTATCTGTTTATTGCCCATGACCTGGCTATGGTTAAATATATCAGCGACAGGGTGGCGGTAATGTATATGGGCTCAATAATGGAGCTGGCCGATGCCGAGTCCTTGTATACCAGCCCTATGCATCCCTATACCAAATCCCTGCTGGCCGCCATACCGGTACCGGACCCCAATGTGCGGCAGGATATTTCCCTGATACGGGGGGAGGTCGGCACCTATAACGGCCAGGGCTGTCCCTTTGCTCCCCGGTGTGAACAGGCATCGGAATTATGCAGGACTAAGTGCCCGGAGATAAAGCATATTGAGGGCCATCAGGTGGCCTGCCATCTGTATTAAGTTGTAACATTTTTTCTTTGGCAGGAAAATCATTTTTTGGCAAGAATAAAAAGATATAGTATAAAAGCATTAAGGGGGATAATGAAAATGAACAAGAAATTGTTAGGTCTTATGGGCGGTATGATATTAGCCACCGGGGTATTTATGCCTATGCAGGCCCAGGCTACGGACGTGACCAATCCAAATGTTGCAACGCCACCGGCCCGCAGTGTAAGCGTAAATGACCCTACAGGGTTCGTGGTGCTGTCTGATGTGGTGCCGGATATTATTCAGGAGGTCCGGTATTTTTCTACCTACAATTTTGTAGGGGATCGGATCAATGGCTACACCCAGCCCAGTATTTTGATGTCACGGGAGGCCGCCGAGGCCCTGAAGGCCGTGTCCGATGACGTGAAGCAGCAGGGCTATCGTCTGAAGGTATTTGATGCCTATCGTCCACAGCGGGCCGTGGATAATTTTGTGGCCTGGGCGGAGGATTTGGACGACAAGCGGATGAAGGACTATTTTTATCCCGAGGTGGACAAGACCAGATTGTTTGCCGATGGCTATATTGACGCCAAATCCGGTCACAGTCGGGGCTCCGCCATTGATTTGACCCTGTTTGACATGAATACCGGCAAGGAAGTGGATATGGGGGGCACCTTTGACCACTTCGGTCTGGAAAGCCATCCCACCTGGTGCGGTGACCCGGAAACCGGTACCTATACAGGGGATTTTGAGGGAGAGTTCATTCCAGAGGAGGAGCAAATTACCGAAGAGCAGTTCAACAACCGGATGCTTTTACGGGAAGCCATGATAAACCACGGCTTTGAACCAATAGATACAGAGTGGTGGCATTTCTTCCTGAAGAATGAGCCTTATCCACAGACCTACTTCAATTTCACCATTGACGATATGAAAAAATAAACGTAATGCGAAACCTTATTTCGCACTACGTCCTTACACGAACACTAAGCTCACACTGTGCCGTAGG
>NZ_CAMYWM010000103.1 GCF_947302755.1 uncultured Anaerovibrio sp.
GACACCAATATTTTCAAGGAATTGGCTTTATTTTTGTGGTGGGAAAGTTGAGTAATATTATAACCCAACAGCACTGTTTTTTCACTGAGTTATTTAATAATCGCGGGATATCTCCAAATAAGTCCTTTATTGATTAGTCATGCCTAATTTTTTCAGCAGCCCCATATCCTCCTTTATGGTTGTACCGGAGGTGGTAAGCATATTACCGGTTATTGTGGCAGAGGCTCCCCCCCGGAAGGCGGTGGCTCCACTGTCCGGCAGCACCTTTCTCCCTGCAGCCATGCGGATATTGGCTGTTGGATTAATAAACCGGAAGATAGCCATGGTTCTCAGGGCATCCTCCGCTGAAATAGGCTCCTGATGCTCCAATCCTGTTCCCGGTATAGGCACCAAAATATTAATCGGAATAGACTGGATGCCTAACTCCTGTAAGGCAAAGGCCATATCTATACGGTCCTGCCAGCTCTCCCCCATGCCGATTATTCCGCCTGAGCAAACCTCCAAGCCCTCAGCCTGGGCTGCCTTAATGGTATTTATCCTGTCCTCATAGGTGTGGGTGGAACAAATTTCCGGATAATATCCCTCACTGGTTTCTATATTATGGTGATAGCGGGTCACCCCCACCTCCCGAAGCTGCCTGAGCTGGTCCCGGGAAATAATCCCATGGGAGGCGCACAGACCAATGGACAGAGTCTCCTTCATTGTCCTGTAGGTGGACAAGGCCTTTTCAAAGTCCTTGCCGGTTAATGCCCGGCCGGAGGTGACCAGGGCAATCCTGTTTACTCCTGCAGCCTCATTGGCCTTGGCATTTTCCAAAATTTCCTGTTCAGATAAAAAGCCGTACTCATCCACACCGGTTTTATGACAAGCAGCCTGGGCACAATAACGGCAATTTTCCCCGCAACGGCCGCTACGGGCATTAATAATAGTACATAAATCAACATGGTTACCGCAGAAATGCTCCTGAAGTCTCTGGGCCCCTTCCTGTAATTCCTGGAGAGGAGTATCCAACAAATAGGATACATTATCCTCACGGCTTATTCTCTCCCCAGCTATAATTTTATCCACCAGCTCATGGATATCCAACGCTTTCATTGCCACACACCTCACATAAAATTCAACTAAATTGCGGTGGAGCTTTAACTCCACCTGAATTTTGCAGAATTGTTAACCACTGTATAATGATACCTGGCGCACGCCATCGTTATCATTATATTGCTGCTTATGTTGACCGTCAACTATATATTTTATTTAAGTTGACCTTTTTAGGTGTTACCTTTGTGTAGATAAATATCTAAATTAATATTTATTAAACTATATTTTAACAGTAAATAAGTATTATTTTAATTGTTTTATCCCATTAAAAAAGCTGACCACAATATCATGTTGACAGCAGTCAGCTCTAATACTATTTTTTAATCTGATCTAATACACAGGCCTTTAACACCTTCCCCACGGCGTCATGAATAACCAAATCGCACCATTCATCAGCCGGTGTAGGCGTCTTGTTGATAACAATCAGATTTACCCCACGGAAAAACCGTACCAGACTGGCAGCCGGATATACCATCAGGGACGTTCCACCTACTATCATGGTATCAGCCTTGGAAATAGCCTCCTCTGCATCTATCAGATCTTGACGATTTAAGGCCTCCTCATAAAGTACTACATCGGGACGCACCATACTTCCGCAGCTGGGACAGACCGGGATACCAGTACTTTTCACAACAAAGTCTGCATCATAGGCCGAATGACATTTCACACAGAAATTACGATGAACAGATCCATGCAATTCTATTACATTTTTAGATCCGGCCATTTGATGGAGACCATCTATATTCTGGGTTATGATGGCCTTCAGCTTGCCCATTTCCTCCAGCTTGGCCAAGGCTTTGTGGGCATAGTTCGGTTTAGCATCCAGATATATCAGATTTTTTTTGTAATAATCAAAAAACTCCTTGGGATGCTCCTCCAAAAATGTATGGGATACCATTTCCTCCGGTGAAAATTTCTGCTTCAGCTTCCGATTATACAGCCCCTTTGCACTGCGAAAATCCGGAATTCCCGACTCGGTGGAAACACCTGCACCACCCAAAAACACCATGGATCGGCTTTTATCAATTATTCCCTTTAATTTTTTAATTTCTTCAGCCCCCATAAAAACTCACCTCCCTATTTATCTCATATTTCTTCTCTTTGTCTTGATTGACAGTTATTCGTCATTACCCCGGGAAAATCCTGCTTTATTTAATGCCAAAAGAGAAAACACCTGTCACAAAACTGGCAGGTGCTTTCCATTAGGAAGGTCATATGGGATATATCAAATACTTGTTGTTATCAAAATAATAACATTAAAATAAAGTTATATTAGCTACATAATATGGTTAAAAAAATGTTTATAAAATGTTTTTAAACCACCCTTTTATAGTTACTAAGCTGCTCAATATTTTTTGGTAACGGTAAACTGTCATAGGTGCTCTTTATCTCGGAAAACAGCTCCGTCCTTCGCTCAGGGCTGGTGCCTGGATTTCTCCATTCTTCATACATGGTATGAGTAGCCCGGCTGGCCGCCAGGGTCTCCTGGGAATGTACCTGGAGTTCAAAGGCCTGACCGGAAGGACTGGTAAAATTTAGATGAACAGCCTTATATCGGCCCTCCTTATTTAAATATTTATTATCTATCTCATCCAGCACATACCCCTTATCCTCAAGGAGCTCTACAGTTTCACGGACCTTATTGGCCATATCGTCATGATTTACCACTTCAGTATAGCGCAGCAAGTCCCCGGTCTCGGAAATATATTCAAAATCCTGCTTGGGAATTTCCCCGGCTTCCAGTGCCTTATTGGTTTTCCGGTCAATCTTGCTCTTTATGCTGGAGGCTGTCTTTACAGAATACTCCAACCCCTCCATGGAGGTCCCCAGTTCGTTGGCAATGGCCAGCATATCCAGGGTAATACGCGGCTCGTTGGCCCGGGCCATATTATAAGCCACCTGGGCCCTGGTTTGGCACCCTTCAAGGATGTAATCATTTTTGGAGGCACTGCCGGAAACCACTACCTTTCCGTTTCTGTTGCGGTACGGTATGCCACCAAGTCGCATGCTGTCGGTTAATGCGGTAGCCGTGCTCATCAAGCCAATCTGGGCTGCCGAGGCACTGTTTACATTGCCAAAGCTGCAGGAAAAGGCCGACCAGGCCACAACACCTGCTACGAAAAATGCTTTCCCCTTGCCCAGGTTATCCATTTTGGTTAATTCAATCATCTTTGATAAATCATTAAGCTTGGTTTTCTTTAAATATCGTCTCACCTTTTTCAAATAATTGTTGACATCGCTTGTATCCATACAGCTTCACTTCCTCTCGGTATAAACTTACTGGACACCTGATGGTGTCCACACGCCCTTACAACGAAATCTAAAGCTCATCTGCATCCTTCGGATTTGATTTGCTAAGATTTCATAGTAAATTGCTGAGATACACAAAATAGCGTCCTTAATTTTTCCTACAGTTATAATATAACAGCATTGTCTGAATATTAGTTGAAAGCCATTATTAAAATTAGATTAGATAAATACATGACCAAATTGTATACTTTTTTATCAATGGACAAAAAAACAGAACGCCAAGGTTTTAGCGCTCTGTCTCACAATCATATAGCTCAATATATCAAATCAGCCTGTCTGTGCCGGCCATTATTCCAAGATATCAGCAATTGATGTTTTACCCACAATGCTTTGAATTTCGCTGATATTAAGCTTGGCATCCAAGCACTGCTGAAGAAATTCCTTGCTGATCTTGCCTCCCTCAACCAATACGGTAAGCACCAGCTGGTTTTTTAGCCCCTCCTTAACGGAATTGGCATGCTCCTCCACATGGGGCGGGCTGACCTCCGGCGGATTTTCCACCACTCCCAAAATACTGGAGGAAGCATCATCAATGGTATCCTTATCCTCTGAGGCATATACATAGCTGTCAAACTCTGGCACAGGCTCTTCCCCGCCTGCCAAAGGCTCTGATACATTTACGTCATCTGTTGATGCCCTTTCATTCCTCAAGGAAGAAAAATCAGCCATTAAATAGCATCTATAAAACTCTGCCTTATCGATTTCCCCCAAAAGGGTGTCTATCACATCATCCATATCCCCAACCCTGACATGAGCCATTATAACCTCCCTGGAGGTCTCACCAAATCCCTTTTCAATCAGGAACTGTTCACAGGCCTGTTCAGAGGCAGAATTATTCAAATGACTCTGGTTAAATAAATCAAATTGGGCAGCAGCCCTTCTGGCATTACCGGCATAATCCTGCTCTATTGCCTTGCGCATATAGGCAGGAATATTCTTTACCCCATGCTGGGTCAATGTATATTGCACATTATCCTTTATCCGTTTGGTATCATAGGTACGTATAAAGCGATTGGCCACTATTTTTCCTATACCATATTTCAGAAGAATCTCCACCAGATCATCATCGGCCACAGTAATATTTTCCTCCACCTTCGGAGCATTATCCTTTTTTCTGAGATAAAATTTAAATCCCGTTATGGTGCGGCTTGGCTTGATTTTTTCAAATTCAATATAATAGCTGGTATTATTGTTGATATCCTTAATGGAATAAGTAATAACAGAACGAATGAATACCGATACGTTCTGATATTTATCATCGGGGATACCCATATAAAACCGCAAATCATCCAGGGAAAATTCACGCTCAATAACTCCGGAGGTCTTAAATTTCTCAAAGCCCTGGTATTGCAGCAGCAGCTCCAGCAGCTTAATGGAATGGGTGGACTTCAGGGAAAAAATGGAGCTGGCGGCAATCTGGGTATAGGGCTTGTCAGCCAATTCCAAAACATAAGGAGCAAAATCCTTATGCAGCTCTATGGAAAGCATTCCCTTTTTTTTATCAAATTCAAATTTTGGAAACGGTACTACTGATACCAGCTTTCCCTTTTCCTCATTATCCTGCAGCTCCACACGAATCCCCTGGAGATTATTGCAAAATCCCTTCAACCGCGAATAATATGCATTATTGCCGCCAAACATCTTAATAACCTCCACAGATGGTATACTGACAATTTTATTTTCTGCCGGCTCCCCATCCTTCAGCTGTGGCCTTAAGCTGGCCAGGGCCAAATAGAAAAGCCTTGCTTCCATTAAATTGGAAAAAAATGAGGCGGATTCAATAAGGGTATTGGCCTGCAATATTATTTGTTTTGTTTTGCTTTTATGGCTATTAAGCTTCGTATTCATCCCTTTACAATCCCCATGTTAAAAATTTCTTTTAATCGAGCTTAATCCAGTGAACTCGAACAGATAATATAAGACTTTTCAAATAGAAAAGAATACAGAACCTCAATATATATCGGTCTTACGCGTTCATTATAGCATTATCTGAGTGAAATGTATAATACTTTTTGATATTTTTTCCAAAAATGTTACAATTAAGTCGTGTATTGTAACGTCCCGTGTTTTCTGGTGTTGAATGATATCGTTTCATGTTTTTTCATTGATACATGACCTAATTGTATAAAAAGTTGCTAACTTTTATGATACAATTAGGTCATGTATCTGGCAAAATATTTAATAAATATCTATCAGATGACCGAATTGTATAGTGAATTTTTAATAGATGACCGGATTGTATCAATACTTTACATTATTATTTAAAAATTTTTGATACAATTAGGTCATGTTTCATAAATCTATGATACAATTCAGTCACATATTGGCTATATATGACCTAATTGTATCTTTTTTTTAAGATTTTTTTAAAACTAATGATACAATCTGGTCTCCTATTGTTACAATAAGGTCATTTTTGTCGTTTTTATCTATTTTATCCGATGCTGACGGATGCTAAGACTCCCTCCTCTATGTGAGATAAATGATACAATCTAGTCATGTATTTTTAAAACGCCATCCAACTATTATTTACCTGAAGATAAAACAGGTAACCCCCAGCCTCATTATGTAAGGCAAACCGTCTAAAATAGACAGTGATCATAGCTCCAGAGGGAATGCTGCCCAAAGCCAGTACTTCAGGCAGCGCGGCTTGGGAGAGCTTAGTTCTAAAGAAAAATATCTGAACCAGGACATCATACAATAGATGACCATAATGTATCATTATTTTTTATTCCCCCTAGAAAACGCCATATAAGCTGACCATATTGTATCAAAGAATATGAAGTCACCATGAAAATTCAGATTTATCCACAGATACATGACCAAATTGTATAGAAAGTTTCATCATAACATCTATATTGAAGAATTTTTATGATACAATTAGGTCATGTAATGCTACAATCCGGTCAGGTAAACTATACAATTTAATCTGATAAATGATACATTTCGGTCATACTTATGATACAATCCAGTCATATATTTTATACAATTAAGTCTTGTATAATCCATGAACCCCTTGATATATATGGCCTGGAGGAAAACTAAAAACATAAAAAAATATAAAACATAAAAAAAAGAAAACACACCATTTATCAACAATAATCTCCGGATAACTGAAAAGGACAGAAAAGGAAGGAGATGAGAGGTGGTAATGTGTGTTTTTTAATTTTTTAAAAATATATTGACTTGCAAAACACGAAAAAAAATACTAATATAACTGTATTATAGTAATATTAAAATTATAAAAAAACATTTATATGCTGTTTAATAAATGTTTTTTTTAAGAGTAAAAATGAGGTGTATAAATGGAAATTGTTGCGTTTTCAAACAAAAAGGGTGGCACAGGTAAAACCACCTCTGCCATTAATTTTTGTGCAGCTCTGGGCAGAAAGGGCTATAAGGTATTGGCTATAGATCTTGATCCCCAGGCAAATTTCACAGCTGATTCCGGTGGTGAGGCTATAGGAACTGTAGCCGGAACCTTTGATTTTATTTTAGGGGCTCCTTTGGAGGATGTGGTACAGCACAATGAGTATTATGATTTTATGGGAGCCGATAAGCGCATTGAGAATCAAAGAAGCAAATTTGAGGAAAAGGGTTCAGATTTCCTATTAAAAAAGGCCCTGGCCAAGGTTGAGGGCTATGACTTTGTGGTTCTGGATACGGCTCCGAGTATGTCAGGGATAGTATTTTTGGCATTGGTTGCCTGCAACCGCGTTATTGGGGTATGTGATGCAGACCAGCGAAGCGTTACCGGTCTTGGTGATTTGTATTCCGCTATTCAGAGTGCGGCTGATTATAATCCGGGACTGAAAATTGATGGTATTCTGATTACAAGGGATGTTCCCCGGACCCAGGCCAACAAATTTGCTGTGGATGTATTCCATCAGGCCGCAGCCCAAATCAACAGTATCGTATTTAATACCCATATAAAGGAGCGTACAGTATTCCATCAATGTACCGCCCTTCATACTAACGTGTTCAATGTGGATGCCAAATCAGACGGTGCCAAGGATTATGAAGCATTTACAGATGAGGTCCTGGAACTGTTTAATAAAAATTAAAAAAGCAATATTTTAACCCCAGGCTAACGGGTGCTAATGTTCCCTTTTCTTAATTGGGAGAAAAGCCCCCATAGCGGTCAGTGTCAGCTGCTCAGCTAAGACCATGGTCTTGCTTTGCAGGACACTTTCGCATGGGACGTATTAACCAATAGGCTTTGCCTCTTGGATACGTCCGCAAAGCTATGGATTAATTCGACTACATTCAGTGGGCATATAAATCTCCCATTGAATTAGTCTTATTTAACGATTAATAAAAGCTAAAAAAATACTAATTTAAAGTTATAATAACACTAAAATGAGGTGAAAATAATGGCAAAAAAATTGGACCTTAATAATACTGCAGCAGCCCTGGGAGATTTTACCGGCAGGGCAAAGCCAGTTGTTCCCCTTCAGCAGGAGGAAGAACAAAATGTGGACCAGACTGCACAGAACACTGTTACCACTGAAGAAATGATACATGACCAAAATGTATCAGAAAATCATGTGGCACCTAAAAGGCGGGGACGACCTACCAAGGAAATAAAAAAAGATTCCCGACTGTCCGTATATATGACCGAGGATTTAAAGGGACGCCTGGAGAAGGTGGCAGACAAAAAGAGTATGAGTATGAATGCTATAATAACGGCTGCGCTTATAGATTATTGTGAAAGCAATGGTTTATGATTGAATATTATACTGTTAATAAAATGATAAAAAATAATTAAATAATTATTTAAATAAACTTATTATAATATTAATTAAGTGTTAAAATACTATTATTTTACATACAATAAAAGGCTCGTCCGTACCAGGCCGAGCCTTTTAAAATTCACAGGCATTACTTATACTTTTTTCCATATACATCTTCTTCCTGTCCGATTTCCTCCTCCTCATCAGGATAATGGCGATCGTCAATATCAGGATGTAAAGGATCTGGGTCCTGCCAGCCCTCCTTTTCCGAACCATCATATTCCTGCCACCACTTCTTAGGCCCTTTCATAGCTTTTTCCCTCCTTTCTCACGAGAATTTCTTAAGTATATTATATCATTTTATTGACGAAAAAATCAGAAAATTTAGGAAATTATGATATATCAAAAAGCAGGATTTTAAAATTAAATGTAAAATATTATTAGTATAGATTTTGGGTCCACCTCCCATAGAGAAAGGAGGCAATACCATGGATAAGGCAGGCTCATTACAGAAGCAGGTAATGGCTTTTCTTATAGCGACACTGCTTGTTCTGACGGGAGTGTTGTGTTTTGCCGCCTTTGAAATTGTTGGAAGTGAAAAGGATAAGGATATTGCTATAGAAATGAATACCCTTACCACTAATGAGGCGGAAAAGATAGATCAGGAATATATAAGGTTTGAGGATACCGTTGACCATATGGTAAGTATTGCTGATTTTTTTATTAACAACGCTGATGATATCAAGGATCCAATCAGGCGCAGCTATATTGATCATAATATTCAGGAGCTATTTGACAGATTTTCCAAAACCACCAATTTGTCTCTGGGTTATTACTGTGTTTATAATCCGGAGCTGGTAGGAAATCAACAGGGCTTTTTCTACAGCCGTAATGCAACGGGCAATATGGAAAAGCATGAAATGACTGTCATCAGTGAT